>RXJW01000095.1 GCA_003963005.1 Burkholderiales bacterium
CTTCCCACGCACTTGCTTGTCATTCATCTCGTAGCTCCTGTCTCTGATTCCATCATCAGCCAAGAACTACGTTTTTCGGGGGCAAGGTCAGCTTGGCTGCGGCCAGTTTCCCTGCTTTTCCTCCCTGAGCAGGCGCGTTAACGTTATGACAGCGAAGATGCGTTGAGCCCCGGCCAGCCCGGGGCTTTTGTTTTTCTGCTGCAGCCGCAACGCTTTTCTCGAGCTTGGCGCTGTTGACCCTGGATTCACGCCCCCAACAACTTGAGCGCGTGCAAGCCTTCATAGCCGACATAGAGCCCGACGAGCAATATCAAGGCGCTTGAGAAGTACGGCGCCTTGCGTGCGAACGCTCCGAAGCCGCTCCAGCGCTTGGATACGTGCTTGACGCTCAACGCGGCGAGCGCGCCCGACGTCACCATCGTCAACGCCAGGCCGATGCTGAAGCACAAGACCAACGCTGCGCCCAGCGTGAACTTCTTCAGCTGCAGGCACAGCAGCAACACGGTGATGGATGCGGGACAAGGGATCAGCCCACCGGTCAGGCCGAAGATGATGATCTGGCCTGTGGTGACATTGCGGTTGGCAAAGCGGCGCTTGATATCGTTCGCATGAGCGCGCTCGTGTGCGTCTTGAAACTCCAAGTCGCCTGCTTCAAGCTCGTCATGGGTGTGCTGGTGTTCTTCAAACGTCAGTGAATAGTCGTGGTGCTCTCCACCGAGGCCCAGACTGACTTGGGCTTTGAACGCGTGCGGCTCGGGAATCTCGTCAAGGGACTCTAGGAATCCGTCCTTGCGAACGAACTTGAAGAGCTGCCGGCCGCCATCCTCACGAATCGTCGTGACCTCCGCTTCCGCAGCGTCCCAGCCCTGTCCGCTCTCCGCGATCAGGCGAAAGCGCGGCGGCGCGTTGGTCTCGAAGATCTCGACACGCAGCACGCCGTGACCGGTGACGATGCGTTGCGGCTCGTCGTGCCCGTGGTCATGGTGATGATCGTGCTCGTGCTGGTCGCGCCAGGTACGCCACAGCATCCAGACCGCGACAGCGATGATGAGGACCGCAGAAGCGACCTGGAAGTAGGGCTCGGTCGCTTCCGCCTGCCAGTTCCGCCCAAAGTACAGGCCAGCCAAAGCTACGAGCCAGACGACCGCCGTATGTGACAGCGTGGCAGACAGCCCAAGCAGGATGGCCTGCGTCATCGTGCCGCGGATCGCGACGATGAAGGCGGCCATCATGGTCTTGGAATGCCCGGGCTCCAGCCCGTGAAGCGCGCCCAACAGGATGGCGCTGGGAACGAACAGCCAAGCGTTGCCTTGCTGCAGCAGGGTTGCAAAGTCGGTCATGATGCGGGCGCACCGGATGCCATTTGGCGCGCACGGAATTTGAATGAAGGTACTCTACCCCAGTACCCTACCTAGGCGAACAGAATGACGCACACCGTCAAAGGACAAAAGAGCTTGCTGGCGCGGGTGCGCCGCATCAAGGGCCAAGCCGATGGGCTCGAGCGCCTCATCGAGACTGGTGAGGACATGGACTGCGGCAAGGTCCTTCAGCAGATTGCAGCTATCCGCGGTGCCGTCGCAGGCCTGATGGCCGAAGTTCTGGAAGGACATCTTCGCGATCACGTCGCGGCAGTCGACATCACGCCGGCCCAGCGTCAGGTCGAGGTCGATGAAGTCGTTGCGATCTTGCGAACCTACTTGAAGTAGCTGCGTCTCCAGCGGTCATCCTTCACAATCTTAAAGGTACCCCCACCCAGTACCTTGCCAGCGGACGGTCGATGCCGCATACTGCCGTTCGCATGAAATCGTCGGTGGAGCCCCACCGCTTCACTGAACTCGCCAAATCAAACCTCCCATGAGTCAGACCCCTACCATCGCTCGGCAGCCCGTCGTCAAGACGGCTTTGCTCATGCGCTGGTTTGTCGTTCTGCTCGTGGCGTTCGATCTCCTGAGCGCCCCGTTGCATGCCCACGCCCATGACATGGGCCCCGACATGCTGCTGCCTCACACGCACCAGGAGGCACACCGTGAAGTTCATGCCGATCATGTAGATCCGGATGTGAACAGCGAGTGGTCTCACGCCGAAGAAGCTGTCCACGACACGCTAGGGCACTCGAACGCCGCGCTGCGCGCCTCGGACGGTAGGGTTGACGTAAGTCCCTCCCTGGACCTCATCGTCTCCCGCGTGTGGGAAATCGTGGTTCGCCCCTGCGACGATCCCTTGGCGGTGCTGCCGGGAACGCCGGCGGCCGACCACATCCCGATACCCAGTCGTTGTACGTTGCGCCCCGAGGGGCGCGCACCTCCCCTGCTCCACAGCTGATCGCACGTCGCGCCGCACTGCGGCGCCGGATCTCGGCCGCCCCTGTCATGGCGGTCACTGTGGAGTTCTCCCATGTTTCAAATGCCCCGGGCGCGCGCTCTCGCGTCCGCAATTCCTGGCGCGCTCCTCTGCGCCGGCCTGCCTCTGTCCGCCATTGCAGCTGAGCCCGCCGCCGAGTTCGCCGTTTCGCCAGCCCAGATGCAGTCTCTGGGCGTCACGGTGCGCAAGTTGGACCAGCCCGCGGCGATCGCCGGCCTGGCCTCGCCAGCGCGGGTCGTTCTGCCGCCGAACCAAGACATCATGGTCAGCGCGCCGGTCGATGGCGTCATCGACCGGCTGCTCATCAATCCTCAGGATGTAGTCAAGACAGGCCAGCCGCTACTGCGGATCGCCAGCCCGGCCTACGGTGATCTTCAGCTCAAGCTCATGGAAGCCGACAGCCGCGCGAAGCTGGCAAGGCAGACCATGGAGCGCGAAAAGCAACTCCTCGCTGAGGGCATCATCCCCGGGCGGCGAGTGCAGGAAGCGCAGGCCGCGCAAGCCGGCGCGGATGCCGCGGTGAGGCAGGCCGAAGCCGCCCTGCGCCTTGCCGGCGCTGACGCTGCATCGGCGCGCAAGGCAGCGGCAAACGGCAGCCTGGATGACGCAATCACCGTCCGTGCACGCAGTGATGGCCTGGTGGCGTCGCTGGACGCCAAGCTTGGCCAGCGTGTGAAAGAAGCAGATCCCCTGCTGCGAATCGCCAACCTCCGCGAGTTGTGGCTGGAGGTGCAGGTGGCCGCCGGTACGGCGGTCCCACGAAATGCCGAGATCACAGTTCCTGGTCGCGACGTCAGCGCCTCTGCCATGTCAGTCGGCTCGCTGGTGGGAGAAGGCCAAACCCAGACCCTCAGGGCCCGGGTCACGAAAGGCGTAGACAAGCTGCGCCCGGGAGAGGTCGTGCAGGCACGCGTGCCGTTTGCTGCTGCCGGCGGCGGCTGGGGCCTTCCGCTGGCATCAGTCACGTACCAAGACGACAAGGCCTATGTCTTCGTGCGCAGCACAAAGGGCTTTGTCGCCGTGCCGGTGACCGTCGTCAGCAGCGCCGGCCAAGCCCTGCAAGTGCATGGCAACCTGAAAAGCGGCCAGGAAGTGGCAGTGACCTCTGTCATCGCGCTCAAGTCAGCTTGGTTGGGCATGGGCGGAGGCGAGTGATGCTGACCCGCCTCGTTCAATTTGCGCTCTCACAGCGCATCTTCATCCTGCTGGGGGCTGCCTTGCTGGCGGGCTTCGGCTGGTACGCCTTCCGCAACCTCCCCATCGACGCCTTCCCCGACGTCTCCAGCACCCAGGTCAAGGTGATCCTGAAGGCGCCCGGCATGACGCCTGAAGAGGTTGAGAGCCGCATCGTCGCGCCCATCGAAGTGGAGATGCTTGGCATCCCGCGCCAGAAGATGCTGCGCTCGGTGTCGAAGTACGGCATCTTCGACGTCACCATCGATTTCGAAGACGGAACCGATCTTTACTGGGCGCGCCAGCAAGTGGCTGAGCGCCTGGCGAACATCCAGGGCGACCTGCCCCAGGGCCTCTCCGGTGGCATGGCGCCAATCACGACGCCGTTGGGCGAGATGTACCAGTTCACCGTCGAGGCGCCCGAGATGACGCTCGAACAGCGTCGCGAGGTGTTGGACTGGGTCATACGCCCTGCCCTGCGCACGGTCCCAGGCGTGGCGGACGTGAACTCGCTGGGTGGCAAGGTTCGCAGCTTTGAGGTGGTCCCCGACATGGCCCGCCTGGGCATGATGGGCCTCTCCACCGAGGCGCTCAAGACTGCGATTGAGAAGAACAACCGGAACGATGGCGCTGGCCGACTGGGCCAGGGGGACGAAGTCCTGCTGGTTCGCGCCGAAGGCAGCCTGAAGAACGCAGACGACATCAAGGCGATCGTTGTCACCGTCAAAGGCAATGTACCCGTCCGGCTCGGCGACGTGGCTGATGTTCGCCTTGGCAGCGTGACACGCTATGGCGTTGTCACCAAGGACGGCCAGGCCGAAGCCGTCGAAGGGCTTGTGCTGGGGCTTGCAGGCGCCAACGCTCAAAAGGTAGTCGAAGGCGTCAAGCGCAAGCTCGCCGAGCTTGAGCCAACCCTGCCCAAGGGTGTCCACGTCAAGGCGTTCTACGACCGGGCCCAGCTCGTGGAGAAGGCCGTCGGCACGGTGTCGAAGGCCTTGTTGGAAGCCACCGTGCTGGTGCTGATCCTTCTCGGGGCGTTTCTGGGCAACCTGCGCGCGGCAGTCACCGTCGCCCTGGTGCTGCCACTCGCGGCACTGGCCACCTTCATCGCCATGCGCCTGAGCGGCATGTCCGCCAACCTCATGAGCCTCGGCGGCCTGGCGATCGCGTTGGGCATGCTCGTGGACGCAGCCGTCGTGGTCGTCGAGAACGTTGTGCAGCACCTCGGACACGACAAGACCGCGGGCAAGTTGCCACGGTTGCACGTGGTCCTGCGCGCCGTCAGGGAAGTCGCGACACCCGTGGTGGCCGGCGTCCTCATCATCGTGGTCGTGTTCTTGCCGCTGCTGACCTTGCAGGATCTGGAAGGCAAGTTCTTTGTGCCTGTCGCGATGACCATCGTCTTCGCGCTCTTCGGCTCGCTGGTGCTGTCGCTCACGGTCATTCCAGTGGTCGCGTCATTTCTGATCAAGCAGGTTTCGCATGAGGACCCCTGGGTGGTGCGAAAGCTGCTCAAGGGCTATGTACCGCTGCTCAACGGCGCTCTGCGGCGCGAGAAGGTCGTGTACGTCGTGGCCGTTGCAATGTTGGTCGTGGCGGGCCTCGTCTATACACAGGTCGGCAAGACCTTTTTGCCGACGATGGACGAGGGAGATCTCATCGTTGGCATCGAGAAGCTGCCCTCGGTCAGCCTGGAGGAGACCGCAGCGCTGGATCTGAAGATCCAACAGGCGCTGATGAAAAACATCCCTGAAATCACCGGGGTGGTGGCACGGGCCGGTTCAGACGAGATCGGACTGGACCCCATGGGTCTGAACCAGACGGACACCTTCCTCGTACTCAAGCCGCGCGAGGAATGGCAACTGGCGAACAAGGACGCGCTGATTGCGAAGGTGCGAACGGTGCTCGACCAGATGCCTGGCATCAAGTACAGCTTTACCCAGCCCATCGACATGCGCGTGTCCGAAATGATCATCGGCGTGCGCGGAGATCTGGCGATCAAGGTATTCGGACCCGACCTGCCGACGCTGAACCAGATCGCCGCCAAGATCGAAGGCGTCATGAAGACGGTGCCTGGCAACCAGGACGTCTACACGGTGCAAAACGACGGCGTGCAGTACCTGCGCGTGGTGATTGACCGCCTGGCCGCCGGCAACTACGGCTTGTCTGTCGAGGATGTTCAAGACGCGCTGCGGGCGCAGATCGAAGGACAGCGAGCTGGAACCGTCATCGAAGGCGCGCGACGCGTTCCCATCGTGTTGCGCGGCCCAGAACGCATGCGGATGTCACCAGCGGAGTTCGCTGCGCTGCGCATCTCGACATCAGACGGCCGCTCCGTCCCTCTGGAAACCATCGCCACCCTGCAGCGTGACACCGGGCCCGTGCAGATCAATCGTGAGCTGGGCAGCCGCTACAGCGTGGTCATCGCCAAGGTGTCCGGTCGCGACCTGGTCGGATTCGTGGAGGAGGCCAAGCAGAAGGTCGGCTCCGCGGTCCAGCTCCCCACGGGCTACCGCATCAGCTGGGGCGGCCAATTCGAGAACCAGCAGCGAGCCGCGGCGCGTCTTGGACTCGTCGTGCCGCTGGCGCTCGGCATCATCTTCATGATCCTGTTCTCCACCTTTGGCTCCGTGCGCCAGGCGCTGCTGGTCCTCAGCAACGTGCCATTCGCGCTGGTCGGCGGCATCGTCGGGTTGTGGGTGACCGGCGAATACCTGTCCGTGCCGGCGTCGGTCGGCTTCATCGCACTGCTGGGCATCGCAGTGCTCAACGGCGTCGTGCTGGTCAGCTACTTCAACCAGCTGCACGCCGAAGGCATGACGCTGCTCGACAGCGTGACGCTGGGGGCCAGACGGCGATTGCGACCGGTGCTCATGACCGCGTCCATCACGGCCTTCGGCCTGATCCCCCTGCTGTTCGCGACCGGGCCAGGCTCGGAGATCCAGCGTCCTCTGGCCATCGTCGTCATCGGCGGGCTCATCACCGCCACGGCGCTGACCTTGGTGCTGCTGCCGCTGCTTTACCTGCGCTTCGGCCAGCCGCGGGCGGCTGCACTTGCAACGCCGGAGGTGGCCCATGGCTGATTTCCCATCAAACCTGGTCTGTCTGCACCTGCTGTGCCCGGCGCTGACCGAAGAGCGGGTGCTCGACGCTCTGCTGGCCGTCGGCGAGGCAGGCGTTTTCACCAGCTCGCCAGCCTCGGGCCACGGCTACGGGCATGGCGCTCTGAGCACCCAGGATCAGGTCAGTGGCCGCAGCGATGCAGCCGTGGTTCAGGTGCTGGTCGCGCACGACCAACTGGACGCCCTGTTGACCCGGTTGCAACCCGAGCTGGTCCGTACCGGCGCGCGCTATTGGGCCACGCCCGTCGTTCGACAAGGAGAATTCAAATGAAGCGGCTGGCAGCGAGATTCATCGCATGCGCCTGGCTCTGCGTGACGCTGTCCGCGCGTGCTGAAGACGTGCCGACCCCCGGCTTCCTGCCCTCCACCGCACAGGCGAGTGCCTGGATCGAGGCCGATCCGGCCGTAGCGCGCGCCCGTCTCGCCGCGGAGGCCGCCAACCACGGTGGTGCGGCCATTGCGGCTGGCCCGCATGAGTGGACTGCCCGCGTTCAGGGCCAGCGGCGCAGCTACCAGGACAGCGGCGCACGCTCCAACGAATGGACGGCGGCGCTCGAGCGCGCCATCCGCGTCAACGGCAAAGCCGGATTGGACCGCCAGCTAAGGGACCTGGAGGTGGAGTTGGGCCGAGCCCGCCTCGGCGAGGCGCGCCACGAGGCGGCCCGGACGCTGGCCGATGCCTGGACGGGCGTCATCGTTGCCAAACGCCAGCACGCACTGCTGCGCGACCAGCTTGCCATCGCCATGAGCAATCTCGACGTGGTGACCAAGCGCCAGCGGGCCGGTGATGCGTCGGCGCTGGACTCCAATGTCGCGCAGGGCGACATCGGCAGCATTGCGCGTGATGTCAGCCAGGCCGCCACCGAAGTCGTCAAGGCTGAAGCCACGCTGCGCGTGCGCTTTGCGGCCGTGGTGCCGGACGGCATCGTGCTGCCACCTCCCCAGACGCCGGTCTGGCCCGAGGCCCAGTGGCGCGAGCGCGTGCTGGAGGAAGCCGACCCCATCAAGACTGCGGAGACGGAGTGGCGGCGCGCCGGCGTGACGGCCGCGCGGGCGCGGGCCGACCGCATCGCTGACCCCACGGTGGGCGTCTTCGCGGCCAACGAGGCGATGCGCAACGAACGGGTCGTGGGCCTGTCGATCAGCATCCCTTTCGGTGGCAGCTACCGCAGCGCGCGGGCGTTGCAGGCCGGCAAAGAGACCGACGCACTGCAGGCGGCGCTGGACCAAACGCGCCGCGAGATCGAGCTCGAAGCGGCACAGACCT
This sequence comes from Burkholderiales bacterium, assembly GCA_003963005.1. Lineage (GTDB taxonomy): Bacteria > Pseudomonadota > Gammaproteobacteria > Burkholderiales > Burkholderiaceae_C > Pelomonas. Next base: position 7,924 of record RXJW01000095.1, read on the forward strand.
ACGCCGAGGCCACCGGCAGCCTGGAGCGCTGGCGCATCGCAAGCGAGACAGCCCGTCTCAGCGCTGAGAGCGCACGCTTGATGCAGCGCGCCTACGGCCTGGGCGCGGCGGACCTGCAGGCCTTGCTGCTGGCACGCCGCCAAGCTACCGATGCGGCACGCGCTGCCGTGCAGGCCCAGGGCGAGGCGGTGCGCTGGGAGATGCGTCTGCTGATTGACGCCCACCTGATCTGGGACCTGGCCCAAGACTGATCCACGTAATCAAGAAGGTCACTCATGCTCCGACTCTTTGCCCGGCCGCTGCTTGCGGTGGGCTTGTTCCTCACCTCGCTGGCCGCCTGGGCCCATGGCATCTCGGAAGCCGACAAGCAGCGCATGCTGGATGGCGGATACCTGCAGTACGTCAGCCTGGGAGCCAGCCACATGCTGACCGGCTATGACCACCTGCTCTTCCTGTTCGGCGTGGTGTTCTTCCTCACGCGGTTTGTGGATGTCGCCAAGTTCGTCACCGCCTTCACGCTCGGCCACTGCATCACGCTGATCTTGGCGACCTTCCTGAAGATCACGTGGAACTTTTGGCTGGTCGATGCGCTGATCGCCATCAGCGTGATCTACAAGGGTTTCGACAACAACGGCGGTTTCCAGAAGCACTTCGGCCGCGCCTCGCCCAACCTGCTGGCCGTCGTCTTCGGCTTCGGCCTGCTGCACGGCTTCGGCTTGTCGACGCGGCTGCAGCAACTGCCGCTGGGAGACGACCAGGTAGGCATGCTGATGCGCATCCTCAGCTTCAACGTCGGCGTAGAGCTGGGCCAGATCGCGGCCCTCGTCGTCATGGTCGGCCTGCTGTCGGTCTGGCGTCGGCGCGAGTCGTTTGCACGCTTCAGCGTGCTGGCTAACAACGCGCTGATGGCGGTGGGTAGCCTGCTGCTGCTGATGCAGCTGCACGGCTACCACCACGACATTGATGCAGAGAACCTGCGTTTCCCCGTCAAGGCGCATCGGCACGCCCACGAGGACCTGGAAGTCGAGAACAGCACCAAGACCGGGCGCGACAGCCTCTAAACAATATTCCCCTCCCCCCACCAAGGACTCACCATGAAGCAATTCGTCAGCACCTTTGCGGCCCTGGCCGCCCTGTCCCTCTCGGCGCCAGCCTTTGCCGGCGGCGAGGGCGACTGCCATTTCCACGGTTCCACCCCGGCCAAGGCCGAGACCGTGTCTGGCTGCGCCGTCAAACGCCAGCAGCAGCTCATCGCCAGCGGCAAGCTCGACAAGTCTTGGCAGGCCGTGAAACCCGCCGCACCCGAGCAAGTCGACGGCCAGAAGGGCAAGGAATGGAAGGTCACTTTCAAGGACGCTGCTGCGACGGACAAATCCAAGGAGACCCTCTACATGTTCTTCACCCCGCAGGGCAATTTCATCGCTGCCAACTTCACCGGTAACTGATGCGCCCACCTCGGTGGGCACATCGCCTGCCGAGGTCATTCAATATCAGCGGAGAAGCACCATGCTCGACGTCCTCGCCAACCGCACCTATCGGCATCTCTTCTTCGCTCAGGTCATCGCTCTGGTCGGCACAGGCCTGGCCACGGTCGCCCTGGGCCTGCTGGCCTACGACCTGGCAGGGGCAGACGCCGGGGCGGTCCTTGGCACGGCGCTGGCCATCAAGATGCTGGCCTACATCGGCGTTGCGCCGGTGGCCTCCGCCTTCGCCGAACAACTGCCCCGCCGCACTCTGCTCGTCACTCTGGACTTGGTGCGCGCAGCGGTCGCCCTGCTGCTGCCTTTCGTCACTGAGATCTGGCAGGTCTATGTGCTGATCTTCGTGCTGCAGTCCGCCTCGGCCGCATTCACGCCCACCTTCCAGGCCACCATCCCCGACGTGCTTCCCAAGGAGGCGGACTACACCAAAGCATTGTCGCTGTCCCGCTTGGCCTACGACCTGGAGAGCCTGGGCAGTCCGGCGCTTGCCGCAGTGCTGCTGACGGTCGTCAGCTTCCACAGCCTCTTCCTCGGCACCGTCGTGGGTTTCATCGCGTCGGCGTTGTTCGTCGTGTCGGCCGTGCTGCCCAAGGCCAAAAAGCCGTCGCGCCGCAGCGTCTACGAGCGTACGACGCGCGGCAGCCGCATCTATCTGGCCACGCCGCGGCTGCGCGGGCTGCTGGCGTTGAACCTGGCCATCGCGTCGGCGAGCGCCATGGTCATCGTCAACACCGTCGTGCTCGTGCAAAGCCAGCTGCAGCTCAGCCAGCGCTTCACGGCCGGCGCGCTGGCAGCTTTTGGCGCAGGGTCCATGCTGGTGGCCCTGGGGCTGCCCAAGCTGCTGGAGCGGCTGCCGGATCGAAGGGTCATGCTGTTCGGTGCCGGGTTGCTGGCAACCGGTCTCTTCCTCGGGCCACTGGCGGTCGGGCGATTCGAGATGCTGGTGGCGCTGTGGCTGTTGCTCGGCATCGGCTATTCGCTGGCACAGACACCGTCGGGCCGGCTGCTGCGGCGCTCCGCCAACGAAGAAGACCGACCTGCCCTCTTCGCCGCGCAGTTCGCCTTGTCGCATGCCTGCTGGCTCATCACTTACCCAATGGCCGGCTGGATGGGCGCGCGGGTAGGGCTCAATGCCAGCTTCCTCGCCCTCGGCACGCTGGCCGCGCTGACGACGATCATGGGCATGTGGCTGTGGCCCAGCGACGACCCGGCCGAAGTGCCACACACCCACCCTGACATGCCGGCAGAACATGCCCATCTCCACGCCCCGGCGGTCGATGACCAGGGGCGGCATAGCCACGCCTACGTCATCGATGACGAGCACCAGCGCTGGCCGAGAGACTGACCATGAGTGTCAAGACACGCTGCTAAGACTCCGTACGTCGTGGCAACCGCGTGGCGGTTCGCGTCGACGGTCGGCGCGGCTTGGACGCAATTCCTGATTCGGTTGTCTGAATCTGGTTGCGACCCGGATCGCACGGGCTGCCGTTGGACTGGCAGGGCCGTAGTGACGCAGGACGCTGCTCTTGGGGCCGGCGAACAGCGGTTTCTGGAGATCAACGGCTCGCCAATGATCCGCGCCACGTGCTACTGCTGGCCGGCCGGCGAAGTTGGCGGCGCGAAGCGACGCGCGATCCAGTCGAAGCTGAGTGCCGACATACCTGTCCGCCTCCTGAGGCGATATCGCGAGGCTTTGCTTGGCCTGAACAGCTTGGTCTGAAAGCCGGTCACCGTCTCCTCGACTGTTACCGTTTGCTTGCCACGGTTCTGCCAGTACCAGCCGTGGCTGCCATCGAAGGGCGCCGTGAACGACCCTGTTTCTTAGCGCTGGGCACCGTCCACGCAGTAGCTCGTGTCCTCCTCGTCGGCGTCGGGCCACTCGCCGTTCATGTCAACGAGTACTTCCGCACTGGCCGTCCACCGGAAGACTGTGGACGGCCCTCGGTCAACGCAGCCTTCACTTCAGCGCCCTTGCCGGGTGCAAAGGTCAGCGTCTCGGTCTTGGGCCACTCGTTGCTGGCCGTGAAGGCCCGAGCGTCAAAGCTGTGGCCGGGCTGCCGGCCCGCGACGGCCTCGGCCTCGGCGGGGAGAGCGATGTCAGCTGGGTTTTCAGCTTCGGTAGCCCGAGCCAGCGTCTGAGCTACGGAGAGGCTGAGCGCGAGCACGGGTGCGTTCGTCTGCGTCCGGAAGTCTCTTGACTTCACTCAGGGGGTTGTGTGCGCATGAATGTCGACAAGGCAATCGCTGTCGGCACCTCTGCCGTCCTCCCTCTTGATATGTCCCTCGCCGTGCGCTGCTTCGTACGGCGACATAGCCACGCAGTCGACGACGTACCGGAGTTCACAACTGCCATTCTTTTCTCCCTGGAGCTCGACGCTCTGTCTCGCCGTGCCCGCCGACTGCAACTTGGCGGGGGGGGCTGAAGTACGCCGAGACCGGCCGATTCAGCCCCCCCGAACGCAAATCCAACCCAAAAAACTCGTTTGGTGCTTTCGGGAGGGGGAGGTTTCGCCATCCGAATGAAGTTCGCCCCCTGAAACTTGCTGTCAGGCCAGGTTGAGGGGGCTGTTTAGGCTGAAACCAACCAAGGCCCACATGCCAGGTCCATCGACGATCCTTGCCTCAACTTCGGCCATCCGGCGAACCGTATTCACAACTCAAGTCAAAGAGGAGATCCCATGCTTGCTCAGTTCACCAAGATCATCAATGCATTCAGAGGGTTGCTCGAGAGCGCTGACCAGCACCGGGTAGGAGCATGCTTCATGCTCGCTACCGGCCTACTGATCGTTGCCGCGATCTACCTTATCCGTCATTGAGGGAGCTCGCCTACATGGGAAAGCGGCCCAGCGGCAAGTGCGCGGCGAGTTCCGCTGCTACCTTGGACATCCACTCGTCCCAATGGAGACCGCGATGACCAACTCCTCTGCCGGCCCAGCGCCCGCGCCTGGTGACCATCAGAAATCCCCCGTCCAGTTGCCGACCGAGCCGGACAAGCCGGTCGACGCGCCCATCACGCCGCAGCCGGAAGACAGCCCTGGACACGCCAATGCCAAGGCTCAGCCCGATCGGGTCGCGCAAAGCATTGAGGACGCCCATGCCGACGGGAGCGATCGGTCGAGCGAGACCGAATCGCCCCGAGGCTCAGGACCTTGAGTACACCGATCTCAGGCTTTCATCCGCCGCGGAGCACCATGTAGACGGTCGTGCCGCTGATCGCGGCGCCCAGAAGCGCGCCCACAACGGCTCCGATGATCACAGGTAGCCACCAGTTTTGCTTGAGGCGGTCCGCCTCGAGATTGACAGCAGACACAGCTGAGTTGGTTTCAGTCGTCAAGTTGGTCAGTGCCGTCTTGGCCTTGCCTTCCGCCTTGGTCAACTGCTGCCCGATGCGATCAGCTGCATCATCAACAGTGGTGTTGAACTTGCCTGCCACGACTTTTTCGATGTCGGCAGCCATCTGCTGTTGATTGGCGACCAACGTCTTCACGGTGCCAGCGACGAGCGCTGCGGCCGTGTTAACGCGCTGCACGGCGTCGCCTGCTGCTCCTTGCAGCGTCTGAGCGTGTTCGATGACGTCGGCAACGATGGGGACCAGCTCTTCGAGCGTCTCTGGTCGCTTCTTATCGGGATTGGATGACATGTGAGGTAGGTGATGAGGGCCTGCGGATGCTTGCAAATCTCCGCCCTGCGGTTGAAATGAGGTCAGAGGGATGGACCATGATCAAGCGTTTGCTGCTTCGGCTCGACTCCGTGTGCCAGCTCGCCAGACACCTCTCGGCGCTGCAGTTCCTGTCGCACAGCAGATGAAAACGCGCCGCGCGCGGCCTGACTTCGCGTGAACTCTTCCTCCCTGGCGCGCAGCCGGGCACGAAGCACACGAGAAGTCGCCTTCAGGTCTGTGATGTTCTCAAGCGGCAGGTATGACAAACCGCCATTGCTGCCGACGCCCACGAGTAGCCCAGAAGTTTCGTAACCGTCGAGGCAGCCGAAAAGCTTGATCAAGCGGAGGTACAGGTCCAGCTCTGCCTTATTCGGTGGGTCTTTGTGCGCATCCTCGGCAACCTGCTCGGCAAAGGCCTCAAGTGAGATCCCTCCGTGCTCCTCGAGCTCCAGGTAGGGCCGCACGTTCATTTGAAACGTCGAGTTGTCAAACTCGTCAATGATGTGCTGCCCGGTCTCGACAAACCAGTGAGCTCGCAAAGACGCTTTGCGAAGATCAACGTCTCGGCGCGTGGCGCCTCGGTACGTCGCCAGCTTGACGCGCTCCTTCTTCAGGTTGGCGCCAACGCGCTTGAACTCGATCAGCCGCCAAGCTCCAGGGAACTGCAGCATGACGTCACCCAGGACCTTGTCCAGTGGCGTCTGCTGCAGCAGATTCACGCATGAATCGATCTGCCTCGGGTTCTTGCCCATCACGAGCCCAAGCCCGTAGATGAAGTTCCCGATGATGACGTTCTCGTAAGGCGAAAGCATTCGTTCCTCCCCTGCCCTCTGGCTACGGGCCTCCTTGTTGATCCGGGGCTACCGCGGTCACGGCCGTACCGTGCCATCGCCGCACGACGCGCTGGAAGAACAGGCTGTTGGGCAGTTGCAGCGTTGTGCCGTTCTGCTGATCGCCGCTTTCGAGAAGCGTGGTGTAGACCGGATTGATTTCGACCACGCGTCCCTTCATCCCCGGCTTGTCACCCGCTTCTAGCAGTTCGACCGTGTCGCCAATCCGAAAGGACTTGGTGATGTAGATGAGCAGCGTGCAGAACAAGTTCGACAGCACGCTCCATGCTGCGAAGAACGCGACCGCGCCGACGGTTGCAAACCCCGTGAACGCCGTCCAGAGCACTGCGCCCGAGACACCCATGCGCTCCAACGCCCAGAGCAGCGCGCCGAGGTAGACCAGGGCGCCGACCACGCGAAGAAACAACGATGCCATGTTGACCGGCAGGCCGTACTTGGTCGTGACTCGGTCGATCAGCTTGTGGGCCAGCCGCATCAGCAGCCAGGCGCCCAAGACGATCGTCACAACCTCCACCGCAGGAATGAGGATGTCGAGCCAGTCCGCTGCCCAGACGGGCAACTGGTCGTGTAGCGCTTGGATGAGCTTTCTCATGGAGGGAATGTCGTCGTCAGAAGTTTGAACGGATGTTCGCAGGCAGGAGTTTTACCTGCGCCGCCGCTTCGCGCCGGCAGTGTCGAGCTTGCGCTCAACAAGCTGTCTGCGAACCCTCCGCCGCCCCGCCCGGAAGCGCCATCGCCTCGTCCAGTTCGGCCTTCGCCATGCGCGCCCAGCGTCCCCCTCCACGAAGGACATCCAGTTCGTTAGAGCACGCCCTGGCAAAGAACATCGATTCGGCCAGACCATGAGCCTGTAGGACCTGCTTCAACCTCACCATGCGATGACGAAGATCGAAGTCCTGGAACTCTGCACCCCGTACGCCGCCGCCAGCGACTTGCGCCACGACGCGTCGCAGGTTGTGCTGGACTGACTCCGAGATGGCCGGCACCGCGCGCGGCGCGGAAAGCTTGGCATGGCGGATGAACGGATTGCGCCCCACGACGAGCCCCCACGGGCGCTGGCTGCCCACGAGGTCCACGGTCATCGCCTCGAGCTTGGTCAGCCCGAAATCCCTGGCCACCTGAAGCCGAAGTGCGAGCCCAGGACTGGACTGCTCAATCTCCTCCAGCGCGCGGGCTGCATCGACGTCACGGCTGTCCACGGGAAGAACGAAGGTGCACAGCAACCGGTGGGCGGCCTCATCGCCCGCTTGTGCCGCTTGGTACAGCCAGTGCATGCCTTGCTCGACATCGCGCAGCGAGCCTGATGCCCGCAGGATGGTTGCACCCAGCCGCCGCTGGGCAATCACTGCGCCGCTGGCCGCCGCCTTCTCCAGGCAGAACCGCGCCATAGGCGGGTTGGCAACCGATCCGTTGTGGTTCGAGTGAATCTCGTACAGCCGGCTCCATGCCTCGCCGTGGCCACCGTCGGCGGCGCGCATCAGGAGCGCTGAGGCCTTTCGGAAGTTTTGGCTCGTCACCAGCGATTCCCACGCCAGGGCACCGACATCCTGGCCGCTCAAGGCCAGTCCCAACATCAACGCCGCGCCGGTGTTGCCTCGTGCAACGCAGTCGTCGAGAAGGGCCTCAATCGCCTGACGATCAACAGCGGTATCCACGGGCTGCACCTTGCTGGCATAGCTGAGGGCTTCGAACACCTTGTCCGCCAAGCCAGCCTCAGGTGATCCATCCAACTCCAAGCTCACCGCCAGCGCCCGGAACAGGATCTGCGGCTCTTGACGCATCAACGCCCTGTCCATCGCAAACGTCAGCAAAGCGGCCCAGCCGATGCCCGGCACAGCCTTGAGGGAGCGAAGCCGCGCCACGACGCGTTCTTCGGACAAATCGTCCGGGGTATAGGCGGTCAGCACCTTCCTGGCAGCTGTCTCACCACCCGCCGCAGCGCTTCGGAACCAGCGCATCGCCTCTTCGGGATCGACGGCCGTCAATGAAAGCCAGATTGCCAGCTTCATCTGCGCGGCCGCTCTGCCGGCCTGCGCTGCTCGCTGCAGCGTGGCGACTCGCCCATGCGCAGCGATCTCGTAGAGGTCCAGCGACTCGACGATGAGCTGCAGCGTGTCGTCGGCTCGGGCGCGCTCAGCCTGCTGCAAGTACTCGAGCCCGAGCGTCACGTGGCGCGGGAATCCGCTCGTGCCTTGCAGGTATTTGCGGCCGGCCTCCAGGCAGGCCGCGATGTCTCCTCGTCGCGCCCTCGATATCAGTTGAGCATCGGGTCTTCTCATCCGCGCCTTCTTTGCAGTGGCCCTTGCCAAGCCGCCTGCGTCCGTAACGGCGTCGTGGACGCCAGTGCCAACGGGCAAGCGTAAGAAGGCGGCCATGACCGCTGCCCGTCCGGCGGATTACGGTTTTGTCAGGTTGGCGCGCCGATTCACGGGTTTGTCCAGCTATGACAAGGGTGTGAATCGAAATCGCTCATTTCGCGCAAGTGCCCCCTGTCGATTCGAAGGCACAGCAACCCTGCCTTTGCGGCACCGCGCACCAGCACGCGCCCACCCAAACGGTCGAGATCATGGATTTCCCTAGGCAGCTTCCCTAGCCTGCGTAGCGCTGGGGGCGATCCAGATCCCCCGGTACCTACTGAATAGGAGAAGTACATGAAGAAGCCAGTCCTCTTGGCCTTGGCATGCAGCGCGATGGCGAGCACCGCTTTCGCGCAAACCTCGTCGGTCACGCTGTTCGGTGTCGCCGATGCGGCCGTCCGCCAGGTGAAGAACGGCAGCGCAGGCACGGTCAAGGGCGTCACTTCGGGCGCCAACACGACCAGCCGCCTGGGCGTTCGTGGCGTTGAACAACTTGGCGGCGGCCTGTCTGCCGGCTTCCATCTGGAATCGGGTGTCGAGCTCGACACCGGCGCGGCCAACGCCAGCAAGTTCTGGAACCGCCGCTCCACCGTCAGCCTGATGGGCGAGTTTGGTGAGATCCGCCTCGGCCGCGATACCACCCCGACGTACAACAACGCGCTCAACGACGAGTTCGGCATCGTCGGCGTGGGTTCGCGCGGTGTTTTCGTCTACGGCTCCAGCGCAGTGCTGGGCAGCGGTGCGACCACCGCCCAACGAACCGACAACGGCGTCAGCTACTTCCTGCCCAAGAACCTGGGCGGCTGGTTTGGTCAGGTGCATGTCGCCGCCGGCGAAGGCGTCGTGGGCAACAAGTACACAGGCGGCCGTCTCGGCTTCGAGAACAACACGTTCCTGGTCGGCGGTGCCATTGGCCAGACCGACGTTGGCAGCACCCAGCCGAAGTTCAAGAACTACAACCTGCTCTTCAACTACAAGTCGCCCTGGGGCACGTTGCACACCCTCGTCGACGTGAAGAAGTGGGGCCCGCGCAAGGCTCAGGAACTGTCGATTGGCGCCACCGTCCCGGTGACCCAAGCAGGTTCGTTCCGGGTCGGCTACACCACCGTCAATCGCTCCGGTGGCCCGGTCGGCTCTGGCTATGCCGACGCCGACGACAGCACCCGCGTGGCGCTGGGCTACGTGCACGAGATGTCCAAGCGGACGGCGCTCTACGGCACCTACGCCAACATCAGCAACAAGGGTGCGGCGCGCAGCTCGGTTCTGTACACGACGCCGACCGGCATGCGCGGTGGCGAGAGCTCGTCCGGCTTGGAAGTCGGCATGCGCCACAGCTTCTGATCACCAAGGCAACTGCGAGGGGATGCGCTTCGGCGCTCCCCTTTTTCTCCGGTGGAGGTGTCCATGTCTAACGCACTCCGTCCCACGCCCAGCACAGGCACGCCTTCGGCGGCGCCGGATGACGACTGGAAGGCCACGGCTCTGGTCTTCAGGGGTCAGCGTCAGGCGCTGATCGCCAGCAACATCGCCAACGCGGATACGCCGCACTACCAGGCACGCGACATCAGCTTCTCGGCGGCGCTTGAAGAAGCCAGTCGACCCAAACCTGCGGCGCCGATGGCAACCTCATCGCCCGGCCACATCGCGCCCGACCTGGTGGCGCCCCGCAGCACCCTGCAGTTCGCGGAGCACGCCCTGCCGTCCCAGACCAACCTCGACGGCAACACGGTGGACATGGACAGGGAACGAGCGTCCTTCCTGCAGAACTCCATCCTCCACCAACTCGCCGTGGCCTCGCTGGATGACGAGCTGAAGGAGTTCAAGATGGCGGTCTCCGATCCGCGCCGCTGACCCCGGCGTCCGGGCTAGCCCCCAGGCGCGAGCGCGCCGGCGTCCACGAGAATCGTCTGCCAGCGATGCTCTCCATCCATGCCGCAGAACTCAGGCAAAACCCGTACACCGCGAACGAACCAACTGGTCGCCAAGGGCGGCGTTATCCAGCCGTCGGCACAAGTCATCCTGCTGAATCCCGATCAGTGGGAAGAGTTCATCCTGGCCGCCACGCGCCAGCGGCTGCTGCCCAGTGGTTCACCCTACGCGAACGTCAAGCGCCTCGGCGGCGCAGGCGACGGGGGCCGCGACATCGAAGCCCGGTATGGCCAGGCCCTCGTGCGCGACGGTTGGGATCTGTACCAGGGCAAGCACTACGCCTCCGGACTGAAGCCCAGCGAGGCCTTCCCCGAGATGGCCAAGTTCTTCAAGCAACTGGCCTTGAAGACCTACCCCCGCCCGAAGCACTACTACTTCTGCTGCCCGCACGCGGTCGGCAACCTGCTGCACAACATGATGGCCGCCGGTGCGGCTACCTTCAAGGCCAACTTCCTGGCCGCCTGGAAGGGCGAAAACACGGGCATGCAAGGCATGGCCGCCGAGCTGACCCAAGACGTCCAGGCCGCGATCGACGACTTCGATTTCGACGATTTCATCGAATGTCCGGTGCATGACCTGCTGGCCTGGCACGCGCTCGACCGGACGGCCCACCACGAGATGTTCGGCATCGTGCCGAAGCGCGGCGATGATGCGCCGATGCCCGCCCAACCGGCCAAGCACGAGACCGTCTACGTCGACCAGCTGCTTCGCGTGTATTCCGAAGACAAGACGTCTCCTGTCACCCTCGCCGATCTGGCCGGCAGCGAGTACGAAGAGCACTTCGATTCGCATCGCCAGCTCTTCTACTGTGCTGAGGGCCTGCAGCGGTTCAGCCGCGACATCTACCCCACTGAGCATGAGTTCGAGCGGCTGCTCGACATGGTTCATGCAGGCGTCCGGCCGACGGTGGCCCAGATCCGGCACAAAACGGGCATGGCGCGCGTCGACGCGGCCGTGGAGAAGGCATCCACCCTGCAGGTTTCGGAAAGCTGCCTGTCACCCCAGCTCCGGCCGGGTGACCTGCCCGGCACCTGCCATCACCTCGCCAATGGCGGTAGGCTCAAGTGGGTCAAATGACGAAACCCAAGCCCATCGCCGCCTTCAATTCGCCGTTCGAGCTGGGCGTGCGGATGGTGTATCTGCTGAATTCCCTGCAGCCGGCCGGTGCCGACCTCCAGAAGCTCGTCCTGCTCGACTACGCCGTCGTCTACTCGGACGATCTGGGGGGGCCTCCCAGCCTTCACACGCCGGTGCCGTACCGTGGCAGCGAATACCTCAGCCGCCGCGATCTCATTGCCCAAGGCCTGTACCTCATGAGCACCCGCGGCCTGGTCGCCGTTTCCATGGACGAATGCGGTATCACCTACTTCGCTGGCGACAGCGCACGGAGCATGGTTGGCGCGCTGACGTCGCCCTACCTGCGTGAGCTGGAAAACCGGTGCCGGTGGGCAGCCGCCACCTTCGCAGCGCTCAGCTCGCGCGACTTGACCGATAGATTCGCTCAGGAAGGGCGGCTGTGGGGCGCCGAGTTCGAAGGCGCCAACGCGCGGGGGCATCAATGGCAATAACGCTGAAGCGCCTGTCCGTCCACGGCCCTGGCTTGCTGCCGGCCGTGGTCGCGTTCGACGACCGTCGCACCCTCATCCGCGGCCCCAGCGACACCGGCAAGTCGCACATCTGGGACTGCATGTGGTTCCTGCTCGGCGGCACGGCGCAACCTGAGCAATTCCCAAAGTCGGCGGGCTATGACTCCCTCGAGCTCGCCTTTCTCCATGGCGAGCACGAGTACCTGGTGCGCAAAGCCGTGTCGGGCGGAGGCGCACGCGTCTTCGTGCGAATGGATGACCTGTGGGTCGAGGACGGCGCGCCGAACCCGCTCGAAGAGGTTGCACAGGAACTCGGCGATCTGCTCGTCAAGCTGTCCGGTGCTGAGGGGAAAAAAGTGCTCCATGCACGCAGCAAGAAGGGCGCCGTCACCGGCGACGACCTGCGGCATTGGGCGTTGCTGGCGCAGCCCAGCATGATTGCCAAGGATCCGACCAAAGGCAAGGGCCATGGGTCGGACAAGCGCGTCTCTTCCTATGCGCTGTTCCTGAGCGGCCTCGACGACTCCGCGGTCGAGCTGTACAAAAGTAGCGCGGTGAAGGACCAGGCCAAAGGCAAGCTGGCGGTAGCCCAAGCTGAGCTGGCGCGCGTGCAGAAGCTGATTCCGGCCGATACGGACCGTGCAGCTGCCGTCAAGGCTCTCGCCCGAGTCGACGAGCGACTGGACATGTTCTCCTCGCAACTTCAGGCGCGATCCTCCGTGCTCAAAGATGTCCGCCAGCAGATCGCTGCGGAAGGAGCGGCTCTTGCCGAGGCGTCAACTGAACTCGCCGGCGCCACATCGATGCGCGAGCGATTCGCGTTGCTCGACCTGAAATATTCCAGCGATCTTGCCCGGCTGGGAGCGACGGACGAGGGCATTGCCTTCTTCCAGGCCTTGCCCGAGACGCCCTGCCCGCTCTGCGGCACGCCGGTGGAACAGCACGCCGATCCCGACAGCCTGAAGCCCCGTGCGCCTTCGAAATATCGCCGCGCCATTGCCGCCGAGGCGGAGAAGATTCGCGACCTGCGCCGTGGATTGCAGCCGTCCCTTGCCCACCAGCAGGCACGCCTGGCGACGGCTGCCGCGGATGTGAGCCGTCTGACGGTGTCGTTGAAGACTCTTGAGGAGCAGGAAGCTCTCCTCCTGCGAACCGCCGGCGAGGAGTTCGATACCGACCCTCGCGAACTGGCTGCGTCCCATACCCGCTTTTCGTCCCTGATCGATGCCTTCGACGAGGCTAGCCGATTGCAGGGTGACATCGCGCGCCTCGAGCAGGAAACGAAGCAGAAGAGGACCGCGCTCGTGCGCAACATCGGGCAACACGGCGCCGAGGTCGGTGAGGTTGCTCGCCAGATGCTCAACGATTGGGGCTTCACCGGCATCAAGTCGGTCTACGTTGACGCTGCGGCGTGCGATCTGATGATCGATGGGCGCCGTCGCCTGAGCTATGGCGCCGGCAAGCGGGGCATCTTCCTGTCTGCGATGTTCATCGCGCTGATGCAGCACGCATTGAAGGAAGGTCACCCCCACTTGGGCACCGTAGTGCTGGATTCGCCGCTGAAGGCTTATGCACAGAAGCAGTCGACGGACACTGACCGCGACGTCGCGATTGCGACGGTGAACGACCGCTTCTATAGCTGGTTGTCGCGTTTCGAGGGCCCTGGCCAAGTGATCGTCCTGGAAAACGAGGAAGTGGATGCCGCCATGGCCGCCGCCTTGAATGCCATCGAGTTCACCGACGATTACGCGCAAGGGCGCCAGGGGTTCTACCCTCCCCGGCCCACGATCGCGGCAGCCCCGCCCCCTCCTGCGCCGCTCGACGATCTCGCTTAGCTTCTGGCAGCCCGCCGTGCATGCGGAAGTGGCTACCTCGAACTGCCCCGACGCTCCTTCATTCGGCGCAGGCTACGGTCGTCAGATCAGACCATCATCTCGATCATCAGGAGCGCCAGGAACCCGACGAAGAACATGGACGTCAGAACGGGTGTTTCGTCGACCTCATGAGCCTCCGTCAACAACTCCTCCGTGACTAGATAGAGCAGCGCAGCCACACCAAAAGACAGCACGCCGTCCAGCACGATAGGACTGGCGCTGGCCAGGAAGTAAGCCCCAATGCCTGCGCCGGCCATGAGCAGCACAGCAAAGGTGATGGTCGTGGCCAACACCAACCGACGCGCGTTTAGCCCTCGAACTGCAGCTGCGGTTGCCACGCCGAGGAATAGCACCTCGAGCGTCATCGCGATCGTGATCAGCAAGCCCTGCCGCTCCCCGGCAGCAAAGCTCACGCCAATCAACAGCCCATCCAGGGCGATATCGAGCGCTGAGGCCAGCAACAGGCTCGTGGGTAGCGCGGAAGGCGCGGTCTTCTCCTCGCGCTCCTCGAGCCGGCGCGCCAGCGCCTTGAGGAGGAGCATGGCAATCACACCCAGCGCGAAGCCACCCAGAGTCACCCACGGCAACCGACGGTGAACGACGTCGGGAAGAAGCTCAGTTGCCAACGCTGCGAAAAGCACGCCGGCGGCAACGTGCTGAACGGCGCTCTGCACCTTCGGGCCTGGCGTGCGCACTGCCGCCACGACACCGCCCACGATCACTGCCGCCGCAGGCACTGCGGCAAACATCATCACGCCGGCAAGCGATATCGGCTGGGCGCTCATGCGGACTGCTTTCGGTTCCAGGTCAGCGGCACCAGCAACCACATCAGGCCGATGAGCGTTCCGATGACGGCCGCTGCGACGTTGCCAACGGTGTGCCCCAGCACCTCAGACTGAGCTAGCCCCCTGAATGACCGGACACGGTCCATCGCTTATCTTTGAGGATAGGAGTAGGACTGTGAATATGACTAGGCGTAGTGAGCCCGT
>RXJW01000154.1 GCA_003963005.1 Burkholderiales bacterium
ACAGCACCCTCTTCGTGACGATGAAGGTTCGAAATGGAGGCCAATCCGTTGCAACTCAGCAAGCTGCACTCAACGCGATCAATGTGCTGTTTGCTCACGCCGTTAAGACGGGCATCGATCTTGTGGATCGGTTCCGTAGAGGGCAATTCCTAGACGCTGTCGAATGCGAATCTCTGCGGAGAAGCGTGCAAACCAACTATGGCCCGGCAGCTAAGCGGCAGTCGGTGGTCGTATCGCTGGGCCGAGGAAAGCGAGGCTACGAGAAGAGCGTCCCGCCTGTTGCGCAAGATACGCAGTACCAAAGGCTGTCATACATGGCGCGCTATCTGGCGTGGCTTGGAGGGGAACTTGCAGGAGACAGCGGTGACAACAGAGCTGCTGCCATCGCTGTGATGACCGACAACGTCCTCGCGTTGCGGCCGGAAGGGCGGCGTGGTAATGGCAACGAGCAGAAGTCGAACGAGTTCACCATCGATGACGACGTCCTGTTGCGGCAGCTGACGACTACCGGCTTGCCCACTAACCCATTCAAGCCGGCTGTCCAACTTCGCAACGAACTGCTCGTTGGCCTTATGCGCCTCATCGGTAAGCGGCAGGGCGAAGTTCTGAACATTAGAGTTCGGGATATCAACATGGCGCGACGGCAGATCGACATCGTCCGTCGGGCCGACGATCCGCTCGACCTGCGGCCCAACCAGCCCAAGGTGAAGACGAGAACACACACCGTCCCCATCGGCGAGCATCTAGCTGGGCTCATCGATAGGTATCTCGTCGAGCGCAGGAAAGTGCCTGGCGCGACAAAGCAGCCCTATCTGCTGGTGACGCACAAGTCCGGACCTACGCAAGGTCAGGCGATGACCATTGAGGCGCTCAAGGAAGTATTCAAGACGCTGAAAAGGGTAGAACCTCGGCTGGCTCACCTGCATCCTCACTTGCTGCGCCACTTCAACAGCGACCAGATTGCGAATGCACAGTTGAGCGAGCAGCCAACTGCGAATGGGCGTGAGCAGCATCGCCGCCAGCGCAACTACTTGGCCGGGCGGGCACCTGAGTCCGAAATGGACGGTCACTACACGCAGCGGGAAACCGAGAGGCAAGCGAGAGTGGTTTCTCTGCGTCTTCAAACCGATTTGGCGGCCGATATCAGAAAGGCTTCGGGCGACGATAGGGGCACATCGTGACGGTAGAAAGTCGATCCTCAGCTCCTACTGGTGAATCATCCGCAACCGAGTTTGACGAGCGATACGTTGTCACCACGCGCGATGGCGTTTCGTTCGACAGCCGTGATCGCATTTGGCCCATGAGCGTCCACCTTCCGATCGACATCGGCCGGGTGCGCGACTGCTTCCACCCAAGTCTGCTTCCGGGACTCGACGGCGTGCTCAGGACCGTAGCTAGCCAACATGCTGCCAGCACCATGCTGAACAATGCGCACGCCCTCCTCCACTTCCATCGCACGATGTTCGCAGGCGGCCTTGTGCATCGTTGGGATCTCGCCGACCTGCGAAATTACCGTACGAAAATCGTTGCGGAGTTCGGGCACGACGGTTATCTGATCCGGCTCCGCAAGTTGCTGAAGCGTTGGAGATCCCTCGGCCACGAAGGTGTCTCGGCAAACACGGCAAGCGCGTTGCGACAAATGCGGTTGAAGGGCGCGCCGACGGGGCGAGCCGTTCGCACCCTGGATCCGGAGAAGGGTCCGCTGTCGCAGGAAGAACTCCAACGATTCTCGTTGGATTTATACCGCGCTGTTGAAGAGGGCAAGGTCAATCTTGAGGACCTCAGCCTCTGCATCTTCCATGTCGTGACCGGCCGCCGATCAGCTCAGTCGTCAGCGCTCAAATGCAAAGACGTCGACAGTGCCCGAAAAGGTGATCCGTCGCCTGGACGTTCTGAAGGTGAGCAACTATTTTTGTTGCACTGATCTTGCCCCCGCATAACCGGACACGGTCTATGCGCTGGTTGACGCGCTCCCGGTCTGGGCGACGCGCTGTTGATGTTGCCTGAACTCTCTGGGCGACCGCATCCTCAGGCTCGAGTGCGGATGCACGTTGTTGAAGTGCTCGAAGGCCGCAGGCAGTTGTGCCATCACCGTCGTGGCGTCCGCCAGGTCCATGCGGCTGACATAGTCGCGCTTGAAGGTGTTGACGAAGCTCTCGGCCATGCCGTTGCTCTGCGGGCTGCACACGGGCGTCGTGACGGGCTTGAGGCCCAGCGAGCGAGCAATCGCGCGCGTGTCCCCGGCGATGTAGGCGCCGCCGTTGTCCGTCAGGAACTCCAGCTGGCGGCCCTCAGGAATGGCCTCCACGGCGCCGAAGCGCTTCTCGACAGCCTCGATCAGCATCTCGCGCACGGGCTCGCCTGGCAGGCCTTTGCCGGGCCATGCGCGCCACGCCATGATCTCGCGGTCGCAGCAGTCCTTGGCGAAGGTCGCGGTTACGGTCTCGCCGGAATCACACTTGATCTCGAACCCGTCTGAGCACCAGCGTGTGTCGCTCGCGCTCACCGCTACACGGCCCTCGTGCTTGCGGCTGGATTGCGGCCGGCGCGGGGCCTTCGGCAGCAGTAGCTTGGCCTCGGCCATCACGCGGTAGGCGCGCTTCGGATTCACCACCGGCCGGCCTTCGGCGCGGCGCTGGCGATTGACCAATGCACAGGCCCGGCGATAGCCGTAGCTCGCCAAATCGGCGATGTGCTGCTGAATCTCGCCCAGCAGTTCTGCGTCGGGTGCTGGCGTTCGGTTGATCCGGGCATCGTGCCAGTCGCTCGGACGATGCAAACGCGTGTGCACATGCGAGCGCGCCAGGCCCAATGCGTCGCAGACGGCCTTCACGGCTCGTCCTTGGGCAACAAGGGCGAGCGCGCAATCCACTTTTTTTCGGCGGCGAACTCCACGGCTTCCTTGAGGATTTCGTTCTCCAAGGTCTTCTTGCCCAGGATGCGCTGCAGCTTGGCGATCTCTGCGCGCGCAGCGGCCAGCTCGGACGCGGGCACCACCGATTCACCAGCGGACACCGCCACCAACGCGCCTTCTCTCTCGAGCTTGCGCCACTGAAACAGCAGGCTCGCCGCCACGCCCTCCTGGCGTGCCACCAGCGACACCGACATGCCGGGCTCGTATGTGCGCCGCACGAGTGCTGCCTTC
>RXJW01000028.1 GCA_003963005.1 Burkholderiales bacterium
AGCTGTGGATATCTCGGGCAGGGTAGGTTGAACACCTGGGTCAAATTTCGGTCGGCAGAGCCCTCGCGGGTGGGTCAAATTTCAGTCGGCGTCAACAGCGAAGGAACTGCGCAGCGCTGAGAAGGCCGCGTAGAGGACCGTGGCATCGATGGACACCAGGAACGACGCGATGCTCACCGTCAGGAAGACCGGCCAGGGTGACGCCGGCGCAGCCGGCTGTGCTGGCCGATCCGCGGCAGGCACTGTGTTGTCGGTAGCGCTCATGGGACACCTCGCAGGGGTTGAGCGTTCAGCGAATCGGCTGAGGCATCCGGCTTGGTCCGGTCGCCGCAGAAGAGGGATGGTGAAGCGCTTCCGCTGCAAGCCATGGGCTCGCAGCGGTGGCGCTGTGTCACTGCAGGAAGCGTTATGCGACGCGGGCAGGCGTGTGCATGGCTTGCACGCCCGGCTTGATCCTGAACCAGATGGCGTACATCGCCGGCAGGAACACCAGGGTCAGGATCGTGCCCGCGAACGTGCCGCCGATGAGCGTGTAGGCCAGCGTGCCCCAGAACACCGAGTGCGTGAGCGGGATGAAGGCCAGGATGGCAGCCAGCGCCGTCAGCAGCACCGGTCGTGCGCGCTGGACCGTCGCTTCCACCACGGCATTGAACGGGGTCAGGCCTGCCTGGGTGTTTTCCTCGATCTGACCAATCAGGATGAGCGTGTTGCGCATCAAGATCCCGCTCAAGGCGATCAGGCCGACCAGCGCGTTGATGCCGAACGGCTGCTGGAAGATGAGCAGCGTGGGCACAACGCCGATCAGACCGAGCGGGCTGGTGGCGAACACCATCACCATCGCCGCCATCGAGCGCACCTGCATCATGATGATGAGCAGCGTCAGGGCGATCATGATGGGGAACACCGGAAGCATCGCTGCCGAAGCCTTGCCCGATTCTTCGATGGAACCGGCCTGTTCGATGCGGTAGCCCGGGGGCAGCTCGTCGATCACCGGCTGCAGGCGCTTCAGCATCGCGGCAGAGACATCCGGCGGTTGCAGGTCGTCAGCGATGTCGCCGCGGACCGTGATGGTCGGGATGCGGTCACGTCGGCGCAGGATGGGGTCCTCTTCCCTGATCTCGACCGTCCCGAGCTGTGACAGCGGCACGCGCTGGCCAGATCCGCCCACCAACGTGAACGCATTGATCTTCGCCGGGTCGAGCCGCGTGTCACCGGCGGCGCGGCCGACGACCTGAACGGTGCGGATGTCCTCGCGAACCTCCGTCAACGGCGCGCCACTGAGCAGGAATTGCAGTTGCAGGGACACGGCATTGGACGTCAGCCCGACCGCTTGCAGGCGGTCCTGGTTCAGCGAGAAGTGCAAGGTCGGCACTTTGTTGCCCCAGTCTCGGTTGACGGTCCGCATCATCGGGCTGCTGCGCAGGACGGCCTCGGCCTTGTCTGCGATCTGGCGAAGTTGATCCGGGTTCGGTCCCATGATCCGGTAGGCCACGGGGAACGGCGAGTAGGGACCGAACACGAGCTGCGTCACACGCACGCGCGCTTCCGAGGCCAGGCCCTCCTGCACCGCCTTGCGCATGCGGATCTTGAGCGCATCGCGCTCCTCGTCGCTGCCGGTCAGGATGACCATCTTCGCGAACGACGGGTCGGGCATCTCCGGCGACATGGCGAGGTAGAACCGCGGTGCGCCCTGGCCGATGTAGGAGGTGACGATGCGCGCCTCCTTCTGGCTCTCCAACCAGTGTTCGACCTTGGCGGTGGCAGCGCTGGTCTGCTCGATCGCCGTGCCGTAAGGCATCTGGATCTCAACCACCACTTCCGGGCGATCAGACGTCGGGAAGAACTGCTTCTTCACGACCGCCATGCCCAGCACCGCGAGCACGAACGCGCCAATCACGGCAGCAGCCACCAGCCACTTCCTGCCGATGACCGAGCTCAACAGCGTGCGGAAGCGGTTGTAGTTCTTGGTGTCATAGATGGCGTCATGACCGCCTTCGACTTTCTGGACCTGGGGCAGGAGCTTCACGCCAAGATAGGGCGTGAAGACGACGGCGACCAGCCATGACGCAATCAAGGCGATGCCGACGATCCAGAACATGTTGCCGGTGTACTCGCCCGCCGTGGAATGCGCGAAGCCGTTGGGCATGAAGCCGATCGCCGTGATGAGCGTGCCCGACAACATCGGTGCCGCCGTATGACTCCAGGCATAGGCCGAGGCGGCCGTGCGGCTGAGCCCTTCCTCCATCTTCACCATCATCATTTCGATGGCGATGATGGCGTCGTCGACCAGCAGGCCCAGCGCGAGAATGAGTGAGCCCAGGGTGATGCGGTCGAAGTTCTTGCCGGTCGCCGACATGACGACGAAGACCGCGCCGAGCGTCAGCGGAACGGCCGCCGCAACCACGATGCCGACGTGCCAGCCCATGCTGATGAAGCAGACGATCATGACCACGAGCAGGGCCACGAAGAACTTGACCATGAACTCATCGACGGAGGACTTGATGTTCACCGCCTGGTCCGTCACCTTGCTCAGGCTCATGCCTGTTGGCAGCACTTCGTTGATCTTCTTCGACTCGGCTTCGAGTGCCTGTCCCAGGTCAAGGCCGTTCCAGCCCTCGCGCATGACCAGGCCGAGCAGCAGCGTCGGTTCACCGCCGTTGCGGACCATGAACGTGGCGGGATCCTCGTAGCCACGGTCGACCGTGGCAATGTCGCCGAGCTTGAGCGTTCGGCCCTGTGCGTGAATGGGTGTTTCGCGAATCTTCGCCAGGTTGTCGAAGGCCCCATCCACGCGGACGAAGACTTGCGGACCCTTGACCTCGATCGAGCCGGCAGGGGTCAGCACGTTCTGGCTGTTCAGTGCTGCGAAAACTTCCTGGGGCGAGATGCCCAGCGTGGCCAGCTTGTCATGCGAGAACGAGATGAAGATGCGCTCGGACTGCTCGCCGATGATGTTCACCTTCTTCACGCCCGGCACATGCAGCAGTTGCTGGCGCAGCGCCTCAGCCTGACGAACCAGCGCGCGCTGGGGTTCGCCCTTGGCCTTCAAGGCGTACAGCGCGAAGGTGACGTCCGAATACTCGTCGTTGACGAAGGGCCCGATCACCCCTGACGGCAGCTTCTTGACCTCGTCGCCGAGCTTCTTGCGAACCTGGTAGAACTCTTCCGGCACCTCCTTGGGCGGCGTGGCATCCAGCAGCTGGACGACCGTGAACGACAGGCCTGGACGCGTGTAGGTTTCCACCCGGTCGTACCACTTCAGCTCCTGCATCCGCTTCTCCAGCGGCTCGGCGATTTGCTCCTGCATCTCCTGGGCGGTTGCGCCGGGCCATGCGGTGATCACGGTCATCTGCTTGACCGTGAAGGGGGGATCCTCTGCCCGACCGAGTCGGAAGAAGGAAATGACGCCGGCGACCGAGATCAGGATGATCAGAAAGAGCGTGACAGAGCGCTCCTTGACGGCGAGCGCAGACAGATTGAACCGACTCGCACTCATGGCTTGCTCCCGGTTGCAACGGTTGCGGCGCCAGCGACGCGCACCGCGTCACCCGGATGAAGCAGCTGCGCACCGAGGGACACGATGCGCTCGCCGACTTTCAGGTTGCCCTGAACCTTGGCGTCTTCGTCCGACACCGAGAGCAACTCGACGGTTCGCCATTTGACGGTAGCCGGGGAGCCCTCCACCACCCAGACACCGGGGCCCTGGCCCGGATCGAACACAGCCGCGAGCGGAACGCGGATCGCCTGACCTTGAGCTCGGCCGTGGGCAATCTCGACGGCCACCGTGACACCGAGCGGTGCACTGGCCGCGGAGCCTTCGAGGACGTAGCGCGCCTCGAAGGTGCGCGTCAGTCGATCCGCGGCGTTGGACAACTGGCGAAGCTTCGCCGTGGCACCCTCGGCCGAACCGTAGAGCTTGACCCTGGCCGAGGACCCGATTTCGGGTCTCAGGGTCTCGGGCAGCTGCACCACGGCTTCGCGCTGGCCGGCGCGGGCGAGCTTCACGACCGTCTGCCCCGCGTTGACCACCTGACCCGGTTCGACGAGGGTGTCGACCACGATGCCGTCCGTGTCTGCAACCAGGACCGAATAGCCCGTGGCGTTCTTCGCGACATCTGCCTGCGCCTCGGCGGCAGCGAGCTGGGCCGAGGCGGCATCTGCAGCCGCCTTGATCTGCGCATAGGTCGACGCGGAAACAGCGCCTTCCGCGACGAGGCCGCGGTACCGTGCTTCATCGTCAACCGCCTGCCGGGCGCGGGCCTTGGCGGCGGCCACCGCTTCACGGGCCGCGTTCGCCTGCAGGCCCAGATCGATCGGGTCGATGCGCATCAGCGGCTGACCGCGCCTGACCGCCTGGCCCGTGTCGACGAGTCGCTCGACGACCTTGCCGGGAACACGGAATCCCAAGTCACTTTGAACACGCGCTGCAACAACGCCGCTGAAGCTTTGCGAGCCACTCGTGGCGGCCTCGGCGACTGCGGTCCGGACGAGCGGCGGCTCGGTGCGTGGGTCAGGCGCGGTCGAGCCGCTGCCGCACGCGGCGAGGGCAACAGGCAGTACGACCGCGATGAGCGAGGTGGCGTGGCGTCGGAGCATGACGCTTCTCCAAAGAGTTAAGAAACGATGCTCCAAAGTTTATGATAGTGACCATATTAGTCAATGGTCACCTTGCGCTACGGGGCCAAACTTCGCAAGGCCAGGCCGCAAAGCAGTGTTGCTGATTGATCAATATTGTCCAGGTTGTACTGCAGCTGGAGGGGGTTGATGTAGGGGCGAAGCGCGAGATAGATGGCCTCTGCCGCCTCGTCCAGTGGGGTCTTTCGTTCGAACTCCCCGCGCTCCCGCCCCTCGCGCAGGATGTCCGTGACCAGGCTGCGCACCTGCTGTTCATGGGCCTTCATCGACGGCCACGGCGCAGCCGCGGCTGTGGCGGCAATTTCGTAAAGCTTGCGTTCTTGAAAGAAAAGCTGGCTTCCAGCTTCCATATAGCCTCGAAACAGGCGCCGCAGCTTGTCCGACGGGCTCGAAGCCTCCTGCAGGAGCGCGGCGACCGTGTCACGAATCTCCTGGAGGCGGTTGAAGCAAATTACTTCCCCAACTGCTTGCTTTGACTCAAAGAACTTATAGATATAAGACTTCGAGAATCCGATGGCCTGCGCCAGCTCGGCCACCGTGGTCTTTTCGTAGCCGTACTGGGTGAAATGCTTTGTTGCTGCCAAAACAATCTGTGTTCGGACATCATGCTCGGCAGGGCCCCGGCCGGGCCCCGTGTCGGGGTGCTCTTTGCTCATGCCACAAAGCTTACTTGCTGCCCCTTGGTTTGACAACGAGTGACCAACGCGTAAACTGGTCACCATTCATTTTGTGGACCAAGGACCGAACCATGACCGCGCGCACCCCACTCCTGGCCGCCCTGAGCCTGGCCTCATTCCTGGCAGGCTGCGCCGCGGGTCCCGAGTACCGACATCCGGACCTGCCGCTTGCCGCCCAGTTTTCCGAAGCCCGGGCCCCTGTGGGGCGCGGCCGGGTGGTGACCCTGGCCGATCACGTCAGCTGGTGGAAGTCGTTTGATGACCCCGTTCTGGAGCAACTGGTCGTGGCGGGACTGGCGCAGAACCTGGATATCGCCCAGGCACGCGCCAGGCTCGAGCAGGCCAAGGCCGGGCTGACCGGCGCCGAGGCGGCCTTGCTGCCGATCGGCGCCGTCACGGCGTCCGGCGCGCGGGGGCAGCAGTCGCTGGAGGACCCGATGGGACGGCTGCTCTCGGCAAGCCCGAACTTCAACCGTTGGGGCAAGTCCTTTGCTGCAGATCTTGGCGTCGGTTGGGAGTTGGATGTCTTCGGTGGTCTGAGGAACGAGCGGGATGCATCGCTTGCCGACTACCAGGCCTCGGCAGCTGCGGTGGCTGCCGTGCGGCTGGCCGTGGCCAGCCACGTCGCTGACCTGTACCTGGCCATCCGCGGGGTGCAGGCGCGCCTGGACATTGCGCTGCAGCAACTGCAGGTTCAGAACGAACTGTCGTCGAAGGTGGAACTGCTGTTCCAGCATGGCCTTGCATCGGACGTCCAGGTCCAGGCATCGCAAGCCGAGCTTGCCCAGGCGCGCAGTGCCGTTCCCCTGCTCCAGGCCGCGTTGACGGGGGCCTTGAATTCGATGGATGTCTTGCTGGGTGTGTCGCCGGGCACCTACCGAGAGCGACTGTCCACGTCGGCACAGATTCCTGCCACGCCCCGCTTCACGGAGGCCGGCGCCCCGGCCGATCTGCTGTGGCGCCGGCCAGACCTGATGGCGGCCGAACGCAAGCTGGCCGCAGCCAACGCGCGAATTGGGGAGGCCATGTCGGAGTACTACCCGAAGTTCTCGCTGAGCGCCCTGCTGGGCAGTGCGAGCACCGGCTCGGCGGGCCACCTGTTCGCGAGCGACTCGAGCCACATGTCGGGGGTCCTGGGGCTCCGCTGGCGCCTGTTCGACTTCAAGCGCATCGATGCGCAGATCGCCCAGGCCAAGGGCCAGGAGCGTGAGCGTCTGGCCGCCTACAAATTGGCCGTGCTCCGCGCGACCGAAGAGGTCGAGACTGCCCTCTCGGATCTCGCGAATCGAGAACAGGCGCTGGAGGCCCTGGCGCAAGGCGAGCAGGCCTTGGGCCGCGCTCTGCGGTCGGCGGATGCCGCCTTCAGCACGGGTGCCGCCAGCCGCATCGACGTGTTGCGAGCCCAGGAATCGGTGCTGCGCCTGTCGGACGCGCGCGCCGTGGCACAGACCGAGGCGGCGCGGGCTGCGGTATCGACATTCAAGGCCCTGGGCGGCGGATGGCAGGTGGCGCGGCCCCTCATGGCGAGTCGCTGATTGAGAGGTCGCGGCCTGGTGGATTCAACCGCGGGCGACGAAGGTCGACGTGACATCTCGGCGCGCCGACGCGCCCCGGGTGCGGGCCTTGCGTGCGGGGGCGGCCCGCGTGACGAGTGATACAGGCGCGGCACCGACGATGTCAGCGAATTAACATGCCGGGCCATGGCCAAGTCCGACCGCAAAGCTGTATCTCACGATCGAATCCTGGACGCCGCATCCCGGGCCGTGAAGTCACATGGCTTCGACGGCGTCAGCGTCGTCGACGTGATGAAGGAGGCCGGCCTCACGCATGGGGGCTTCTACGCCCACTTTGAATCCAAGGACGTCCTGCTGGCCGAGGCTGTCCTGCGCGCCAGCCGGGACGGTCTGGTGCGCATGGAAGAGGCGCTGCTGCACTTCGAGCGCAAGGGCTACAGCCGCTTCAGGGCGCTGGTCGAGAGCTACCTGTCGGACACGCTGATCCCTGGCCGGGCGGACGGCTGCGTGGTGTCGGCACTCATTTCCACGATGCCCCTGCAACCCGAAGCCGTGATCGAGGCCTCCAAGAGTGCCGTCGCTTCGCTGCAGCGGCTCGTCCGCAGCACCCTGCCGGAGCCACAGGCGCCCGATGCGGCCTGGGCCGTCACGAGCGCCCTGATCGGCGCCATGCAACTCGCCCGCACCCTCGGCGACAACGAGGCCGGACGCGCTGTGCTGGCCGCAGCCCGTCAGCAGCTGATCCAGCAGTTCGATGCGCCTGCGGCGCCGGCGGCACCGGGCAAGAAGGCCACCAAGAAGCCCTGACAACGGCGTGCCCGGTCGGCCTGCCTGCGCTGGCCAGTGAGGGTGGCTGCAGCCCGACCGGGGCGCACGAGCAGCACGCGCGGATGTACGGCACGACCCTCTTGCGCTGAAAATATGACGCAAGTCATAATTTTTTATCCGGTCATCAGCGGCCGGTGCAGGAGCAGTCATGCCGATCCAGTCATCCGGGCCTCCTGCGCCAGGCGGTACGCGCGCCGCCCTTCTGCTCTGCGCCGCATCACCGCGCCCGCGTGTCATGCCTTCGGCAGCGCCAACCTGCCACGGTCACCAAGATGCGCGCCCGGACCTGTCCGCAGGCACCGGCACCCGACATCGGGGCAACCGCCACGCCGACTCAACCTGCGCCGCGCCGCCCGTCATACCCGGCGTTGGCGGGGCTGATTCAACCGTCCGCGCGATGGGCCTCAGAACTCCTCGAGAAATTGATCACGCCGCTCCAGCAACGAGGTACGGAAAAGGTTGCGCCGCAGAACCTGCAGCCGTTTGAGCCGATCCGCGAGGCCCGTCGCCGCGACCGAAAGAGGCATCGATTAAAAAATATTTCGCCGACGAGCTGCGAATTGATCCAAGCCGGATCTACCCCCCTTCGACATCCAGCGAAACGCACCAAGGAAAACCCATGGACAAACTGACCGCGATGACCGCCTTCGTGCGTGTTGTGGAAGCGGGCACCTTTACCAAGGCCGCCGACACGCTGAAGCTTCCTCCATCATCGGTCACCCGGATGGTGCAAGGTTTGGAGGCGGAACTGAAAGTCCGGTTGCTCCACCGCACGACACGCGCCGTCACCGTGACGCCCGAGGGCGGCGCATATTACGAACGCGTGGCCAAACTGCTCGCCGAGTTGTCGGACATCGAATCGGCAACCAAACTTCAGCAGGGGAATTTGTCAGGCAAGGTCACGGTTGAGATGCCCAGCGTCATCAGCGCAGTGGTCGTCGTGCCGGCTCTGCCACAGTTCTACGCGCAGTATCCGGATATCGAATTGGAGATCGGAGTCACCAACCGCCCATCCGACATGGTCGCCGAGGGGGTCGATTGCGCCATTCGCATGGGCATCATCGAAGAAGAGTATCTCGTGGCCCGTCGCATCGGGAATTTCTCATTTGCGACATGTGCGACGCCCGCGCTGATCGAGACTTTCGGCAGGCCGGAATCGCCCGGTGACCTGGCACGAATGCCAACAGTGGGCATGGAATACGGCCGCACTGGCAAACCCTTGCCATACCGCTTCATGGACGGGCAGAAACTATTCGACGTGCCCCTGAAGCACCAACTCATCGTCAACGACTTGAGCTCCTACGTGGCGGCTGCGGTGGCGGGCATTGGCGTGATTCAGGTGCCGCTCTACGGTGTCACGCAGGCGCTTGCCGCCGGGCAACTCCAACTCATCCTCGACGACTGGAAAACCGAAATCGTCCCGGTCCACATGCTTTACGCGCCCAATCGTTATCTGAATGCCAGCATCCGCGTATTCATCAACTGGGTGGCTGAGCTGTTCGAGCAACACCAGGACTTGCGACGGGTGTGAGCCGCATGCGGCGTGCGCCCGGCCCACCGCGGGTTGCGTCTGAATCGCGACGCGTCGGCATCGCCCAGGCGACCTTGGCTTGATGGGTGCAAGGCGCAACCCCGGGGCCTGGCGCTTTGATCAGCCTTGCCGGGCACGCAGTTCTGCGGTGAGGTCTCCCTTGCGCCACTCCCTGGGGGAAAGTCCGGTCTGGGCACGGAAGGCCCGCGACAACGCGGCTTCGCCGCCGTAGCCGACCTCGCTGGCCAAATGTTTCAGCGGGCGTCCGTTTCGCAGCCCCTTCTGGACCAGGCCCATGCGCCAACGCTGCAGGTAAGCCCCCGGGGTGCAACCGATGACATCGCGGAAGGTGTTGGCAAAGGAGGTGCGCGACATGCCGGCCGCATCGGCCAAGGCCTCGAGCGGCCACTCGCGCTGCGGCGCGTCGTGCATCGCAACCAATGCGCTGCGCAATTTCGGGTGAGCGAGACCGGCGAGCATGCCGGAATCGACACGCCCCTGGGTCATGAGCTCGCGGAGCACCCAGATCATGAGCACGTCGAAGAGGCGGTTCAGCATCAGCTGGCGCCCGCAATGGCTTGACTCGGCCTCGGCGAACAAGAGCGCCAGCACGGGCTCGCAACTGGGCACCCGGGCCAGCGGCAGGCAGACCCAATCCGGGAGCGCTGCCGCAATGGGATGCGCCGCCCCGCCTTCAAAGGCGACGTGCGCGCACAAGAACGGCACGCCATCGACCGGATCGGTCACGAAACGATGGGGGAACGGCCGCGGATACAGCAACAGGCTGGGCTCCTTGACCTGCAAGGGCGCCGCGCCAACGTGCTGAACCTCGACACCGCCCGCGCGGATGAGGTGCAACTGACCACGGCCAAGTTGGGGTTCGAGCGTGTTCACACCGCACAGCGGGCCGGCCTGGAAGGTCTCCGCGCGCAAGGCGAAATGGGCGAAGAGTGCCGCGAGTCGGTCAGCCATACCTGTACGGATTGCAAAAACGTCTGTACTCAAGGATCCCAATCATACAAAGAAACGGTTCACAGTTCATCCCGTCGCAAGACAGTTCCCGTCACCCTCGGAGATCAACATGAACGCTTTCAACCGCATTTCCCTCGCCGTTTCCATCGCGCCCCTCGCCGTTTCCATCGCGCTCGCCAGTGCAGTCGCACTGCCCGTCGCGCAGGCAGCGCCTGCCGTCGAGAAGACGGTCGGGATCGCCAGCCCCTTCGTCGCTGCCGACGACGGCACGCCGCTGTACGTCAAGGACTGGGGGCCGAAGGACGGTCCGGTCGTTGTCCTGAGCCACGGCTGGCCGCTGAATGCCGACAGCTGGGAATCCCAGATGCAATTCCTGGCCGAGCATGGCTATCGCGTCATTGCCCACGACCGCCGCGGCCATGGCCGCTCCGGCCAACCCTGGGCGGGCAACACGATGGATCAATACGCTGACGACCTCGACGCCGTGCTGCGCGCCAAAGGCGTGAAGCGGGCCACCTTGGTCGGCTTTTCCACGGGTGGTGGCGAAGTGGCGCGCTACATCGGTCGCCATGGCACGTCGCGCGTCGACAAGGTGGTCTTCGTGAGCGCCGTGACACCCATCATGGGTCGGACGGCGACCAACCCCGACGGCGTTCCGGAAGCCGTGTTCGAGAGCCTGCGCAAGGCTTCCCTGGACAACCGCGCACAGCTCTACAAGGACGTGGCCAGCGGCCCCTTCTTCGGCTTCAACCGCCCCGGCGCCCAGGTCTCCAGCGGGCTGATCGACAGCTTCTACAACCAGGGCATGCAGGCCGGGTCCAAGGCGACGTATGAAAGCATCGAAGCCTTCTTCCACTCGGATTTCCGCGAAGACCTCAAGAAGGTCAACGTGCCCACGCTGGTGATCCATGGCACGGACGACCAGGTGGTTCCCATCGCCACCACCGGTCGCGCCACGGTGCAACTCGTCAAGGGCGCGCGGTTGATCGAGTACGCCGGCGCACCGCACGGCATCACGGACACGCACAAGGACCGCCTGAACCAGGACTTGCTGGACTTCCTTCGCCGCTGAGGCGGACGGCCAGGCGCCTGATCCGGACCTGGCCGAGCGGCTCGGGCGCAAAGAGCGCCTGAGCCGGCCCGCGGGGCGATGGTGGCCCCGGGCAAGGGGCTCGACGCCTGCGCTGGCCTCAGGTCATGCAAGGCGGCCTCACGACCTAGCGCGACGCCCGCACGCACGACACCTGGCCCGCCCAGCCCTTCTGGATCTGCGGCACCATCTCGCACAGCAGGTCGCTTTCCTGCACGGTGACGCCCCAGTAGAGCATCCGTGTCTCGCGCTCCTCCGGCTTGCCGCGGCCCAGCACCATGTAGGTGACGAAGGTGGGCTCGTTGGCGAACAAGCGGGCCATGCGCGCTTCCAGCTCCGTCTTGCACTCGATGGACTTCACCGTGCCGGCAACGCCCTTGCGGGCGCTGGCGTCGAGCACCGTCTGCACGATCTTGGCCGCGGCGGTGTCGCACTCCGTCTGGCTGGCGGTGGCCACCAGCACCACCGAATTGATGACACGGCCGCTGTCGCCCTTCAGGTCCACCTTCGTCTCGGCGTACACCGGCCGCTCGATGACAGCAGGGTTGTTGGCCTGCTGCAGGCGTTCCTGCCGCGTCTTGTAGGCGTAAAAGCCCGCGGCGACGACGATCAGCAAGAGAGTGATTTTCTTCATGGGCTTCCCCGGTCGAGTGCGGCACGGAGTATCCGGGCTGGCCAACCTGCCATGGCCAGGGCACGTTGCGAAATGCGCATTTCGAACGGAAGCGCATGCTGGCGCCGCCGCTGCTGCAGGCCGATGTCCACGAACCGCTGCACGGCTGAGATGTCGTTCAGCACACACCTGCAGTTGCTGATCGACGTTGCAGCCGACCTTCACCCAGCGATCGCCGGTTGACGACGCACTCGTCGCCTGAACGGGTCGTTGTCAGAAGCCAGTGCGGGTGTTGGCAGCCGTCAGCGCCGACGTCCACGCCGGGCAGGCCGGCCCTGCGACGGGCATCCGCCACCTGCCGCCTGGGTGCCTTTGAACTTCAAGTTTGGGATGTCTCCCCCGCGGAACGGGCGCGGAGGGTGTCTTGGCGCCGATGCTCCCCAATCGGGAGGATGCGGCGTCCGGATGCCTGCCTAAGCTGGCAACACCGCCTGGTCTGGGCGACTTGCCTGAAAGGAATGGTATGGCTGGCAGCTGGAACACATTCAATGCGCCTTCTGGTGTGCGTGCTGACACCATGATCCTGCTGACCGATGGCACGGTGCTTGTCCACGACGCCAATCGTCCAAGCCTCAGCAATACGTTCGGGGGCGCCAACTGGTATCGGCTCACACCCGACGGCAGCGGGGACTATCGCAACGGCAGCTGGTCAGCTGCGCTGCCGATGAGCGGCCAACGCAAGTACTTTTCCAGTGGGGTCCTCAAGGACGGGCGTGTGTTTGTCGTCGGCGGCGAGTACTCGGACACGCTTGGCGACACCGACACCACCGCGGACCAAGACATTCGCGCCGAAATCTTCGACCCGGTGACGAACCTGTGGTCGACGCTGAACAAGCCGTCGCCAACGTTCGACTTCATCGTGGGCGACGCCATCTCGATCGTTCTTGCCGATGGGCGCGTGATGTTCGGGGCCCTGTCCTCGTCGCGCACGGCGATCTGGGATCCGTCGAACGGCAACTGGGTCGAATCCGGAACGCGGTTCGGTACGGTGGCGAACACCAAGGTCGGCAAGACCAACGAGGAAAGCTGGTGTCTGTTGCCCGACGGCACCGTCGTCACGGTGCAGATCTTCGGGGCGACCGCGACCCAGAACGCCGAGAAGTACCTGCCCGACGAAGACCGCTGGATCTCGGCTGGCGTGACCCCGGCGACGCTCCCCATCGCGGCAGCGGGCGGCTTCACGCTCAGCGAAATGGGCGGGGCGGTCACGCTGATGAACGGCCATGCGTTTTTCGTGGGTGGACTCGGCCACACGGCGATCTATCTCCCCGGTGCGTCGCCAACCGACCCGGGCAGCTGGGTGGCGGGTCCCGACCTCCCTGCCGATGCCGGCAATGCCAACGCGCCCGCAGGCATCCAGACCTCGAGCGATGGCGCGGTGGTGGTACTGCCGAATGGCCACGTGCTGATCACCTCGGGCCCGGTCGACGCCAGCTCCGCAGGCAAAGGCTTTTCAGGTCCCGTGACGATTTGCGACTACGACCCCAACGCCAACACGCTGTCGACGCTGTCCGCCCAACCCACCAGCGCCCCGGGCTACACCTGGCAGTGCTGCTTCCTGCTGCTGCCCAACGGCCACGTGCTGATGTCTGGCGAGCAGAACGTGATCAATGAGTACGTGCCGGACAGTGCGGAGCTGACGCCGCTGTCCCAGTGGCGACCGACCCTGACGGTCGCACCGACGGCACTGATCGCGGGGCACTCATACCAGATCGCAGGCACGCAGCTGAACGGGCTGACGCATGCCAACGGCTATGGTGATGACCGACAGAACGCGACCAACTATCCGCTGCTGCGGCTGCGACAGGGCAGCACGGTTCGCTATCTGCGCACGCACGGCTTCTCGACGATGGGCATCGCGACCGGTGCTGCCACGGTGACCGCCGTGGTGGACGTTCCGGCGGACGTCCAGCCCGGCGCGTGGTCGCTGGAAGTCGTTGCCAATGGCATCGCGTCCAGCCCTGCCGTGCCCGTTCAGGTGGGTACGCGCGATTGCTATGTCGTGATGGACCGCTCGACGGTCGGGCAGGGCGAGGTACTGGCACTGATCGCGCTGAACGGGGCGCCGGCGCGCATCGATCCCGCCGTGCTGGTCGTTGTCGAGGGCTTCACGCCGTCCGAGCTCGGGCTCCATGCGGGCAACCTGACAGCGCCACCGATCGTCCCGAGCTTCCCGCCACCGCTCAACGGCGTGCACCTCGTCGCCTCCGGCGCGGTGCTGCCTGAGGATCCCAGCCTGCCACCGAATGTGCCGCAGCGCCTCACTTTCCCGTTTGCGCTGGTCTTCGACAGCGACGAGATGTTCGGCTTTGCGGCCGACTTCGAAGACCATGCGCTGGTCGCGACGCTAAATGCCGCAGGCAACACGGTGTCGAACGCCGGCTTGCTGCGCTTGCTCAAGTCACCCAACCCGTACATCCTTGATGGCGACGCCAGCCGCGGGCTGGACTGGTGGACCAGCATCGACATGCGCGTGTTCCAGGTCGCACAAGGCGGGCACAAGTTCGGCGCGACCGTCGGCAACGGTGCCGGCGCCGCGAACGTCTTCATCCAGGCCGTCATCAACAACCTCAACACGCATCCCGCGCTGGCGAGCGACTTCGACGCCATCGATCCGAGCGAGGCGCCCGAGGCCCTGACGCTGGCCCCGACCGACAGCAACGGCATTCCGATCTTCAATTTCGCGGTCGCCAAGGTGCGCCTGCGCGACCTCAATCAGGATGCGACCCAGGTGCGCGTGTTCTTCCGGATGTGGCCCGCGCAGCAAACCAATGCCGTACACGATGCCACGACGCTGTACCGGACCTTCGCGTCAGGGTCGACACACATTCCGCTGCTCGGGCGGCAGGGTGACGAAATCGCCACGATTCCGTTTTTCGCCAGTCCGCGGGTCGATGCTTCGGCGGTGTCGATGACGACACAGACCGACACGCCCAACGTCCGCACGATCGCCCACGACAGCCTGGGCGCCGAGACCGTGGCCTGGTTCGGCTGCTGGCTCGACATCAACCAGCCCAATGACCTGCGCTTCCCGGGGCGCCTGCTGGGCACCACGCCGGCGAATCTGCCCGACGGCCCCTTCCAAGGGACGGGCCCCCTGCTGTCGATCCAGCAGCACGTGCGCAGCCTGCACCAATGCCTGATCGCCGAAATCGACCTGGACGGGCAGACCATCCCGAGCTGGCAGGATCCTTCGACGTCGGACAAGCTCGCGCAGCGCAACCTCGCCTTCATCAACGTGCCCAACCCCGGCGTCGTGAACTCACGTGTCGCACCGCAGACGCTGCAGATCCGACCCACACCGGCGGTTCTGCTGGACGAGCGGCCCGACGAGCTGATGATCGACTGGGGCACGGTGCCCTCAGGTACGCAGGCGACGATCTACCTGCCGACGATCGACGCCGATGCCCTGCTGGACTGGGCGCACCGGATGTATGTTTCCAACCGACTGAAGCGGGTCGACGCGCACACCATCGGCTGCCAGGCGGGCGGCCTCACTTTCATCCCGATCCCGGGCGGGGCCACGGTCGATCATGTCGGGCTGATGTCCATCGAGCTGCCGCCGACGGTCAAAAAGGGCAACCGCCATACGGTACGCGTGCGGCAGCTGACCGGCGCACGCGTGGGCAGCGGGCGCAAGATCGAGCGCGGACAGCCCATTCAGCGGGACGAGCACGGCAGGATCAACCTCGCGGTGCGCGCCGAAGACGCGCCGGCCGTGACGGCCGCTGCCCTCACCCGCGGCCCAGGGTTCTTCTATCGCCGGACCGTCGGGGCCTTCGGGCTGACGATCCCGGTCAGCACGCGCGCTGCCCTGCTTCACGACGAAGAGCGGACGCTGTCCATCCTCCGGCACATCGAGATGTCGATCCCTCTCGAATCACGGTGGTGGCCGGTGTTCCGCCGACTTGTCGGCGCACACGCCGGGCGCGTGGCTGGGATGGGTGGCGACCCGACACACATCGTGCCGACTGGCGACGGCAATTGGCGACATCCGACCCACGGAGGTGGCCACCATGACGGAGACCATGACGGCGACGAGACGCACGATCACGAGCACGACCATGACGGTGCGCACGGGTGCCGGCATGACGCCGACGAGCCCTACAAAGGCGCGTCGGTGAAAGGCAAGATCGCCAGCCTCTGCTTCGATCACTTTGGCGATTTCACCGGGTTCGTGGTTGAAACGTATGCCGGTGAGAGGGTCACCGTCTCCAGTGGCGAGCGCCGCGTGGAGGCGCTGGCGCGTGAGGCATGGGTGAAGCGAGCCATCGTGCAGGTGCATCTGCTGCCGCACCATCGCGTGCACGTGCTGGAGCTCATGGGCCCGATCGATCCGTCGTGAAGTCGAGCCGGCAGCAGTCACGTGGGGCGGCAGTCCGCCGCCGCCTCCTCACTGCGGCGGCCGACGAGTCATGTCGACGTGAAGGGCGCGCTGCCCCATCGAAGTCGCGGACTCAAGGCCGTCACTCGACAGCTCTCAGCAGCCGGGTGAGCGCGCCCGTTCAGCCGACTCCGGTTGGCAAGCGCACCCATGTCAACCGGGGCCACGAACAACCGAGGTGCGGCTGACGAGGCCGACGCGCAAGACGCGCCTGGCCTCGCCTGAGCGGCCGGGGACACGGTCACTGCGCGCGACCATGACGACTCGCCAAGCCTTCACGATGGCGAGAAGGCCTCGATCTCCCGTGACGGCGAGGCTGGCCAGCTCGGTGTGTCTTGCAGCAAGGTGGCTCGCCTTCCTTTCGAATTGGATGAGCAAAGGCTGGCCCGACTGCTCAGGAACATCCTGGTGACTCCAACAAATAAAGTCCGTCGAGAACCGCGCAGCTAAGTCCTTGATTTATCTATCTCAAGGCCAAGTTGGAAAGTCCGTCGAGGCTCTTGGATTCTGGGGCCTTGAGCAAGTCACTCCGAACAATGTCCGTCGAGGCGCGCCGCTAGGTCTGCAGCCATACTTCTGGCTCGCCAGTTAGGGAGACCTTTACTGGCGGCATGCCCTCGCTGGCGCCTGGCGGCACCGCTGCAGCTCATCAATTGCGCTGTCCCCTTTGACGGTTCGTCCGGCGGCGACATCTGCGAGGCCACGCTTAGCATCTTCAATCAGCAGCAGATCGATGGGTACGC
This sequence comes from Burkholderiales bacterium, assembly GCA_003963005.1. GTDB lineage: Bacteria > Pseudomonadota > Gammaproteobacteria > Burkholderiales > Burkholderiaceae_C > Pelomonas. The sequence continues at coordinate 17,048 of RXJW01000028.1, forward strand.
GACCCAGCCCCTTGACGTCGACCAAGGCGGTAGATTTTTCAGCGTTGTCGTTCATCACAGGCGTGTCATGCATGCTCGAAGCGGAAGTGGGGAGTGCAGAAGAGCAGCACGACCGGAGGCGAGTGCGACTGACCCCGCTCAGAATCTAATTCGAAAGGCCAGTTCGGCAACGCGCGAATATGAATATACGCATCCGAAAACAAATCACTCATAGTCCGAAGAAGGCCCGGCGGTTGGCCTCCTTATGCAAATCATGCTTGGCGATGTGATAATGCTTCAGCCCTGAGGTTTTCGACCATAGCGTGAACGGCAAATCATCGATGCAGATCTCGGCAATAACAGCGGAGAAATCCTTGTCGTAGCAGTCCCGGAGAATCTTGAGATTTGTCGAGGGGAAGCTGTCTTTGAATTCCTTGTTGAAGTCCGGATAGAAATACCGTATCAGCGCCGCCTCGTAGAGCGAGATACGCTCTTCTTCGGTTGTGTTGAACAACTTATCCAGACCTTGGCGGATCCTGTCTTCGCCGGCGCTTAGATTCTTCGCGAACGGGTTGATCACCGTGAACATACGGTTGCTCGTCTCGATCGACAAGAGCAGCAGCGTGATGCGATAGCCTTCTGGCGCCCCTTTAAGGGCAATCATCTGGAGCTTCTCGTGCTTCAGGAGTCGATCAATTGCGCTTCTCGACCCCTCTGTGCCGTAGGCCTGCCCAACGTATTTCACCTCGAAATTGATCGCCTTTGATTCACGACTGAGCCGAGACTGAATTTCGGCCTGGTCGGGCCAATATCGCCTCCCTTCGGAGTCGACCAAAACGTAGTTGCCATCCTCCTCCAGGAGAGCCAGGCCTTCTGGGAGGTCGTAATCCAAGACGTACTGCTTGCCTAGAATCTCAAAATGCAAAAGCAGCTTTCCATCAGCGCTGCTGACTTCGCCCAGATTCACGCGCGGCGTATAGCCGATCAGGTAGATGTGGCAGCGATCCGCCACATCTGAAATCGAAGCGATGGCTTCCTTGTCGTAGATACCCTCAGCCGGAAGAATACAAAAATCCCTGGCATGCATTCCGAGCGCATGCTCAACATCAAATTCGGCCTTGGCAAAAAAATCTTTGATATCAGGCTTCGGTTCCACACACCGCTTTCTAATGGGTAGGCCATCCCCGCTCGCGACCATACGCTTCAGCACAGCAGGAAGGGGCTTGGAATAGGCGCACTTACGCCAATCCACCTGCTTAGGAGCCGATTGCGAACTCGCGTATTTTGGCTATCGCCATTCAGTCGAGCCTACTTTCGACAAAAATATCAATCTCCAGAGTTTTCTTGAGAGATTCAACCACCGCCCTCATAACGAACTCTTGATAATCGACAGACTGCCTGATTGGCCAAGATGGGGGCACTTCAATGATGACCTTTCCGTCAAACGGCCCTGAAGCATTGCCGCCGGAAATCAGCTGCTGAATTATTGGGCTCGCTACTTCATAGCAGATGGCATCGGCGAATCCACATGCGCCCACATCACTGGGATACTTCCCGACGTACTCTTTGGAAGCCGTCATTCCGGCGTCACTTGCCCGTTTCAGAGCAAGTTTTATCAACTCTTCCGTCTCCTTCGAGAACTCGTGAACTGCAATCGGACGGAGCAATTGTGCATCCTGAAGTCCCTCGATGGTTTGGGAATTGATTCGCTTATCACCCTCCACCGCTTCTATAACATCGGCGAGAACGATGATTTTCGATTTGACAATAAGCTGCTTGTCGAACTCAGTATCATAGTTGTTCACACCTGCCAAATAGTAGCCAGTAAGGATCTTCTGAAGCTCTTCCGCCTCTTCATTTGTCCAAACAATGAAGCAGAGCATGCTAAATGCCCCACCATCTAAGCGCCCCTTCAACAGCGGAAGCGCCGGCACGGGGCCAATACAACCATATTGATCTCGCACCCAGACTTGGTCCTTATTTTCGTCCCTAGCAATCCACCGCCATTCTCGCTCGTGCGACCAATCGATCCAATTTTCTGGCACGGGGTTGTAGGCGACGAAGCGATACTGTTCCGCAAGCGGCATTACCGCTTCTGAAAGTATTCTGGAAGTTGCTGCATTGACGATATAGGAAATGTTGTCAGTAGATAGCCCGTAGATGGCTGGTCGCCCACCAGCCAAAAAGAATTCGGACTTCAGAAATGCGATCCCGTAGGCTGAGACCTTGGAGGGATTAGAACGCTGACGGGCGTAATCTGCAAAGGAATACAAGGGCATTTCAGTGGCGCAAACGGCTGGCCTCCCCCCGTAAATCGTCGTACGGCCGTTGCGAAATGAATACCCCGGAAGCAATCCACCAAGTCGAATAATATTTTTCAGGACCGAGAACGCGCCCGCATCACACTCCAACTCGCCGCCGGCATACGAGCCGACGTCTTCCTCATCTTCCCCTGGGAAATCTTGTTCAGGATTTCTGTCGCGGACAAAGTGGACCAGCCACTTGGTATGGTCATGTCGCATACACTCTCCGATTCGTAAGCTGTCATCGGTCGCTACAACACCGAGTTATGTATCAGGAGCCCGCAAGCGCTCCCAGATCGGTCCGGAGCAAATACCACCTTCACCCAACCGGGTCCCTTCGGACGACCAGAAACAGGAAAATTTGTGCTTCGGGGACGAAACCAAGGATGAGCTCTCTGCAATGCCGCAGCCGAATGTGCTTGTCAGCCGGAAACCATCTTGCGAAGGGCCACCGCCAGCTCACTAACGAACAGCTTCTCGTTATCCGGATAGAGAGGGCTTAGCTGGAAATGCGGGTCGGGCCTATTCTTTGGTGAAAAGTAGTCTTTCAGGCCCTGGTGTGAGTTGTTGGAGCACATTCCACTGATGCGGTGCTTTGTGCCTAAGTCAGACATCAGGCCGACAAAAGCTCGCCCCAGGGATTTGTCCAAGCCACCCGAGTAGAACTTACATTCCCAAGCTGCCACCACGCTGGCGGCTTTTGGGTCGGCAGGGTTTAGCCGGCACGCCGAAGCCTCGGCGGCCTTCATGATGCAGACGTCAATCTCGTGCGTCATGCCGCTCGTACCCTTGAACTCAACGCCACAGTGAATCTCGAACTGGTGGGTCCCTAGCGAGAAGGTTGCGTAGCCGTAGTTGCGATAGGTAGAGTGGATCTGTCCCGGCGCCCCGCGAAACACGAACGGTGTAGGCGGGCCGGAAATGCCGCGCAGCGTTGGCGCGCCTTTGAGCTCGCGTACAGCCCGCAAGCACAGACCGAACACATACGCTTCATAGGCCTTCTCCTCAACTACGCGGACGAGCTGATAGTGCTTGAGGCCAGCCGGGTGATCCAGCAACTGGTCAAGCGCGGACTCGAGTTGGGCTAACGTCGCCATCAGAGCCTCCCTAGCAAGCGAGCCAGCACCTCAAGATTTTGCTTTTGCTGCGCCAGCGCTTCAGCTGATAGCCTCTGGAGCTGTACGCGCGGGAGCGGGTCGTTCCGTCGCAGCATGCCCTCATGGTCAAGCTCAATAACGATTTCGCGCTGGGGCTTCGATGCCGGCGAGTCCGGATTGGTGCCCGCCTGGTCAAACAGGGGCAGCGGGGCCGCCTCGCTAGTAGCGCCGGATCCAATCACGGCGAGTGCGAACTCATCGAGAGTGGCTGTGATGCAGTGCGGCGTTTCAACGAGATGCGCTCGAAGAACGGTGAGCATTTTGTCAAGTGCCTCCTCGTCACTGAGTGGTACTCGACGTTCATAGGTGTGCTCCCCCCGCGCATTGGGGCCTTTGAGCTTGCCATGCTCGGAAACCAGCTTACCTTCGTCGATGGCCTGCTGGATGAGTCGAGCAAGGCCCTGCTCACGCTCTTCGAGTTTGCTCATCACAAAGTCGAGCGCTTCCTTAGCGGTTAAGTCCACAAACTTTCCTCCCTGGCACGGTTTGCCCTGCGGGCTTCTGCTGACTTGCGGGTGTACCACGCGTTGGCGCGCAACTTTGCGGCCGCGCATGGCGTACCGGAGACTCGGTGACTATTTACCCCCTAACCGTACAGCTTGGTGAACCTCGATATCCTGCGCTTGTCCTCGACTTCGTGATCCAGCAGTGCGGCTTACGAGCCGAGAAGCTGGCACAGTCAGCCCCCAGACTTGTTGGCGCCGACCGAACTTTGACCACCCGCGCCGATTGAATCTTGACCAGGGGGCGGAGGCCGTCGCGATGACGGCCATTTGTGGATAAGTCTAT
>RXJW01000197.1 GCA_003963005.1 Burkholderiales bacterium
TTGCGGTAGTCCTCCGCCGGCAGGCCCAGGGCGCGGGCCTTGATGCGCATGTTGATGTCCTTGGACACCAGCACCACCTCGCGGCCCGGGTGCAGGCCCTTGAGCGCCTGCACGACGCCCAGGATCTGGTTGTCCGCCTTGCCCTGCGGCAGGCCTTGGGGCAGGGGGGTGTCGATCAGCTGGGTCTGGAAGAACAGCTTGCCCTCGGCCTCGCGGTGGCCGGTGCCCGCCAGCGGCAGGCCCTTGCCCATCTCCTCGATGCTGCTGCTCTTGAGGCTGGCGGCGAGCTGGTCGAGCTCGCGGCTGACCTGGCGCACGTTGCGGGCGACTTCGGTCATGCCCTTCTTGTGGCCGTCGAGCTCCTCCAGCGTGATCATCGGCAGGAAGACGTCGTGCTCCTCGAAGCGGAACAGCGACATCGGGTCGTGCATCAGCACATTGGTGTCGAGCACGAAGAGCTTGGGCGCCTCGGCCGGCTTGCGGGTGCGCTTCGGCGCGGCGGCCCTGGCCGGTGCCTTGCTGGCGGATTTGGTGGGGAGGCCGGATTTGGCCGCGGGGGCCGGCGCGTGCGCCGGGGTCGGCAGGCGCAGCACCTCGGCGGTGGCGGCGGCCACAGGCGGGGTGGCGGGAGCGGGGCCGGGTGATTTGGCCGGAGCCACCGAAGGCGGCACGGCGCGGGGTTTGCTGGGGGTCAGGTCGACCGAGTAGGCGGTGGCGTCGAGGCGGCTGGCGCGTTGTGCAGGGGGCTTGGGCAGTGGCATGTACGGCTAGGCGGCAGGGGGTGGGCCCCACGACATCCGCCGCCAGAAAAGCAAAAAGCCGCGCAGGATGAGCGCGGCTTTTGCAGTCTGATGCGTGGATTCGACCCGGGGCATGGGCTGATTATGCACACGCCCCGCGGCAGTTCCGCGTCAGGGATGGCCCGGAGTCAGGCGGCTTCCTTCTTGAGGCCCTTGACCGCCTTCAGCACCTCGTCGACGTGACCGGCGACCTTGATGCCGCGCCATTCGCCCACCAGGATGCCCGTGGGGCTGATCAGGAAGGTGGAGCGCTCGATGCCCTTGACCTTCTTGCCGTACATGATCTTGTTCTTGACCACGCCGAACATGTGGCAGAGCTTCTCTTCGGTGTCGGCGATCAGCTCGAAAGGCAGCTCAAGCGCCTGCTTGAACTTCTCGTGCGAGGCCATGTTGTCGCGCGAAACACCCAGCACAACTGCGCCGGCTTTCACGAAGTCCTTGTGGCGATCGCGGAATTGCATGGCCTCGGTGGTACAACCCGGCGTGTTGTCCTTCGGGTAGAAGTACAGCACGACCGACTTGCCCAGGAAGGCATTGGCAGTGAACTTCACGCCGCCGGTGGCTTGAGCCTCAATTTCCGGCAGGGGTTTGTTGAGCGCAGGCGTCATTGGGGGGTGCGGCAAGTTGGGCTCACGGGGTCCCCGGTTCGTGAAACTGCCTTGTGGAGCAATTCACGCGGGCGCCCGCAGGCAATAGCCCGTGATTATAAAGCCTCGGCCCGCTTCGGCGGCGGCCGGCGTCATCCCTCGATCAACAGCGCCGCCAGAACGTTGCGCCCCTCGCTGGCCAGCACGTTGTACGTGCGGCAGGCGGCCGCCAGGTCCATCACCTCGAATCCGATGCGCGCCTCCACCAGCCCGCGCCACAGCGCCGGGCTCGGGAACCGCAGCCGCGCCCCGCTGCCGAAGACCACCAACTCGGGATTTAGCGCCTTGATCGCTTCGAAATGCGCGGGCTGAAGTTCCTCGAAGCGCGAAGGCGCCCAGGCTGCCAACTCGCCTCGCCAGGGCACCAGCACGCTGGCGGTGTGCGGCTGGCCGTTGACCCAGACGCCCTGGGTGTCATGGCGAGAAATGCTGTTGCCGCCCTGCGGCTCGTCGAGCTGGAACTTCATGGGAGAAGAGCACTGGAAACGGCCGGGAGTGTCGCCCAGAACGGCAGGCTGCGTGCCCGGGGGGTGCTTAAACTCCGAGATCGCCCCTATTGCCCTCGTTTTGCACTGCAGCATTGGCTGCGCCGGAGCCCGTTTTGAAGCCCATCGCCAAGTCCAGCAAGCTCGCCAGCGTCAGCTACGACATCCGTGGCCCCGTGCTGGACAAGGCCCGCCAGATGGAGGAGGAGGGCCACAAGATCATGAAGCTCAACATCGGCAACACCGCCGTGTTCGGGCTCACGCCGCCGGACGAGATCGTGCAGGACATGATCCGCAACCTCGGCGACGCCGGCGGCTACACCGACAGCAAGGGTCTGTTCGCCCCGCGCAAGGCGGTCGTGCACTACACCCAGCAGCAGGGCGTGAAGGGCGTGACGGTGGACGACGTCTACCTCGGCAACGGCGCGTCCGAGCTGATCCAGATGGCCATCAACGCGCTGGTCAACGACGGCGACGAGATCCTGATCCCGGCGCCCGACTTCCCGCTCTACACGGCGGTCGTGGGCCTGTCCGGCGGCCGCCCGGTGCACTACCTCTGCGACGAGGGCGCCGGCTGGCTGCCCGACCTCGCCGACATCGAATCCAAGATCACGCCGCGCACCCGCGGCATCATGGTCTGCAACCCGAACAACCCGACCGGCGCGCTCTACCCGAACGACCTGCTGCTGGGCATCCTCGAACTGGCCCGCCGGCACCAGCTCGTCGTGTTCGCCGACGAGATCTACGACAAGACCCTCTACGACGGCCACACGCACACCGCGCTGGCGTCGCTGGCCGACGACGTGCTGGTCATCACCTTCAACGGCTTGTCCAAGAACTACCGCGCCTGCGGCTACCGGGCCGGCTGGATGATCGTCAGTGGCGAGAAGCGTCATGCCCGCGACTACATCGAGGGCCTGAACATGCTGGCCTCGCTGCGTCTGTGCTCCAACACGCCGGGCCAGCTCGCCATCCAGACCGCCCTGGGCGGCTACCAGAGCATCAAGGACCTGGTGGCCCCCACCGGCCGGCTGTGCCACCAGCGCGACCTGGCCTACGAGCTGCTCACGCAGATCCCGGGCGTCAGCGTCGTCAAGCCCAAGGCGGCGCTCTACATGTTCCCGCGCCTGGACCCCAAGGTGTACCCCATCGCCGACGACCAGCAGTTCGCCTACGAGCTGCTGGCCGAGGAGAAGGTCCTCATCGTCCAGGGCACCGGCTTCAACTGGCCGGCGCACGACCACTTCCGCCTCGTCTTCCTGCCCAATGTCGACGACCTGCGCGAGGCCATCGGCCGCATCGATCGCTTCCTGGCCGGCTACCGCCGCCGCTATTCGTCCTGATTTCCCGTCCCTGTCTCTGAGAGCCCTGCAATGAAAGCCATCCAAGTCGGCCTGATCGGCCTCGGCACCGTCGGTGCCGGCACCTTCCACGTCTTGCAGCGCAACCAGGCCGAGATTCGCGGCCGCGCCGGTCGGGGCATCGAGATTGCGATGGTGGCGGCTCGCAATGCCGAGCGCGCCAAGGCCTTCCAGGCGATCGTGGGGGACGGCGTGCCGGTCGTCGCCGACCCGCAGCAGCTGGTCGACAACCCCGACATCGACATCGTCGTCGAGCTGATCGGCGGCATCGAGCCGGCGCGCAGCCTGGTACTGAAGGCGATTGCCAACGGCAAGCATGTCGTCACGGCCAACAAGGCGCTGCTGGCGCTGCATGGCAGCGAGATCTTTGCGGCAGCCCGCGAGAAGGGCGTGACCGTGGCCTTCGAGGCGGCCGTGGCCGGTGGCATCCCGATCATCAAGGCACTGCGCGAGGGCCTGACGGCCAACCGCATCGAGTGGATCGCCGGCATCATCAACGGCACCACCAACTTCATCCTCTCCGAGATGCGGAGCAAGGGCCTGGACTTCGCCACCGTGCTGAAGGAGGCCCAGCGCCTGGGCTATGCCGAGAGCGACCCGACCTTCGACATCGAAGGCGTGGACGCCGCCCACAAGCTGACCATCATGAGCGCCATCGCCTTCGGGGTGCCGGTGCAGTTCGACAAGGCGCACGTGGAGGGCATCTCCACGCTGCAGGCGACCGACATCAAGTACGCCGAGCAGCTCGGCTACCGCATCAAGCTGCTGGGCATCACGCGCCGCCGTGAGAATGGCTTCGAGCTGCGCGTGCACCCGACCCTGATCCCGTCCTCGCGCCTGATCGCCAATGTCGAAGGCGCGATGAACGCCGTCGTCGTGCAGGCCGACGCGGTCGGCACGACGCTGTACTACGGCAAGGGCGCCGGCGCCGAGCCCACCGCCTCGGCCGTGGTGGCTGACCTGGTCGACGTGACCCGCCTGGCCACTGCCGACCCCGACCATCGCGTGCCCCACCTGGCTTTCCAGCCCGATGCGATGAGCAACACGCCGGTGCTGTCGATGGCCGACGTCAAGACGGCCTTCTACCTGCGCCTCGTCGTGGCCGACCAGGCCGGCGTGCTGTCGCGCATCACGACCATCCTGGCCGAGCACGACATCTCCATCGACGCCGTGCTCCAGCGCGAGTCTGCCGACGGCGAGCGCCAGACCGACCTGATCATCCTGACCCACGACACCGTCGAAGGCCGCATGAACGAGGCGCTGGCCAAGATGCAGGCGCTGGCGACGGTGCTCGCGCCCATCGTCAAGCTCCGCAAGGAAGAACTCGCCTGATGCCATGAAGTACATCTCCACCCGCGGCGATCAGGCCGAGCGCGGCTTCTCCGACATCCTCCTCGAAGGCCTCGCCCCCGATGGCGGCCTGTACCTGCCCAAGGCCTACCCGCAGGTCGACGACGCCACGCTCACGCGCTGGCGCGGCCTGGCCTATGCCGACCTGGCGTTCGAGATCCTGTCGCTCTACATCGACGACATCCCGGCCGCCGACCTGCACGCCATCACGCGCCGGGTCTACACCCCCGAGGTGTTCGGCACGAAAGAGATCACGCCCCTGACCTGGCTCGGCGAGGGCCTGGCGCTGGAAGGCCTGTCTAACGGCCCGACGCTGGCCTTCAAGGACATGGCTATGCAGCTGCTCGGCGCGCTGTTCGAGTACGAACTCGGCCGCCGCGGCGAGACGCTGAACATCCTGGGCGCCACGTCGGGTGACACCGGCAGTGCGGCTGAATACGCGATGCGCGGCAAGCAAGGCGTGCGCGTGTTCATGCTCAGCCCGCATGGCCGCATGAGCCCCTTCCAGCAGGCGCAGATGTTCAGTCTGCAGGACGCCAACATCCACAACATCGCCATCGAAGGCGTGTTCGACGACTGCCAGGACATCGTCAAGGCCGTGTCCAACGACCTGGCCTTCAAGCGCGAGCACCGCATCGGCACGGTCAATTCCATCAACTGGGCACGGCTGCTGGCGCAGGTGGTGTACTACTTCGCCGGCTACTTCAAGGCGACGAAGACGAACGCGGAGCAGGTCAGCTTCACGGTGCCGTCCGGCAACTTCGGCAACGTCTGCGCCGGCCATGTGGCCCGCATGATGGGCCTGCCCATCGCGAAGCTGCTGGTGGCCACGAATGAGAACGATGTGCTCGACGAGTTCTTCCGCACCGGCAGCTACCGCCCGCGCGGCACGGCCGACACGCACGAGACGTCCAGCCCGTCGATGGACATCTCCAAGGCCAGCAACTTCGAGCGCTTCGTGTTCGACCTGCTCGGCCGCGACGGTGCCCGGGTGAAGCAGGCCTTCACGTCCGCCGGCTTCACGCTGACGCCGGACGAGCATGCCGCCATCGCCCGCTTCGGCTTCAGCTCCGGCCGCAGCACGCACGCCGACCGTGTCGCCACGATCCGCCGTTGCCACGCCGAGCACGGCGTCGTCATCGACCCGCACACGGCCGACGGCCTGAAGGTGGCGTTGGAACAGCGCGACCCGGCCGTGCCGATGCTGGTGCTGGAGACGGCGCTGCCGGCCAAGTTCGCCGCCACGATCGTCGAAGCCCTGGGCACCCAGCCGCCGCGGCCGGCGGGCCTGGAAGGCATCGAAAGCCTGCCCAAACGCGTCAAAGTCATGCAGGCGGATGTGGAAGCCGTGAAAGCCTACATTCACGCCCATGTCTGATGCCAAGAAACCTGCCCTGACCCCGCTGGACGACGCGCTGGCCACGCTGCTGGCGCAGGTCCAGTCCCTCGCGGAGCGCGAGACCCTGCCCACCACGGCCGCCCGCGGCCGGGTGCTGGCGGCGGACCTGATCTCCCCGGTGGACGTGCCGCCGGCCGACAACTCGGCGATGGACGGCTACGCCCTGCGAGCGGCCGACATCGGCGGCGAACTGCCCGTCACCCAGCGCATCCCGGCCGGCAGCGTGCCGCAGCCGCTGGCCGCCGGCCAAGCCGCCCGCATCTTCACCGGCGCCCAGGTGCCGCCTGGGGCGGACACGGTCGTCATGCAAGAGCACACCGAGCTGGTGGACGGCCGCGTGCGCGTGACCCAGCCGGTCCGGCCGGGCCAGCATGTGCGCCTGCGCGGCGAGGACGTGAAGACCGGCAGCGTCGTGCTGCCCGCCGGCACGCGGCTCGACGCCATCGCGCTCGGCCTGGCGGCCACGGCCGGCGCCGCCGAACTCACCGTCACCCGCCGCGCCCGCGTGGCCCTGTTCTCCACGGGCGACGAACTCGTCATGCCCGGCGAGCCGCTGCCGCCCGGCGCCATCTACAACTCCAACCGCTTCACGCTGCGCGCGCTGCTCGAAGGCCTGGGCTGCGAGGTGATCGACCTCGGCATCGTGCCCGACCAACTCGACGCCACCCGCGCCGCGCTGCGCGAAGCGGCCTCGAAGGCCGACGTGATCGTCACCTCCGGCGGCGTCTCGGTCGGCGAGGAAGACCACTTGAAGCCCGCCGTCCAGGCGGAGGGGCAGCTCGACCTGTGGGCCATCGCCATCAAGCCGGGCAAGCCCTTCGCCTACGGCCGTGTGGGGCAGGCCCACTTCATCGGCCTGCCCGGCAACCCGGTGTCCAGCCTCGTGACCTTCCTCGTGCTGGTGCGCCCCTTCCTGCTGAAACTGCAGGGCGCGACGCGCCTGGCCCCGCGGGGCTACCTGATCCCCGCCGGGTTCGACTGGCCCAAGCCCGACAAGCGCCGCGAGTTCCTGCGTGTGCAACTGGACGAGGCCAGCGGCCTGGCGCTGTTCGGCAACCAGAGCAGTGGTGTGCTGACCTCGGCCTTCTGGGCCGACGGCCTGGTGGACAACCCTGCGGGCCGGGCCTTCGCGAAGGGCGACGCGGTGCGCTTCATCCCGTTCTCGGAGCTGCTCGCATGACCGTGACCGTGAAGCTGCGCTTCTTTGCCTCGCTGCGCGAGCAACTGGGCGAGGCTGACACGCTGACGCTGCCAGACGGCGCCACCGTCGGCCAGGCGCGCGATGCGCTGATGGCCCGGGGCGGTGTGCATGCCGAGGCCCTGGCGCGTTCGCGCGCGGTCCGTGCCGCGGTCAACCAGAAGATGGCCGCCGAATCGGCTGCGCTGGCCGAGGGCGACGAGCTGGCCTTCTTCCCGCCCGTCACGGGCGGCTGAGCGTGCAGGGCCTGCACCTCACGGCCGACCTGCGCGGCGTCGACGCCGCGTTGGCGCTGATGACCGACCCGGACCGCTTGGCCCAGGCCTGCCGTGACGCCGTCCGAACGTCCGGCCTGAGCGGCGTGGCCGAGCTGATGCACCGTTTCGGCCCGGCCGACGGTCAGAGCGGCATCACCGGCGTCGTGCTGCTGGCCGAGTCGCACCTGGCGGTGCACACCTGGCCGGAGCTCGGCTCAGTCACGCTCGATGTCTACGTCTGCAACTACGGCGGCGACAACAGCCGCAAGGCGCGACAGCTGCTCGACACGCTGATCACGGCCTTCGGGCCGACCGAGGTCAGCCGCCAGCACCTGCTCAGAGGCTGAGCCGACCCGCGGCCTCGACGCCGGCCGTGTAGGCCTCCTCGAAGACGGAGTAGCCCGCCAGGTCGCTGTGCGCGAAGACCACGCGGCCGCGGGCGTCGTGCAGGGCGGCCAGTGCCGCCGAGCCGCGCAGGCCGGGCACCGGGATGCTCATCGCATGCCCGAAGCGGCACAGGTCGATGCGCTCGGCCTTGGCGGGCAGGTCCGGATGCGTGCCGGCCAGGTCTTCGAGCACGAGCTTTGCCCAGTGCTGCCACGGCTCGCTGAGCAGCGCTGCGCGTCGGGCTTCGGGCAGGGCGACGTAGGCGGTCAGCAGCGGTGACTGGGGCGTGGGGTCGAGCGACTGGTGGCGGGCATCGACGTAGCCGAGCGCCACCGAGCCGTAGCGCACGTTGTCCCAGGACGGCGGCGCGCCCGGCCGCAGCAACAGCGGCTCGCGCAACAGCACATTGGCCGTGAGCCAGGGCGCATGCGGCTGCTGCAGCGCCCGCAGCGCAGCGGGTGGCTCGGCCAGCAGCCGCGCCGACACGAACAGCGGCGTCGCCATGACCACGGCACGAGCGGCCCAGCGCTCGGGCGCCTGCGAGGCTTCGTTCCAGGCCAGCGCCTCGACGCCGTGTCGCCCCTCGGTCACGCGCAGCACCGTGCGGCCGAGGTGCAGGCGGTCGCGCAGCGGCTCGGCCATCCGGGCGGACAGCCAGCCGTTGCCCTCGGGCCAGGTCAGGACCGGTTCGCGCTCGGCGGTCTCGTCGCCCGGCGCATGGAAGCCGTGGCGGCTAGCGAAGTAGTGCAGGCCGGCCCAGGCGGACACGGTGGCGGCATCGGCGCCGAAGTCGTCGCGGCAGCAGTAGTCGAGGTACCAGCGCAGCCGGTTGTCGGTCAGGCCCTGGGTGTCGAGCCAGGTGGCGAAGGTCTGTGCGTCCAGGCGGTCGTGGGCAGGCGTCCAGCGGGCCTGGCGGGTGGGCATCGCAAAGCCGAGGCTGCGCTGGACCTCGGCCACGAGTGCGCCGAATCGGCGGTACTGCGCCAGCCCGGCGGGGCCGTCGGCGGGCGGCAGCAGGCCCTCGTGCCAGGCACCGTCGAAGAACAGGCGCTCCTGCGGGCTGTGGCAGAGGTGGCGCTCGTCCCATTCGGTGCGGCCCAGGCGGCTCGTGGCCAGGCCGAGGTCGTGCAGCAGGGCCAGCACTTCGCGGGCTTCGGGGCCAGGCACCGGCAGGTAGTGGGCCCCGAGTGGGCAGGCCGAAGCGGCGATGCGGTGGCCGCGGCTGTTGCCGCCGGCCTGGTCTTCGAGGTCAAGCAGGGCGATGTCGTCCACGCCGCGCCGGGTCAGCGCCCGCGCGCAGGCCAGGCCGGCGATGCCGCCGCCGATGATGAGCACATCCGTTCGTTTCAGCGGCCCACCGGCATCGGGCAAGGGGCCCCGCAGGCGGTGGCCGCGCTCCGGGTGCGTACCGACCCAGCCGCCTTGCAGCGCCGTGCCCTCGCGGCTGCAGCCCGCCGTGGCCAGGCTCGCCAGCAGCACCTGTCGCCGCTTCAGCATCAGTGCACCTTCCCCCACTCCTCCTCGAAGGTCTGCACCAGCACCTGGTTGGACAGGCGGTTGACCTCGGTCGGCACGCGCGCCATGTCCGGCGGGAAGTCCAGCAGCGCCGGCAGGCTGCCCACGCTGACGAAACGCAGGCCCGGCGGGAACTGCGTCGGCATCCGGTACGGCCGGCGCGAGGCCAGCACGAAGCCCCACTCGCCGAAGCTCGGCACGTGGGCGTGGTAAGGCGTCGCGGTCAGCCCCGTGGCCTCGATCGTCGTCACCACCGTCCAGAAGCTGCGCCGGGCGATCAGCGGCGACGTGGTCTGCACGACCGCGTATCCGCCTGCGCTCAGGTGCTGGTCGACGAGGTCGTAGAAGCTCGCCGTGTAGAGCTTGCCGAGCGCGAAGTTGGACGGGTCGGGGAAGTCGATGACGATGACGTCGAACACCTCGTGCTGCTGCTCCAGCCAGCCGAAGGCGTCGGCGTTCACGATGCGCAGCTTGGGGCTGGAAAGCGAATGGCCGTTGAGCGCGGCCAGCTTCGCGTTGTCGCGAAAGAGCGTGGTCATCAGCGGGTCCAGCTCCACCAGAGTGACCTGCTCGACGCTCGGGTACTTGAGGATCTCGCGCACCGCCATGCCGTCGCCCCCGCCCAGCACCAGCACGCGCTTCGGCGCGCCGTGCGCGGCCATGGCGGGCTGCACGAGGGCCTCGTGGTAGCGGTACTCGTCCTTGGAGTGGAACTGCAGGTTGCCGTTGAGAAACAGCCGCGTGCCCGCATGGCCATCGGTCACCACGATGCGCTGGTAGGGGCTGCTCTGCTTGAAGACGATGTGCTCGCCGTAGAAGCGGTCTTCCGCCCAGGTGGTGAGCTGGTCGGCACTGGCCATGGCGGCCAGCAGCAGCACGGCGGACAGCGCACAGGCCGCCACATGGCTGCCCAGGCCGCGCAGCTCCGCGCGGAAGAGCCACAGCGCCCAGACCGCCACCGCCACGTTCAGCAGCCCGAAGGCCACGCCGGTGCGCACCAGGCCCAGGTGCGGCACCAGCAACAGCGGGAAGGCCAGGGCCACGAGCAGCGCACCGAGGTAGTCGAAGGTCAGCACCTGCGAGACCAGGTCCTTCAGGCCGTAACGCGCACTGAAGTGGCGCTTCAGGATGCGCATGACCAGCGGGATCTCCAGCCCCACCAGCGTGCCCACGAGCAGCACCAGCGCGTAGAGCATCACGCGAAAGGCCGCGCCCTCACCCGGCGGGAGCAGGCTGTGCGCGGCGAAGAGCGCTGCCGGCATCAGGCCGCCGACGACGCCGACGAGCAACTCCACCTGCAGGAACACGCCCACCAGCTGCCGCTCGACGAAGCGCGACAGCCACGAGCCCAGGCCCATCGCGAACAGGTAGACGCCGATGACGGTGGAGAACTGCAGCACCGAGTCGCCGAGCAGATAGCTCGCCAGCGCCCCGGCCGCCAGCTCGTAGACGAGGCCGCAGGCGGCGATGACGAAGACGCTGGCGAGCAGCAGCAGCTCGGCCAGGGAGGCGCGCGAGGGCGTGGGGGCCTGGGCGGTCACGCCTTGGGCACCGTGAGCGTCACGGAGAACGCGAGCCGGCTTCCGTCCGGGCTCGCGGCGATGTTGCGGATGTTGCCGTTGATGCCCGGCAGCTCCGCCAGCGGCTCGAAGCGGCGGCCGGGCTTGCCGTCCCAGCGCAGCAGCAGCGTGCCGCGGGCCATGACGATCGAGCCGTCGGGCAGCGCGGCGAAGTACTGGCTGCGGTTGGGGTCCTTCAGGCCCTCGGGGCCGACCGGGGTTTCGACCAGCACCCGTGACGAAGCCTCGCCCTCACCCTGTGCGCACAGTTGCCAATGTTCGGGGTCGGTCTGGTCGACGAACAGGGCCTGCCGGCCATCGGCAGTGCGACCGAGGGAGCGGCCGGGCTTGTCGGTCAGCGGCGTGCTCTGGCCGGTCGCGCGGTTGAAGAGCACGGCGCGGTGCGCGTTGCGCTCGGGCACGTCGTCGACGATGAAGAGCGCCAGCCGATCCGCGTCCACCCAAGCGTGGTAGCCCACGCGCATCACCGGCACGACCGGCGCGATCTCCTGGCCGTCCCAGCCGAAGCGCCACAGCGACGGTTGCTTGCTTTCAATGCCGTAGGCCGGGTCGGCGTCCACGACGCGGATCGCCGAGAAGCCGCTGCCGTCGGGCAACGCGGTGGGCGAGTAGAGGTTGTGGGGCGTGCTCGTGACGGCGGTGGTCTTGCCGCTGGCCAGCTCGTGGCGCCAGACGTTGTTGGAGCCGCTGCGGTCCGAGGCGAACAGCACGGCGGCGCCGTCGCGGGTGAACGAGGGTTGGAAGTTGGCGCCCGGGGCCGGCGTGAGGTTGACGACGTCACTCACCGTGCCCGCCTTCAGGTCGAGCCGCGCCACGACGATGGCAACCGAGGGCCGCGCGTCGGCCGCGATCAGGGGGCGGCTGAATCCGAGGGCGCCGAGGGCCAGGACGGCGCGGCGGGAAAGCGGGGGGAGCGCGGGTTTCATGCCCCGCAGTCTAGAAGGACACCGGCTGCGGCAGCGCCTTGCTCCAGTAGAAGATCTCCCAGCTGGCGCGCAGGCCGCCGGTGGTGAAGGGGTCGGTGGCGATCAGGGCCTCGACGGCGGCCCGGTTCGCTGCGCGGACGACCCACAGGCCACCGACCGGCGTGCCACCCGGCTCGTCGCGCAGGGAACCCGCCACCCGAACCACGTCCTGGTGAGCCGCGACCCATTCGAGGTGGGCTTGCAGCAGCTGACGGCGCAAGTCGCCGGCGCCGGGTTTGTCGTGGAAGCGGACGGCGAACAGGGTCCAGTCTTCCTGCGCATTGGCGGTCAGGGCGGCAAAGTCGTGCGTCGGGTTCATGGCGTGCCCATGGCTTCGCGCCAGCGCATCGCGTCGAGGATGCGATGGCGTGTGCTGGGGTGGTGAAAGAAGATGAATTCTTCCACTGGACCCGGATCGGCCTTGCGGTACTCGGCCAGGCGCAGCTGGGCTTCGGCAAAGCCGTGGGGCTCGCGCGTCAGGTTCAGGCTGAACTTGTCGGCCTCGGACTCCTGGACGCGGGTGATCGTGTGGTTGACGGGCGTGGCGAGCGCAAAGAACAGCGAGAGCACCGCCACGAGCAGGGGCAGGCCGGCCACATCGTCGACGCGGCTCACGCCCGTGCGGGCCTGACCGCGTGCCAGCAGCGTGTTCATGGCCCAACTGGCGAAGGCGAAACCGATCAGCAGGAGCGGCGCCAGCAGGGCCAGGTTCTTGGCCATGTGGTGCATCACATAGTGGCCGAGCTCATGGCCCATCACGGCGCGGATCTCGGGCTCCGACGTGCGGCGCAGCAGGTTGTCGTTCAGCCGCACCGCAGCCGTGCCGAACAGGCCCGTCACATTCGCGCTGATGCGCGTCGTCTGGCGCGAGGCATCGACCACATAGACGTTGTCCACCGGGACGTCGTTGGCATGGGCCATCTGCAGCACGGCCTGCTTGATGGGACCCTCATCGAGCGGCTTGTAGGTGTTGAACAGCGGCTGGATCAGCACCGGCGTGACGACGATGATGAGGACCAGGGTGGCGAGGCCGCCCGCCGTCCCCCAGATCCACCAACGGGCACCGGCGCGACGGATCAGGGCGTAGAGGCCGGCCACCACCAGGCCCATCAGCAGCAGATCGATGGCTTGGGACAGGACCATCTCGGCGAACCAGTCCGCCAGCGTCTGGGTGGACATGCCGTAGGCCTGCTCTCGCCACCAGCCGAAGTACAGGGCCAGCGGCAGGCTGATGACGGCGGAAATCCCGGCGTAGGCGGCGCCGAACAGGAAGTCACGCCGCATGGGGCCGTGGCACCACCGAAGGCAGGCATCGCGCAGTCGCGCGGCGCGCCGGCCCGACATCAGCAGGGCCGCCACGGCCAGGGTGGCCAGCAGTTCCCAGAGGATCAGCCAGTAGGCGCCGGTGTAGTAGGCGTCGGATCGGGCCACCGCCTCGGCCGGCAGCCGGTCCATGTAGGCCTGCGTCGCGGCTTCGGCATCGCGGGGGAGGGCGGCGCGCCAGGCGTCGTCGACGGGGCGGATCTTGAAGCCGGAGGCCTGCGCGATGGCGTCGGCCTTGGCGGCCTGGGTGTCGGCAGGCGCGTCGGCGCTGGCGGCGTGTGCGGTGGCAATCAGCAGGCCGAGCGTGAGCGCGGCGGCAGCGGCCCAGCGGGGGCATGGGGGCATGGCGGTCCTTGGGTTCTGGAAGCGCGGGCGATTGTGTCGACGCCGCGCGACGCCCGCCTGGACCGTCAGACAGTCTGCGGCCGCCGGCGCATGAGCTGCACCCGCGGCCGACAGTCGGCCGTCACCCGTGGATGGCCGCTGCCACGATGTTCCCGATCGAGATGCACATCGCCCCGACCACGATGGCCAGTGCGACGTTCTTGTGCTCGACGAGTTCTTCCCAGAGTCGGTACGGCGTGATCTTGTCGACGATGATGAACGACACCCAGAACACGACGACGCCGATCACGGCATACATCGTCGAGCCGAGGATCACTTCAGGCTTGAGCCAATCGAGGGTCATGGGGTTCTCCGGTTATTTGTGGCCGCCGCCACCGCTGCTGTAGCCACCATAACTGCCGCCGCTGGAGCCGCCGTAGTAGCCCCCGCCGCCGCGCGTACTGCTGCGGCATTGCTGGTATTCGGCACTGGATTCGCCGAAGCTCTCCTTGTAGCGGTCACACTCGTCATGCGAGCAGGCGCGCAGCAAGGCGAACACCACTACCATCAGCACCAGGCCGATGATGATGTTGCGCAGCAGGGTACCGCTGTTGTCCTTGAAGGCCGAGGCGTCGCGGGTGAAGCTGGCGCTCGCGCCGGTGAGCATGAAGGCCTGCTGTACCGCGCCGGCCGCCAGGTTCTGGCCGCCGCTCCACGTGATTTCCGGGCCTTGCTGCTCGCTGCTCAGCAGATAGAGGCCATCAGCGGTGGCGTAGTCGGTGACCTGCACGCGGTCGCCCAGCCGCACCGGCCAGTAGAACTCGCCAAGCACGTGGGTGGTCCTGGCCCCGTAGGCCCAGCGCTGGGCGTAGGTGCGGTCCTGCCACTGCACGCCGCCTCGCGCGTCGCGTGGCACGCCGGTGAGCGTGCGCACCAGGCTCCAACCCTCGCGCGTGTCCACGAGAAAGGCGAAGCCGGCCATCCGGTTGAAGAGCAGGTACTCGCGCCAGAAGCTCTGCTCGTCATCGGCATCCTCGGGGATGTCGCAGCGCTCCTGGTAGCCGACCACCTGCCAGCTCAGCGGTTTTTCGCCGGCGAAGGCGAGCGTGCCCGTGCGGCCCAGCGGGATGAGCGGCGGCAGGCCGGCCTCCTGGGCCGCGAAGCCGAGGGCCTTGGCGTCGCCCTCGGGCAGGTCGACCACAGCCTGGCACTGGCCGCAGGTCATGCTCTTCGTCTGGGCGAGCTTGGGCTCCAGCGGCGCACCGCAGTTCGGGCAGGCGATGCTGCGGCCCTTGAACTTCGCCTCGGCGATGGACTCACCCTCGGCGGTGGTGCGCAGGCCCTGGAGTGCCAGATCGGCCAGCTGCACGCCGCGGCCGACCGACCACACCGGCGGGGCGCCGTCGCGGTACTCCAGGCTGCCGACCTCGCCCTGTTCGTTGCGCAGCTCGACCACACGGCCTGACTGCGGCACGCGGGGCAGTTCACCCTCGGCGGCGCGCAGGGCCGCCTGCACGACGGCCGCCACCTTCCAGCGCTGGCCCGCGAGCGTGAGCGGGGCGCCCGGCTGGGGCTCGGGCGGCGGGGTGTCGGTGAGCGGCGCCTCCAGGCTGAGGACGAACTGGCCGTTGTCCTCGCTGAGCCAGCCCACGCGGGTGCGCTCGCCGGCGTCGAACAGCAGGTGCCATTCGTTCCAGTTGCCCAGCTCCGAGCCACGCTGGATGCGACCCACGACCGCGAAGCCCTGGCCCATCCAGCGGCCGGTGGCGCCGAGCTGCAGCGGCGAGTAGTCGTCGAAGATCTCGGCACTCTGGCCGATGCGGCTGAGGGTGTCGCCGTCACGCAGCAAGGTGCTGCGGCAAAAGCCGCAGACGGCGCTGGCCGAGGCCGCGCTGGCGAACTCGACGGGCGCGCCGCAGTTCGGGCACGCCGCGCGCCAGCGCCGCTGGGCGGCTGGCGCCTGGTCAGCCAAGTTTCTTCAGGAGGTCCGCTTTTTTGGCGGCGAATTCCTCGTCGGTCAGGATGCCCTTGGCCTTGAGGTCGCCGAGCTTTTCCAGCAGGGCCACGATGTCGTCGGGCTTGCTGGCTGCGGGGGCGGGGGCTGCAGCGCCAACGCCGGCAAGGCCCTGGCCCAGCGTCTGCGCGAGCGTCTGGCCCAGTGCCACGCCTGCGCCCAGGCCCACGGCTTCACCCGCGATGCCTGAGCCCGAGCCTGCGCCCTTGGCCAGTTCCGGAATCGCCTGCGCGGTCTGGTACTGCATGAACTGGCCCATGTTCTGGCCGATGATGCCCATGCCGATGCGCTGGTCGAGGATCTTCTGCAGCTCTTCGGGCAGAGACACGTTCTGCATGGTCACCGACAGCAGTTCCAGGCCGAGCGCGTCGAAGGCCGGGGCGGTGGCGTTCTTCAGTGCGGCGGCAAACTCGATCTGGTTGGCAGCCAGGTCCAGGAAGGCCGTGCCGCTGCTGGCGACGGCATCGGAGATGTGCTGCAGCATCAGGCCGCGCAGCTGACCGTCCAGGTCGGCCACGGTGTAGCGCTCGCGGGTGCCGGAGATCTGGCTGTGGAAGACCTTGGCGTCCTTGATGCGGTAGGCGTAGTTGCCGAAGGCGCGCAGGCGCACGGCACCGAAATCCTTGTCGCGGATGGCGACCGGCTGGCTGGTGCCCCAGCGCTGGTCGATCTGCTGGCGGGTGCTGAAGAAGTAGACGTCGCTCTTGAACGGAGACTCGAACAGCTTGTCCCAGTTCTTGAGGTAGGTCAGCACGGGCAGGGTCTGCGTGGTGAGCTTGTGGGTGCCAGGGCCGAAGACGTCGGCCACCTGGCCCTCGTTCACGAACACCGCGACCTGCGATTCACGAACGACGAGCTGGCCGCCGTTCTGGATTTCCATGCCCGCCATCGGGAAGCGCCAGGCCAGCGTGCCGTCGCCGTCCTCCGTCCATTGGATGACGTCTATGAACTGTTTCTTGATGAAATCCATCAGGGCCATGTCGAAATTCCTGGCAGCGTAAAAAAGATGCTGGACGCAAGTATCGGGCGCGGGGCCGCGTCAACAGGCCGGAAAAGGGTGAATCTCACCGCCGCGCAAGGTGAGAATCCGTGACATGGCAAGAGTGTGCATCCAATCCAGTGACTTTGACCTTGGCGCCGAAACCACATCCCTGCGGATGGGGGACGGCGGTGTCGGCGCGGTCGTCGCCTTCGTCGGCACCGTCCGGGAGCAGAGCAGCGGCGCCGCCGTGTCGCAGATGGCGCTGGAGCACTACCCCGGCATGACCGAGGCGGCCATCGAGGCCATGATCGACGAGGCCTTCGCGCGGTTCGACATCCGCGGCGCGCGGGTCATCCATCGCGTCGGGTTGCTGCAGGCGCGGGACCAGATCGTGCTGGTGCTGGTCAGCAGCGCCCACCGTGGCCAGGCGTTCCAGGCCTGCGAGTTCCTGATGGACTACCTCAAGACCCAGGCACCGTTCTGGAAGAAGGAGTACACCCCCGATGGCGCTCACTGGGTGGATGCCCGGGTGACCGACGACGCCGCCCTGGCGCGATGGGGCATCGCCGGAGGGAACGCAGCGTGAATGCCCTGGCTGTTTCCGTGGGCGCCGCGCTCGGGGCGCTGACACGCTGGCAGGCCGGGCTGTTGTTCAATGCCCGCTGGGCTGGCTTCCCGCTCGGCACCTTGCTCGTGAACCTGGTGGGGGGCTTTCTGATCGGTGTGGCGCTGGAGTGGTTCGGTCGCCAGCCCAACGAAGTGCTCAAGCTGCTGCTGGTGACCGGCTTCCTGGGCGGGCTGACCACGTTTTCAGCGTTTTCGGGGGAGTCGCTGACCCTGCTCAGGCATGGCCAGCTCGGCATGGCGCTGGCCCACACCTTGGCGCATGTGCTGGGCTCGCTGCTGGCAGCCTGGGCAGGCATGAAGGCGCTGCAAGTCCTGCTCTGAGCAGGCAGTCGCGCGTCGATTCGTGGGCCTGCAGGGGGCCTTCGTCGCAAACTGGTGCGGCGAGCTGGGCGGCTTCGGACGATCGTCCGCATGCATGCGAGTACCCCACACGAGGGCGGCGCGGGCAGCGCCGCGCACGATCCGCTGATCCTGGCGCCCGACGAGGGCCCACCGGTCGCGCGCCCCCGGGAGGATCGGCATTGGCGCGT
Organism: Burkholderiales bacterium; assembly: GCA_003963005.1. Taxonomy (GTDB): domain Bacteria; phylum Pseudomonadota; class Gammaproteobacteria; order Burkholderiales; family Burkholderiaceae_C; genus Pelomonas. The sequence goes on from RXJW01000197.1 coordinate 17,745, forward strand.
CATGGTCGTCGACGATGACGCCGACGTGCACGAAGCGACCTGCCTTGCCCTGAAGGGCCTGGTCATCCTCGGGCGGCGGCTGGAGCTCCTGCATGCCAGCTCTGCCGCGGAGGCTGGGGCCCTGTTGCGGCGAGCACCGGACGTGGCCGTGCTGCTGCTCGATGTCGTCATGGAGACGGCTGATGCCGGGTTGATGCTGGTGCGGCAACTGCGCGATGACCCCGCCTGGCGGCATCTGCGCATCGTGCTGCGCACCGGGCAGCCGGGTCAGGCCCCCGAACTTGCCACGATGGCGGCCTACGACATCAACGACTACGAAGCGAAATCGGAGTTGACGCGAATCCGGCTGCAGACGGTGCTCACCACGAACATCCGCGCCCATGCCCAAATGCGGGCCCTCGAGGCCACGCGGCAGGGCCTGGAGCTCATCGTGCAAGGCAGTGCCTCGCTGCAGCGGGTGCGTGGCCTGGCCCGCTACGCGCAGGGGGTCGTCACCCAGATCTGCGCCGTGCTGGGCATGGAGCCTGAAGGGCTGGTGTGCGCACAGGCCGAGGCGGGGCGTGTCGACGAAGCGCGCATCGTGGCGGCCGCCGGTGCCCACGGCCCGCTGGTGGGTCAGGCCTTGGCAGCGGTCAGCGCCAGCCGGCTGCGCGACCGGCTCGCGCTGTGCCTGCAGGAGGAGCGCAACCTGCTGGAGGGCGGCATCTGCCTGTACTTCCGGCAAGGCGATGGCCGCGCAGTGGCAGCCCTGGTGGGCAGCACGCGTCCCTTGTCGGCCACCGAGATGCAGCTGCTGCGGATCTTCTGCGCGAACATTGCCGTCGGCTTCGAGAACCTGGCGCTCTACGAGCGGCTGGTCGACCTGGCTCACAACGATCCGCTGCTGCACATCCTGAACCGTCAGTGTTTCACGGCGCACCTCGACGGCCTCCCGCCCGACTGCGGCGACATGACGCTGGCGCTCATTGACATCGACGACTTTGCCGGCATCAACAGCGCCTTCGGTGCGTCCCTGGGCGACGAGGTCCTGAAGGCGGTGGTCGGTCGCCTGCAGCATCACCTGGGCGAACGGACCCTGCTCGGCCGGCTGGGGGCCGACACCTTCGGTGCCCTGGGACACCGTCCAGACTTGTCGCCGGACCGCATCCGCCAGGCGCTCGCCGAGCCGCTGGTGGTGGCAGGCGAACGGTTGCAGGTCTCCGCCACCGCCGGCCTCGTCCAGCTCGACGGCCCGCGAACCACGGCGGCCCAGCGGTTGCTCGATGCGCGCATCGCGCTGAAGCGGGCGCAGCACATCGGGCGGGGGCAGTCGCAGTTTTTCTCGCTGGCGCTCGGCCAGGAGACGCGCCACCGCCAGCGCCTGCTCAGCCACTTGCGGGCCGCCACGCGCGAGGGGCAGATGGCGCTGCGCTTCCAGCCGCGCGTCGATCTGCGCAGCGGTGCGGTGGTCGGCGCCGCGGCGCTGCTGCAATGGCCCACGTTCAGCGGCGAAGTCTTGCCGCCGTCGGGCGACATGCACCTGGCCGAGCGCAGCGGGATGATCCTGGTGATCGGTGAGCACGTGTTGCGCAGCGGGTGCGACCAGCTGGCCCGGCTTCGCACGCTCGGCCACACCGGTTTTCGCCTCTCGATCAAGGTGACGCTGGCGCAGCTCCGGGCGCCCGGCTTCGTGCCGGGCCTGACGCGCTGCCTGAGCGAATCCGGCGTGCCGGGGTCTCAGCTTGAACTGGAAGTCAGCGAGGCCGTGGCCATGGAAGGCGCGCAGGCCCTCCGGCCTCAGCTGGAAGCCGTGAGGGCGCTCGGCATCGGCGTGGCCATCGATGATTTCGGCACGGGGTATTCCTCCCTCGCGAAGCTGCATCGGCTGCCCGTGGATCGGCTCAAGATCGGTCGAGGCCTCCTGAGCCCCGGCCGGGATGCCGCGGTCGCCGCCCGCCTGGCCCGGCTCGTGATCGACCTCGGGCGTGCGCTGGGGCTGGCCGTCGTTGCTGAAGGCGTCGACACCGAGGCCCAGCGGCGCTGGCTGGCCGACCGGGGGTGCCAGGAGGGCCAGGGCGACGCCATCGCGCCGCCGATGGACGGCGGCCAGTTGGAGACCTGGCTCGGCGGCAGGTACGCTCGGGGTGGGCCGGCCGCTCCCGTCACGCTTCAGGCTTGATCTGGCGCAACTTGAAATCCCCGGGGCGGCGCCCACTTGGGCTGGTAACCGGAGGATCAAGCCATGCGTGCCGACAAGTTCACCACCCGTTTCCAGGAAGCCCTCGGCGAGGCCCAGAGCCTGGCGCTGTCGCGTGACAACCCCTACATCGAGCCCGTCCACGTGCTGTCGGCCATGCTGGCGCAGGAGGACGGACCGCGGGCGCTGCTGGAGCGCGCGGGGGTCAAGGCCCCGGCACTGAAGTCGGCACTGGACGGCCTGCTGGCGGGCCTGCCGCAGGTCAGCGGCGCCGGCCAGACCGTGCAGGCCGGGCGTGACCTCGTCGCGCTGCTGCAGGCGGCCGAAAAGGAAGCCACCAAGCGGGGCGACCAGTTCATCGCCAGCGAGATGTTCCTGTTGGCCCTGGCCGACGCCAAGACCGACCTGGCCGGCATCGTGCGGGGCCACGGTCTGACCCGCAAGGCGCTCGAAGCCGCGATTGAAGCGGTGCGTGGCGGCCAGAAGGTCGATTCCGCCGAGGCCGAAGGCCAGCGCGAGGCGCTCAAGAAGTACACCCTCGACCTCACCGAACGCGCCCGCCAGGGCAAGCTCGACCCGGTCATCGGGCGCGACGAGGAGATCCGCCGCGCCATCCAGGTGCTGCAGCGCCGCAGCAAGAACAACCCCGTGCTGATCGGCGAGCCCGGCGTGGGCAAGACGGCCATCGTCGAGGGCCTGGCCCAGCGCATCGTCAACGGCGAGGTGCCGGATTCGCTCCGCAACAAGCGCGTGCTGGTGCTGGACATGGCCCTGCTGCTGGCCGGCGCCAAGTACCGCGGCGACTTCGAGGAGCGGCTGAAGGGCGTGCTCAAGGAAGTCGCCCAGGACGAAGGCCAGACCATCCTGTTCATCGACGAGATCCACACCATGGTCGGCGCCGGCAAGGCCGAGGGCGCCATCGACGCCGGCAACATGCTCAAGCCCGCCCTGGCGCGCGGCGAGCTGCACTGCATCGGCGCGACCACGCTCGACGAATACCGCAAGTACGTGGAGAAGGACGCCGCGCTGGAGCGCCGCTTCCAGAAGGTGCTGGTGGACGAGCCGACCGTGGAGGCCACCATTGCCATCCTGCGCGGCCTGCAGGAGAAGTACGAGGTCCACCACGGCGTGGAGATCACCGACCCGGCCATCGTCGCCGCGGCCGAGCTGAGCCATCGCTACATCACCGACCGCTTCCTGCCCGACAAGGCCATC
>RXJW01000079.1 GCA_003963005.1 Burkholderiales bacterium
GAGGCCAGCGACGTGCGGCCCTCGGTGAAGGAGCAGGTCGAGTCGCTCGGCGCCAAGTTCATCGACGTGCCCTACGAGACCGCCGAGGAGAAGGAGGCCGCGGAGGGTGTGGGTGGCTACGCCCGCCCCATGCCGCAGAGCTGGCTGGACCGGCAGAAGATCGAGGTCGCCAAGCGCGTGGCGCAGGCCGATGTCGTCATCACCACGGCCCTCATCCCCGGCCGCGCGGCGCCGGTGCTCGTCACCGAGGACATGGTCAAGGCGATGAAGCCGGGCTCGGTGATCGTCGACATCGCCGCGCCCGCGGGCGGCAACTGCCCGCTCACCGAGGCGGGCCGCACGGTCACGAAGCACGGCGTCATCATCGTCGGCGAGACCAACCTGCCGGCGCTCGTCGCGGCAGACGCCTCCGCGCTGTACGCACGCAACGTGCTGGACTTCCTCAAGCTCGTCATCACCAAGGACGGCACGCTGACCGTGCCGCTGGATGACGACATCGTCGCGGCCTGCCGCGTTACGCAAGACGGCCACGTCACGAGGACATGACCATGGAAATCGTCGATCACACCATCATCAATCTCATCATCTTCGTGCTGGCCATCTACGTGGGCTACCACGTCGTCTGGACGGTGACGCCCGCGCTGCACACGCCGCTGATGGCCGTCACCAACGCGATCTCGGCGATCGTCATCGTCGGCGCCATGCTGGCAGCCGCCCTCACCGAGACGCCGTTCGCCAAGGCGATGGGCGTTGTCGCGGTGGCGCTCGCGGCGGTGAACATCTTCGGCGGCTTCCTCGTGACGAGGCGAATGCTGGAGATGTTCAAGAAAAAGCCCGCCAAGAAAGCGGAGGAGAAGTGACATGAACTACCTCAAGGGCTTTTCAGAGAAGGCTCACATGCCTTTGGCATGTGAAGCGAAGCGTGCCGGAACTAAGAAAGACAAGAAGCCTGCGGCCACGAAGGAGGGCGCGTGATGAGCATGAACCTGGTCACGCTGCTGTACCTCATCGCCAGCGTCTGCTTCATCCAGTCCCTCAAGGGGCTGTCGCACCCCACCACCTCCATCCGCGGCAACCTGTTCGGCATGGTGGGCATGGCGATCGCCGCGTTCACGACCGCCGCGCTGATCGTCAAGCTCGCCGGCCACGGCATGGGCCTGGTGTGGGTGCTGCTGGGCCTCGTGCTCGGCGGCGGCTTCGGCGCCTGGAAGGCCAAGACGGTCGAGATGACCAAGATGCCGGAGCTGGTGGCCTTCTTCCACAGCATGATCGGCCTGGCGGCCGTCGCGATCGCGGTCGCCGCGGTGGCGGAGCCGGCGGCCTTCGGCCTCACGCCGCCGCTGGATGCGGCCGTGGCGGCCATTGCACCGGAAGACGGCATCGCGTCCCGGGCCCTGGCGCCCATCCCGCCGGGCAACCGGCTGGAGCTGGCCCTGGGCGCCTTCATCGGCGCGGTCACCTTCACCGGCTCGGTCATCGCCTGGGGCAAGCTCTCGGGCGGTTCCAAGTTCCGCCTGTTCCAGGGCGCGCCGGTGCAGTTCGCCGGGCAGCACCTGCTGAACCTGGTGCTCGGCATCGCAGCGCTGGCCTTCTGCGCGATGTTCTTCGCAGGGCAGTCGGGGCTGGCCTTCGGCATCGTCGTGGCGCTCGGCCTGGTGCTGGGGGTGACGCTGATCATCCCGATCGGCGGCGCGGACATGCCGGTCGTCGTGAGCATGCTGAACAGCTACTCGGGCTGGGCGGCGGCGGGCATCGGCTTCTCGCTGAACAACCCGATGCTGATCATCGCCGGCAGTCTCGTGGGCAGCTCGGGCGCGATCCTGAGCTACATCATGTGCAAGGCGATGAACCGCTCGTTCTTCAACGTGATCCTGGGCGGCTTCGGTGGTGAGGCCGGTGCGGCCGCCGCAGGCAGCACGCAGCAGCGCAACGTGAAGAGCGGCAGCGCCGACGACGCGGCCTTCGTGATGGGCAACGCCGAGACCGTCATCATCGTGCCGGGCTACGGCCTGGCCGTGGCGCGCGCCCAGCATGCCGTGAAGGAACTCGCCGCCAAGCTCACCGAGAAGGGCGTGACGGTGAAGTACGCCATCCACCCGGTCGCCGGCCGCATGCCGGGCCACATGAACGTGCTGCTGGCCGAGGCCGAGGTGCCGTACGACCAGGTCTTCGAGATGGAAGACATCAACGCCGAGTTCGCGCAGGCCGACGTGGCCATCATCCTCGGCGCCAACGACGTCGTGAACCCGGCCGCGCACGTGAAGGGCAGCCCGATCTACGGCATGCCCATCCTGGAGGCCTACAAGGCCAAGACCATCATCGTGAACAAGCGCTCCATGGCCGCCGGCTACGCGGGCCTGGACAACGAACTCTTCTACATGGACAAGACCATGATGGTCTTCGGCGACGCGAAGAAGGTCGTGGAAGACATGCTGAAGGCGGTCGAGTAGGCGCGGCGTCAGGGCAGCACAGCCGCTCCGGGGCCGCGCAGTCGTTCCCGGAGGCCCGTTATCGCATCCCCTGACCGGGGCGCCGACCCCCATCGGTCAGAATGCCTGCCATCGAGAAGGAGACAAGGCCATGGAGCCCATCTGGTTGAAGCACTACCCGGCCGAAGTGCCGCGCGACGTCAACACGTCGCTCTACCCGAGCCTGGTCGACCTGTTGGACACCTCGTTCAAGAAGAACGCCGCCAAGCCCGCCTACCTGATGATGGGCAAGAGCCTGAGTTTTGCGCAGGTGGACGACGCCTCGCGCGCGATGGCGGCCTACCTGCAGGGCCTGGGCCTGGAGAAGGGTGACCGCGTGGCGGTCATGATGCCCAACCTGTTCCAGTACCCGGTGGCGGTGGCAGCCATCCTGCGCGCGGGCTTCGTCGTCGTGAACGTGAACCCGCTCTACACGCCGCGTGAACTGGAGCACCAGCTCAAGGACGCCGGCGCCAAGGCCATCTTCATCATCGAGAACTTCGCCTCGGTGCTGCAGCAGGTCATCAAGAACGTGCCGACCAAGCACGTCATCCTGGCTTCGATGGGTGACATGCTCGGCTTTGCCAAGGGCATGATCGTCAACTACGTCGTGCGCAAGGTGAAGAAGATGGTGCCGGCCTATGAGCTGCCGGGTGCCGTGCGCTTCAACGACGCGCTCTCCAAGGGCCGCAGCCAGAGCTACAAGGCCCCGAAGCTCGGGCCGGACGACATCGCCGTGCTGCAGTACACCGGTGGCACCACCGGCGTCTCCAAGGGCGCGGTGCTGCTGCACCGCAACCTGGTCGCCAACATCCTGCAAAGCGAAGCCTGGTACCAGCCCGCACTCAAGAAGGTCCCGAAGGGCGAGCAGATCGTCACCGTCTGCGCACTGCCGCTGTATCACATCTTCGGCTTCAACACGAACATGATGCTGTCCATGCACATGGGTGGCGCCAACGTGCTGATTCCGAATCCGCGCGACCTGCCGGCCGTGTTCAAGGAGCTGAGCGCGCACCGCTTCCACAGCTTCCCGGCCGTGAACACGCTCTTCATGGCGATGGCCAACCACGCCGAGTTCGGCACCGTGGACTGGAGCCATCTCGTCATCTCGGTGGGCGGCGGCATGGCCGTGCAGCAGGCCACGGCCAAGCTCTGGCTGGAGAAGACCGGATGCCCGATCGTGGAAGGCTACGGCCTGTCCGAGACCTCGCCCACGGCGAGCTGCAACCCGACGGACAGCACCGCCTACAGCGGCACCATCGGCCTGCCGATGCCGCTGACCGAGCTCAAACTGCTGGACGATGACGGCAACGAGGTCGCCATGGGCCAGCCCGGCGAGATCGCCATCAAGGGCCCGCAGGTCATGGCCGGCTACTGGCAGCGTCCGGACGAAACCGCCAAGGTCATGACGGCCGACGGCTTCTTCCGCACGGGGGACATCGGCACCGTCGACGAGCGCGGTTATTTCAAGATCGTCGACCGCAAGAAGGACATGATCCTCGTCAGTGGTTTCAATGTGTATCCGAACGAGGTCGAGGACGTCCTCACGCAGATGCCTGGCGTGCTGGAGTGCGCCGCCGTGGGCGTGCCCGACAGCAAGGCGGGCGAGGCGGTGAAGGTCGTCATCGTGAAGAAAGACCCGAATGTCACCGAAGCCGACGTTCGTGCTTACTGCGAAGCCAACCTGACCGGCTACAAACGTCCGAAGATCGTGGAGTTCCGTACCGAACTGCCCAAGTCGCCCGTGGGCAAAATCCTGCGCAGGGAGTTGCGGGACAAAAGCTGAGGCTTGTTCCAACAACCGGCTCGCGCGTGGCGTGATGCCATGTGCGGGTGAGGCCTGACAACGTGCTCGACTTTCTCTACGCCAAGACCGATGCCGGCCGCGCCGAGATTCGCGCGCGGGCGCTGCCTCTGTCTCGCACCGCACGCAACCTGCTGCTCGTGCTGGACGCAAGCAAGACCGCCAGCGACTGGCTGCGCCTCGTGGCCGGCGCCACCGAGGCTGATTTCGAGATGCTGCGCCAGCAGGGGCTGATCGCAGAGCAAAACGCCGCCGGGCACCGGGTGGCGCCGCCTGCAGCGGCACCCGCTGCGGCGCCAGCGGTGACGCCGGCCGCTGCACCTGCCGCGAAGGCCCCGGCCGCCGGCTCGCCGCTGCTGGACCGTGCGGCCCTCTACACCTACCTCAGCGGCGAAGCGACCAAGCTGCTCGGGCCCTTCAAGGGCTATGCCTTCGCCTTGGAGGTCGAGCGGGCCGACGGCTTGCCTGCCCTGCAGGCGCTGGCGCTGCAGTTGGTGGAGAAGGTGCAGAAGGCCAAGGGCGACGCCGCCGCCGCGGCCGTGCGCGAGGCCCTGGGCCTGCGCTGATCTGGGACACTGACGGCCCCGCCGCCGAGTGCGCCTGACCTTCCCCCCACCTTGCCCCGTTTTTTCGTAGACACCCCGCTCACGGCTGCCGGCGAGCTGTCGCTGCCGCCCGGTGCGGCGCGGCATGTCCAGGTCCTGCGCCTGCAGCCGGGCGATGCACTCACGCTGTTCGACGGCAGCGGCCCGGAGTGGCAGGCCGAGGTCACCGCCATGGGCCGCAGCGAGGTCCGGGTGCGACTGCTGGCGGCCGAGCATGCCGCGCGTGAGCTGCCCTGCGCCGTCACGCTGGCCGTCGTGATGCCGGCGAACGACCGGATGGATTTCCTCGTCGAGAAGGCGACCGAACTGGGCGGCGCCGTGCTGCAGCCGCTGATGAGCGAGCGCTCCGTGCTGCGGCTCACGGGCGACCGGGCCGACAAGAAGCGTGCGCATTGGCAGGGCGTGGCCATCGCCGCGGCCGAGCAAAGCGGCCGGACCGTGCCGCTGCATGTGGCCCCCGTGCAGACGCTGGCGGCATGGCTGGGCTCATTGCCCGCGGCCGAAGCCGGCGAATGGCGGGGACTGCTGAGCCCGCGCGCCGCGGCGCCCTGGGCACCGTTCTCCCAGCCGCGGGCGCTGTTCCTGAGCGGGCCCGAGGGCGGCCTGAGCGATGCCGAGGAGGACGCCGCCCGTGCCCGCGGCTTTGCGCCCGTGACGCTGGGCCCGCGCGTGCTGCGGGCGGACACCGCGCCGCTGGCCGTGCTCGCGGCGATCGGCCTGGCATGACGCCGCCATCGGCCGGAACCTGCGCCTCGTGAACCGCAAGCTCGCCCTGCTGGTGCTAGCCCAGGGCCTGTTCCTGACCAACAACATCTGCTTCATGGCCATCAACGGCCTCGTGGGGCTGGCGCTGGCACCGCAACCCTGGATGGCCACGCTGCCCATCTGTGCCTACGTGGCGGGCGGTGCGCTGATGGCGCGGCTCGTGGGCCGGCATCAGCTGCGCTTCGGCCGTCGGCGGGCCTTCCAGCTCGGCTTGGGGGTGGCGATCCTCAGTTGCGCGACGGCGCTGTGGAGCGTGACCGAGCGGCAGTTCTGGGGTGTGGTCGCGGCCACGCTCGTGGCCGGCTACTACAACGCCGGCGCGGCGCTCTACCGCTTCGCCGCGACCGAGGTCGTGGCCTCTGACCGGCGCGAGTCCGCGATCTCGTGGGTGCTGGCCGGCGGCTGTTTCGGTGCGGTGCTCGGCCCCTGGGTGGCTCGCACCAGCCGCGACCTGCTCGTCACGCCCTTCGCCGGGGCCTACCTGGTGCTGATCGGCGTGGCGCTGGCCGGCCTCGTGCTGATCTCGCTGATCGAGTTCCCGCCGCTCGTGCGGCCCGCACCCGGGGCCGGCGGGCGACCCGGCGGCGAGCTGATGCGCCAGCCGGTCTTCCTGGTGTCGCTGGCGGCGAGTGCGCTGGGTTATGGCGTCATGAACCTGCTGATGGCCGCCACGCCGATCGCGATGGGGCAATGCGGCCTGCCCTTCGATGACGCCGGCCTCGTGCTGCAGTGGCACGTGCTGGGCATGTTCGTGCCGAGCTTTTTCACCGGGCCGCTGATCAAGCGCGTGGGCGTGCTGCCGGTGATGACGGTGGGCGTGCTGCTCAACCTCGGTTGCGTCGCCTTCGCGCTGGCCGGGCAGGACCTGCCGCATTTCCTCGGCGCGCTGGGGCTGCTCGGTGTGGGCTGGAACTTCCTCTACATCGGCGGCACGACGCTTTTCACCCAGGCCTACCGGCCCGAGGAGAAGACCCGCGCCCAAGGCCTGCTCGACACCGGCGTGTACGCGACGATGACGATCACGTCCTTCTCCTCCGGCGCCCTGGTCACCACCGGCGGCTGGCAATGGATGAACTGGGCCAGCCTCGTGCCGATCGCGCTGTGCGGGCTGGCGCTGGTCTATCTCGCGGCTGTTCAGCGCCGGTCGCGCTGAAGGTATTCGCCCGCCATCTGCTGGCCGACGGCCTCGGGCCTGAGGCGCGGCAGGGCCTTCATGTCGAGGTCGCGCTGGGTCACGAACAGCGGCGTGCCGATGCGCAGGCCCACGATGGCGCCGCTGTCGCCCAGCGCCGGCAGCAGGGGGTAGACGCGCAGTCGCAGCACCAGCACGCCCTGGTCGTCCGCGAAGACGGCGGTCTCGGCGAGGGTCGCGCAGCCCCGCCGGTCGGCTTCGCGCAGCAGCGACAGCGCGGCGGCCTCCGGGTCGATCTGCACGGCCGAGGCCGTCATCGGCACGATGCGCCGGCTGCCGTCGTCCAGTGCCGTCGCCACGGCAGCATTGAAGCGCTCATTGAGCGCGTCCCAGTCCGGCCCGCCTGGTGCCGGCGGGTTGCGCCCCTGGCCGAACACCAGGGTGCAGGGCGAGGCGGCCGCTGCCGTGCCGGCGCTCAAGGCCAACGCGGCGGCAGCCAGCCATTCAAGCAGGCGCATCGTCCTGCGCCGGCTTGCGCGCGGAGCCCTTGACGAGATCGAAGCGGAACAGCCGGCATTCGATCGGGCCGTTCCACATCGGCACGCGGCGCGATTCCTTCAACCGCATCCGGGTCGGCAGCTTCATGTCGGGGCTGAGCATCCAGGCCGTCCAGCCGGCGGGGTTCTCGGTGTACTGGCGCTTCCAGTGCGCGGCCAGTCGGGGGAAGAAGTCGTCACCACCGTCGCGCTCCTCGTTGCGGCCGGCGTCGCGGGCAGGCCGCTCGCCGGGCCGCTCCCAAGGGCGGCCTGGCCCCCGCGGGGGGGCGTCGCCGTACTCGGCGGCGGGGGGCTGCGTTGCGGCCGCCTTGCCGCGCACCTCGATGCGCTCGCCGTAGGGCGGGTTCATGACGATGGCCCCGGGCATGCCGTCGGGCAGGCGCGGTGCCGGGCGCTCGAGCGCGTCACCGCCGTTGAACTGGATGTACTGGGCCACGCCGGCACGCTCGGCATTGCGCCGGGCGAAGTCGACCATGCGGAAGGCCACGTCACTCGCGTAGATGGGCACGGCCGGCGGGTGGATGCGGGCACGGGCGGCCTGCGTCATCTCGCCCCAGGCAGCCTTCAGTGCGGCCGTGGAGAAGGGCAGCTGGCGCTCGAACGCGAAGCGGCGCTGCAGGCCGGGTGCCGAGTCGCAGGCGATCAGCGCGGCCTCGATCGGGATCGTGCCCGAGCCGCAGCAGGGGTCGTGCAGCGCACCACCCTGCTCGGGGGTGCCCCGCCAGTCGGCCGCGGCGAGCATGGCGGCGGCCAGCGTTTCCTTCAGCGGCGCGTCACCCTTGTCGATGCGCCAGCCGCGCTTGAAGAGCGGCTCGCCGGAGGTGTCCACGTAGAGCGCGGCGCGTTCGGGGCCGACGTGCAGCACCACGGGCAGGTCGGGCCGCTGGGTGTCGACGCTCGGGCGCTCGCCGGTGTGCTCGCGCAGCTGGTCGCAGATGGCGTCCTTGATGCGCAGCGCGGCGAAGTTCAGGCTCTTCAGCGGCGAGCGCTGGGCGGTCACGTCGATGCGCAGGGTGTGCTGCGGCGTCAGCCAATCGCGCCAGTCGACACGCCGCGAGAGGGCGTAGAGGTCGTCGTCGTGGCGGTAGGGGCCTTCGATGACCTCCACCAGCACGCGCTGGGCGAGGCGGCTTTCGAGGTTGATGCGCAGCACGTCTTCGGCCGTGCCGACGAGGCCGCAGCCGCCGCGCAGCGCCTCGACCTTGCTGCGCACGCCGGGCGGCAGGAAACGCTTGAGCTCGGCCTCCAGCAGCGGCTCGACGCCGGCGGGGCAGGGAACGAACAGGAAGATCTTGTTGGGCAGGCTCACGGGCGCGATTGTCGCTGCCTGCCTACACTGTGCCATCCCGACTGCTGCTGCCGGCCATGAAGCGACGCCTGCTGATGCTGAGCCTGGCCCTGAGTGCCATGACCCTGACCGCTGCTGCCGACACGCCCAAGACCGCGCCCTACACCCTGCCGGGCACGGCGGTGCGGGTGCTGCCCCCCACGGCCGCGGGCCGGCACTACACCCTGAGCCTCCACCTGCCCGCGTCCTTCGGCAAGACGCCGGGCCGGCGCTACCCAGTGCTCTACATCACCGATGCCTACTGGGATTTCCCGCTCGTGGCGGCGGCCTACGGCAACCTCGTCTACGACCGGGTCGTGCCCGAGTTCATCATCGTCGGCCTGGGCTATGCCGGCGCCAGCCCCGACGTCGACACGCTGCGCATGTGGGACCTGACGCCCGTGCCCATGCGTGGCGAGCAGGCCGAGACCGGTCATGCCGACGAATTCCTGGACCTGATCGAGAAGACCGTGTTCCCGCTCGTGGAGCGCGAGTACCGCGGCGATCCGGCGCAGCGCTACATCGCCGGCAGCTCGCTCGGTGGCCTGTTCGTGTTGCACGCGATGTATGCGCGGCCGCAGCTTTTCCAGGGCTACATCGCCGCGAGCCCGGCGGTGGTGGTGGGCGGTGACTGGATCATCGGCCGCGCCAAGGCCTTTGCGGCCAGCGGCAGGCCGCTGAACGCGCGGCTCTACGTGACCGGCGCCGAGCACGAGTGGCCTGGCTTCCTCGCCGGCATCCAGCGCTACCAGGCCGTGCTGCCCGAGCTGAAGCAGCCCGGATTGGTGTTCGAGAGCCGCACCATCGATGGCGAGCGGCACGCCGGCACCAAGGCGGAGAGTTTCACGCGGGGGCTGCGCTTCGTCTTCGCACCGCTGGCGCCCGAGCAGGGTCCGTCGCGGGACTGAGGGCCGCGCTGCTACAGGGCCTTGCGCAGGTTCGCCGGCGCGATCTTCATCGCTTCGCGGTACTTGGCCACCGTGCGGCGGGCGCACTGGATGCCCTGCTCCTCCAGCATCGCGGCCAGCGCGCTGTCGGACAGCGGCTTCTTGCAGTCCTCCGCGGCCACGAACTGCTTGATGAGGGCCCGCACCGCCGTGCTGGACGCCTCGCCGCCCGCCTCGGTGGACAGGCCCGAGCCGAAGAAGTACTTCAGCTCGAAGGTGCCCCAGCTCGTGGCCATGTACTTGGCCGTCGTCACGCGCGAGATGGTGGACTCGTGCAGGCTGAGCTCGTCGGCGATCTCGCGCAGCACCAGCGGCTTCATGGCCAGCTCGCCGTGGGTGAAGAAGCCGCGCTGGCGCTCGACGATCGCCTGGCTGACCCGCAGGATGGTGTCGAAGCGCTGCTGGATGTTCTTGATGAACCAGCGCGCCTCCTGCAACTGCCCGCCCAGCGGCGAGTTGCTGATGCCGCCGCGCGTGGCGCGCAGCGCGTTGGCATAGAGCTCGTTGATGCGCAGCTTGGGGGCGACCTCGGGGTTGAGCATCACGCGGAACTCGCGGCCCACCTTGCGCACGATGACGTCCGGGATGATCGCTGCCGCCGCACCGGCGGCGAAGCGCCGGCCGGGCTTGGGTTCGAGCTGGGTGATCAGGCCCTGCGCCTCGCGCAGCAGGGTCTCATCGGCGCCGGTCTCGTTCATCAACCGGCGCATGTCGCGCTTGGCGAGCAGTTCCAGATGCCCCTTGCAGATAAGGATGGCAATCACCTGGGCCGGGCTTTTCGGCAGTGCGCGCAGTTGCAGCGTCAGGCACTCCGACAGGTCCCGCGCACCGATGCCTAGCGGTTCCAGGTTCTGCAACAGGCGCAGCGCGAAGCGCAGCCGGTCCAGCAGCTCCTCGCGGTCTTCGGGGTCGTCGGCCAGCGAGGCGGCGATCTCTTCCAGTGGGTCTTCGAGGTAGCCGTCTTCGTTGAGGGATTCGATCAGCACCTGCATCACCGCGCGGTCTTCGGCCGACAGGTGGTGGCCGGCGAGCTGCTGGGCCAGGTGCTCGGCCAACGTGATGCCGGCCGACTCCTGGCTCTCGCGCTCGCCGTCGTCGTCGCCGCTGCCGGTGCCCGAGCTGGAGGGCAGCTCGCGGATGCCGTCGAAGTCGTCACGCTCGGTGCCGTTCTCCCAGTCCTCGCGCTCGGTGCCGCCGAAGTCCTCGCCGCTGAGCTCCGGGGCCTCGGCCTCGCCACCATCGGTGCTGCTCTCGGCAGCGCTGTCGCCCGTGTCAGCCGGCGCATTGGCCGCGAGTTCGGGGGCGCTGACGGTGAACTCGTCCTCCGTCTCCAGCAGCGGGTTGCTGGCGAGCATCTGCTCGACTTCCTGGTGCAGCTCCAGCGTCGAGAGCTGCAGCAGCCGGATCGACTGCTGCAGCTGGGGTGTCAGCGCGAGGTGCTGACTGAGGCGGACCTGCAGGGTCTGTTTCATGGGGCAACGCCTTGCGGGCCGAGCGCCGGGCCGCTCCCAAGCCGGCCCGCGATGGCGATGCACTTGCGGCTGAATGCCGCAAGCATCGCCGTCCCCTCGGGGGACCGACCAGACTCGCTCGCGTTCAGCGACGCGAGGATGGGCGAGGGGTGGTCCATCCTCACATCTTGAAGTGTTCGCCGAGGTAGACCTTGCGCACGTCGGCGTTGGCCACGATCTCGTCGGGCGTGCCTTCGGCGAGCACGGCGCCCTCGCTGATGATGTAGGCACGGTCGCAGATGCCCAGCGTCTCGCGCACGTTGTGGTCGGTGATCAGCACCCCGATGCCGCGGCTCTTCAGGAAGCTGATGATGCGCTGGATCTCCAGCACGGCAATCGGGTCCACGCCGGCGAAGGGCTCGTCCAGCAGGATGAAGCGCGGCTGCGTGGCCAGCGCGCGGGCAATCTCCACGCGGCGGCGCTCGCCCCCGGAAAGGGCCGGCGCAGGGCTGTCCCGCAGGCCCTCGATGGAGAGGTCGTGCAGCAGGCCGTTCAGCAGTTCGTCGATGCGGGCCTTGGGCAGGGGGCGGCCGTTGTCGTCCTGTTGCAGCTCCAGCACGGCGCGGATGTTCTGCTCGACGGTGAGCTTGCGGAAGATCGACGCTTCCTGCGGCAGGTAGCTCAACCCCAGACGGGCACGCGAGTGGATGGGCAGGCGCTGCACCTCGGCGCCGTCGATGCGGATGATGCCGGCATCCGATCGCACGAGGCCCACGATCATGTAGAAGCTCGTCGTCTTGCCGGCCCCATTGGGCCCGAGCAGGCCGACGACCTCGCCGCAGTCCACGCGCACGTGGACGTCCTTCACGACGCGGCGCACGCCGTAGCTCTTGGCCAGGCCCTCGGCTTCGAGGCGGCTGCCGCAGGCGGGCGCTGCGCCCGCGGAGGTCACGGACACGTCGGCCATCACGACGGCTTGCCCGGCTGCAGCGTGGTGGAGGGCTTGAGCGGCAGCGGCGCGGCGGGCGCCGACGCGGCCTCGTCGCCCGGCTGCACGCGCGGCATCATGACGATGCGGGTGCGGCCGTTCGGGTTGGGCGAGGCGCTGCCAGCTTCGAGCGTGAACACCTCGGTGCGGCTGTTGTAGACGATGACCGCGCCGGACACTTCCTCGGCCACCGCCGCACCGCGCAGCCGGCGCACGGTGGCGTTGCCCACGAAGCGCACGGTCTCCGTGCGGGTGTCGTATTCGAGCTGGTTGGCCACGCCGTCGATCGATTCGCCAGGGATGTCGCGAGCCTGCCTGAACGTGACCGGTTGACCGGGCACGCCGGTGGCAAACGCCTGGTGGTAGCCGTCCTTGGTCTCCTGGAAATCCACCTTTTCGGCCTTCAGCAGCAGGCTGCCCTTGGTGACCACCACATTGCCGAGCAGCTCGGTGCGCTGGTTCACGGCGTCGACGCGGCCGAGTTTGTCCTGGGTGAAGACAAAGGGCTTGAGCCGGTCCGCCTTCTCCGCCTGAGCGGCGGGCAGGGCGAGCGCCAGGGTGAGCGCAGTGACGAGCGGAATCAGGTGGCGAGGCATGGCGGCACGGAAGTTGCAGGCCATTCTAGGGGCCTGGGCGCACCGCCAGCCTTTCCCTGGCGGCAAGCGAGTCAGGAAGTTTTGCCGCTTCGCGCCTGCTTGAGGAGGAAGTCGGCCACCGCCAGCGCCTGCTGGCCCTGGACCACCTCGTCCTGGCCCGGCGTGCCCGCCATCGCGGGGCTGGTGCGCCAGCGGCCGGCCAAGACGAGGCTCGGCACGCTGTCGACGCCGGCGGCCTCGGCCAGTGCGTTGCCGCGGCCGACCTTGAGCTGCAAGCTGAAGTCGTTCAAGGCGGCCTTGAACCGGGTCGTGTCCACGCCCAGTTTGCCAACCAGCGCGATCACGCTGGCTTCATCGTTGGCCTCCAGCCCGGCGCGGTGGAAGGCGTTGAAGATGCCGGCATGCACTTGGGGCGTCAGCGCGCCGATGGCCTCGAGGGCGTAGAACATGCGCTGGTGCAGCTTGTGCACCGCCATGCCACCCACCGGCACGCGCCGGAAGCTGACGTCGCCAGGGAGCTGATGCACCCAGGCCTCCAGTGCTGGGTCGAAGGCATTGCAGTGCGGGCAGGTGTAGAAGAAGAACTCGACGACGTCGATCTCGCTCGTCGTGGCCGGCAGCGCCCGGCCGAGCCGCACGTACTGCCGGCCCTCGACCGGGCCGCCTTGGGCTTGCGCCAGCGGCGTGAGCCCGGCGGCGACCAGCGCGGCGGCGGCGTGGCGGCGCCTCATGCCTTGTTGCGCGCGCGCTGGATCAGGAAGTCGGCGATCTGCAGGGCCTTCTGGCCCAGTTCCTGCTCCGCCATGCGCTGGCCGCCACCGGCCATGCTCGGCGAGGTCAGGAAGCGGCCGCCGATGCCCAGCGTCGGCACGCCGTCGATGCGGAAAGCCTCGGACAGCTTCTCGGCCTGCGTGCACTTGGTGGCGACGCCGAAGGAGTTGTAGGCGTCCTGGTACTTGGCGGGGTCGACGCCCAGCGGGCTCAGGAACTTGGCCTGCGACTTGGCATCGTCCAGCGTCTGGCCTTGCAGGTGCAGGGCGTTGAAGATGGCCTGGCGGGTGACGGCTTCCTTGCCCAGGGCCTCCAGCGCGTAGAACATGCGCTGATGGATCTTGACATTGGCCCGGAAGGCCACGTGGGCCTTGCGGTAGACCACGTCGGCGGGCAGCTTCTTGGCCCACTCCTCCAGGACCGGTTCGAAGGCAAAGCAATGCGGGCAGCCGTACCAGAAGAACTCCACCACCTCGATCTTGCCGGGCGTCGTGGGCAGCGCGGGGTTGATGACCTGGTAGTGGCGGCCTTCCACCGGGCCGCCCTGGGCCAGGGCAGAGCCGGCGGCGCCGGCAAGGGGAGCGGAGGCGAGGAGGGCAGAGAAATCGCGGCGCTTCATGGCGGCTGGCTTCCTTGGGGGCTGACGTGGTTCAGCGTTGTACACGAACGAGATTGGCCTCGAAGCCGGCAGCCTCAATCTTGCGCTGCAGGTCTTCCGCGGCCTCGCGGGTGTCGTTGGGGCCCAGGCGCACGCGGTAGACGGTGCGGCCGTTCTGCTCGCGTTCCATCACCTTGGCCGTGAAGCCCTGGATGGCGAGCTTGGCCTTCTGCGTTTCGGCTTCCTCGGGCCGGGTGAACGCACCGGCCTGCACGAAGTAGACGTAGGCATCGGCGCCCGCCGTGGCGGCCGGGGCCGGGCTGGGTGCGGACGCTGCCGGCGCTTCGGCCTTGGCCGGGGCCGGCTTGGCCGCAGTCGCGGCGGCCGTGGCGGTGGCACTGGCCGAGGCGGTGGCGGCGCTGGCTGCGGGTGCGGGCGGCGGCGCGGTGGCCGCCGGGGTGTTCACGACGCCGCTGGCGCTGCGACCCGCCTTGCCGGCCAACGGCGCATTCGGGTCCCAGTTGCGGTTGCGCTCGGCCTCGGCGGCATCCTGCTCGGCGGTGCGCTGCGGCACCTTGTTCACGAAGGGGATCGGCACCTTGGTGATGTACAGCGCCACGCCCAGCGCCACCGCCAGGCCCACGAGCAGGCCGACGATCAGGCCCAGGACAAAGCCGCCCTTCTGGCCTTTGCCAGCGGGCTTGGAGGAAGCGCTCATTCGGTCTCCGAAGTGTCGGGAGTGTCAGGGGTGTCGCGGCTCATCTGCTCCGGCGCGCTCACGCCGAGCATGCCCAGCGCATTGGCCAGCACCTGGCGCGTAGCCTGCAGCAGGGCGACGCGGGCGCGGGTCAGTTCGGGCGCCTGGTCGAGCACGCGTTCGGCCGCGTAGTAAGCGTGGTAGGCGCCGGCCAGGTCGCGGGCGTAGAAGGCGATGTCGTGCGGCGCGATGCCGTTGGCGGCGCCCGTGAGCATGTCGGGGTAGGCGGCGAGCTTGAGCATCAACGCCTCCTCGGTGGGCGCGGTCAGCAGGCTCAGGTCGGCGGGGCTCGCCAGGTCACCGCCCCATTTGCGGATCACCGAGCAGATGCGGGCATGCGCGTACTGCACGTAGAACACCGGGTTCTCGTCGTTCTGCTTCAGGGCGAGGTCGATGTCGAACACGAACTCGGTGTCGGCCTTGCGGCTGATCAGGAAGAAGCGCACCGCGTCGCGGCTGGTCCAGTCGATCAGGTCGCGCAGCGTCACATAGGAGCCGGCGCGCTTGGAGATCTTCACCTCCTCGCCGTTCTTCATGACGGTGACCATCTTGTGCAGCACGTAGTCCGGGAAGCCCTGCGGGATGCCCAGGTTCACCGCCTGCAGGCCCGCGCGAACCCGGGCGATCGTGCCGTGGTGGTCCGTGCCCTGGATGTTGATGCACTGCGTATAGCCGCGCTCGAACTTGTTGATGTGATAGGCCACGTCAGGCACGAAGTAGGTGTAGCCACCTTCCTTCTTGCGCATGACGCGGTCCTTGTCGTCGCCATAGTCGGTCGTGCGCAGCCACAGGGCCCCGCCGTCCTCATAGGTCTTGCCGCTGGCGACCAGCCGCTCGACCGTCTTTTCCAGTTGGCCGCCCTGGTAGACGCTGGTTTCGAGGAAGTAGCTGTCGAACTTCAGGCCGAAGGCCTGCAGGTCCAGGTCCTGCTCATGGCGCAGGTAGGCCACGGCGAACTGGCGGATGCTGTCGAGGTCGTCGACATCGCCGGAGGCGGTGAACTCGCGGTCGTCGGCCTTCACCGTTTCCTTGCGCAGGAAGGCATCGGCGATGTCCTGGATGTAGTCGCCGTTGTAGGCCGACTCCGGCCACTCGGCGTCACCGGGCTTGAAGCCCTTCAGGCGCATCTGCGTGGAGTGGGCGAGCGTGGCGATCTGCACGCCGGCGTCGTTGTAATAGAACTCCCGCGTGACCTGGTGGCCCTGGCTCTGGAACACCGAGCACAGCGAGTCGCCCAGCGCCGCCTGGCGGGCGTGACCCACGTGGAGCGGGCCGGTCGGGTTGGCCGACACGAACTCGATCATCACGTGCTTGCCGGTGGCCGGGCGGTGGCCGAACTTCTCGCCGGTGGCCAGCACCTCGGCCACGACCGCCTGCTTGGCCGCGGGCTTCAGGCGGATGTTGATGAAGCCGGGGCCGGCGATCTCCAGGGACTGCACCCACTGCTGGAAGGCCGGCCTGGCTTCAAGCGCGGCGATCAGGCGCGTGGCCAGTTCGCGCGGGTTGGCCTTCAGCGGCTTGGCCAACTGCATGGCGGCGGTGCAGGCGAAGTCGCCGTGGGCGGCCTGCTTGGGGGATTCGAACGCCGCCGGGGTGGTGGAACCCGGGGCGATTTCCTGGAGGGAGTCGGCGAGTGCAGCGAGCAGCGCCTGCTTGGCTTGGATCATGGGACGGATTCTAGGAGGCCCGGTCTGCAACGCCCGGGCCGCTCGGCGCGCTGACTCAGCCGGCGGTCGACGCCGGCGGCGCGTGGCAGGCGACGCACAGCTTGTTGCCGTCCGGATCGCGGAAGTAGGCGCCGTAGTAGTGCGCGTGGTAGTGCGGCCTGAGGCCCGGCGGCCCTTCGCAGCGCCCGCCGTGGGCCAGGGCCAGCGCGTGGGCCGCATCCACTTGGGCGCGCGTGGCCGCGAGCAGCGCCACCATCTGGCCGTTGCCCGGCGCGTGCTCGCCCTCGTAGGGCGCGCCCAGCAACAGCAGCGGCCGGGGCCCCGGCGTGCTCTGCCAGCCGGCCCAGGGCCTGGCGGGGTCGCAGAAACGTTCTGTCACACCCAGCAGGGCCATCAGCGGGCGATAGAACGCGAGTGCGAGATCGAAGTCACGCGTGCCGATGTGGATGTGCGAGAACATGGGCCAGTCTCCTCGAGGCCGCCCTATCATGCCCCGGGTGAGTGCCTCGTCCGACGACCTGCCCTCCCACATCGGCCGCTATCAGGTGATCAGGCGGCTGGGCGAGGGGGCGACCAGCGATGTCTTCCTCGCCCTCGATCCATTCCAGGGTGTGGAGGTGGCCATCAAGCGCATGCGCGCCTGGGCGCCGCCGCCGGATGCGCCCGGCAGCGACTTCAGCAACCGCTTCTTCAGTGCCGAGGCCGCGCTCGCCGGCCGGCTCCATCACCCGAACGTGGTGGCCATCCTGGACGCGGTGTCGGAGGAGTCCGCGCCCTACCTCGTGATGGAGTACGTGCCGGGGGTCACGCTCAAGCATTTCTGCCGCAGCGACCGCCTGCTGCCGCTGGACCAGATCGTCGAACTCGCCTTCAAGTGCGCGATGGCCCTGGGCTACGTCTACCGCCAGGGCGTCATCCACCGCGACGTGAAGCCCGCCAACCTGCTGGCCGTGCTGGACCCGGGCGGGCAGGTGGTGGACGTGAAGGTGACCGACTTCGGCTCCGCGCTCAACCTGCTGGCCGATGCGACCCAGATTCACCGTGTCGGGTCGCTGGCCTACATGCCGCCGGAGCAGATCGAGGGCGGTGATGTCGACTGCCGCGCCGACATCTATGCGCTCGGCGCCGTGCTCTACCACCTGATCAGCGGCCGCCCGCCGTTCGATGCACCGCACCAGATGGCGCTGATGCACCAGATCTACCACCAGCCGCCACTGCCGCTGGTGGGTCAGCGCGGCGGCGTGACCGACGGGCTGGACGCCGTGGTGTTGCGTGCGCTGGCCAAGTCACCGCACGAGCGCTTTGCCGACTGGGAGGCGTTCGCGCAGGCCTTGTCCGGGCTGGTGGCGAGCCAGCAGGTGCCCTTGAACCGGCTGGGCGAAGTGCGCGACTCGGAGCGCTTCAACTTGCTGCGGTCGCTGGAGTTCTTCTCGGAGTTCGGCGACGTGCATCTCTGGGAGGTCGTGCGGCGGGCGCGCTGGAAGCGCTATCCGCAGGGCTACGCGCTCTTCCGGCGCGGCCAGGAGGGCAACAACTTCCACATCATTGCGCAGGGCGAGGTGGAGGTCTTCCGCGACGGCCGGCAGGTGGCCACGCTGGGGCAGGGCACGTCGGTGGGCGAGATGGCCTACCTGGCCCCCAACCCCGATCTGCGCCGCCACAGCGCCGACATCAAGGTGAGCCAGGAGTGCACGACGATCTCGTTCACGCCCGAGTCCATCAGCCAGCTCAGCCCCGAATGCCAGCACCGCTTCGACCGCGGCTTCGTGCGCGTGCTGGTGCGGCGCCTGCATGCGGCGCACGAGGCGCTCCACCATCCGCGGCGTGTTCTGTAAGTCGAGGTGACGATCCCTTGGCAGGCCCGCGCCCGCGTGCTTGAATCAGCCCGCCCCCAACACCACCCGAGGAAGGAACTCCCGATGAAACGATTCGCCATCCTGCTGGCCTGTGCCGCCTTCGCCGTTGCTGCGCAGGCGACGCCGCAACAGGACAAGATGAAGGCCTGCAACGCCGAAGCCAAGGACAAGAAGGGCGACGAGCGCAAGGCCTTCATGAAGGAATGTCTCGCCGCCAAGCCGGCTGCCGATGCCGCTTCGCCCGCCTGCGAGAAGTCCGCCGCCGACAAGAAGCTGCACGGCGCTGCCGCCAAGAGCCACATCAAGAAGTGCATCGCCGACGCGGCCTCCGCACCGAAGTGATCCCGCCGGGGCGCCGCGCCCCGAGCTGCAGGAAGCCACCCGCCCGGGTGGCTTTTTTTCATGCGTCGCCGGCGGCCTCAGACGACGTGGCAGGCCACCTGGCGACCGTCCACCTCGCGCAGCGCCGGCGCCACCTCGGCGCAGCGCGGCTCGGCCAACGGGCAGCGCTTGTGGAAGGCGCAACCGCTGGGCGGGTTCAGCGGGCTGGGCAGCTCGCCGTGGATGACGATGCGCTCGCGCCGGTCGGCGCGGCGCAGGGCCGGCGTGGCGCTCATCAGCGCCCGGGTGTAGGGGTGCAGCGGCGCGCCGAAGAGGCGCGGCTTCGGCCCCACCTCCACGGCCGCGCCGAGGTACATCACCATGACGTCGTCGGCCACATGCTCGACCACGCTGAGGTTGTGCGAGATGAACACGTAGCCGGTGCCGAACTCGTCCTGCAGGTCCATGAACAGGTTCAGGATCTGGGCCTGGATGGACACATCCAGCGCGCTGACCGGCTCGTCGGCGACGACGATGCCCGGGTTCAGGATCATGGCCCGGGCGATCGCGATGCGCTGGCGCTGGCCGCCCGAGAACATGTGCGGGTAGCGGCGCAGGTGCTCCGGCCGCAGGCCCACCTTGGTCGCCAGCGCCGCCACGCGCTCGTGGCGCTCGGCAGCGGACATCGGCGTGCTGATCAGCAGCGGCTCGGCCAGCGTGGTCTCGATGGTCTTGCGCGGGTTCAGCGACGCGAACGGGTTCTGGAACACCATCTGCACGTCGTGGCGCAAGGCCTGGAGCGTGGCCTTGTCGGCGGTGGCGGCATCGGTGCCACGGATCTTCAGCGAGCCGCGGGTGGGCGGCTCGATCAGCGTGAGCTGCCGCGCCAGCGTGCTCTTGCCGCAGCCCGATTCGCCGACCACCGCCAGCGTCTTGCGCGGCGCCAGCGCGAAGCTCACGCCGTTGAGCGCCTTCACCGTGGCCTTCGGGCGGAACAGCCCGCGGGACACCGCGTAGTGCCGTGCGAGGTCCTGGGCTTCGAGCAGCAGCTCAGACATGGGCAGTCCCCTCGACCGGGAAGAAGCAGCGCACGCCGTCGGCCAGCGCCGGCCGCTCGGTGCGACAGCGGTCCTGCGCGCGCGGGCAGCGCGGGCTGAGCAGGCAGCCGGCCGGGCGGTCCAGTGCGCCGGGCACGATGCCAGGCAAGGCCGACAGGCGGCGAGCGCCCTGGTTGTGTTCGGGAATCGCGGCGAGCAGCGCGTGCGTGTAGGGGTGGCGCGGGGCGTCGAAGAGCTCGGGCACGGGGCCGGTCTCGACGATCTGCCCGGCATACATCACGGCCACGCGCTGGGCCATCTCGGCCACCACCGCGAGGTCGTGCGTGATCATGATCAGCCCCATGTCCTGCTCACGCTGCAGCTTGAGCAGCAGGTCCATGATCTGGGCCTGGATGGTCACGTCCAGCGCCGTGGTGGGCTCGTCGGCAATCAGCAGCTTGGGATTGCAGGCAATCGCCATCGCAATCATCACGCGCTGGTTCATGCCGCCGGAGAGCTGGTGCGGGTAGGCGTTGGCGCGGTGGGCGGCGTCGGGGATCTCGACGAGTTCGAGCAGCTCGACCACGCGCTGGCGGGCGGCTTTGCCGCTCAGGTTCAAGTGGGTCTTGAGCACCTCGGCAATCTGGGCGCCGACGGTGTAGCTCGGGTTCAGGCTCGTGAGGGCGTCCTGGAACACCATGGCGACGTCGCGGCCGATCAGCGCGCGGCGCTCGCGGGCGGAGAGCTGGAGCAGGTCCTGGCCCTGGAACTCGATGGCGTCGGCGGTGACCTTGCCCGGGGCATCGATGAGGCCCATCAGCGCGAGCATGGTGACGGACTTGCCGGAGCCGGATTCGCCGACGATGCCGAGCAGCTCGCCCTTGTCGACGGTGAGGTCGACGCCGTCGACGGCGGGGAAGGTGCCGAAGTGGACGTGGAGGTTTTTGAGGGTGAGCAGGCTCATGCGCTCTGTTCGGAGAGTGGGTTGCTGGCACGGCCCAGCGGGGAATTCGCCCCCGCGGGCGACCTACTTTTTGTGTCGACAAAAAGTAGGCAAAAAACGCCCCCCGGCCGCACCGCCCTTCGCTTCGCTGCGGGTTCCCTGCGCTGCTCA
>RXJW01000033.1:0-264 GCA_003963005.1 Burkholderiales bacterium
CAGCATGACGCGCATGTCCGTGTTGGCCACCGCCCTGCGCACCCTCGCCGGTGCCGAGCGTGCCGGCAAGCGCCAGGTGCTCCTCCGCCCCTCCTCCAAGGTGGTCGTCAAGTTCCTGCAGGTGATGCAGAAGCACGGCTACATTGGCGAGTTCGAGCTCATCGATGACCACCGCGCTGGCAAGATCGTCGTCAACCTGAACGGCCGTCTGAACAAGTGCGGCGCCATCTGCCCCCGCTTCGACTGCGACATCGAGTCCTTCGA
>RXJW01000033.1:336-82410 GCA_003963005.1 Burkholderiales bacterium
CTGTACCACTTTGCCGAGTACCAAGATCGCACGCGAGCTTGGCGTTGACAGCCGATGACACCGCAACTGCGGCTTCGTGTGCACGCGAGCAGTGATTCATCTGAAGCGGCATGAATCGCCCCAGGGCGTTTCAGCAAGTCGCTCCTGGAGCTCGCAATGCTTCACCGTTGTTGCCAAATCGGGCGTGCCAAGGCCGCACGTCGACCTGGAAAGACAAAGTGCAATCGCAGGTCTGGCATTTGGACAAAGTGCAGCGAGTTGAGCTGCTTGCTGCGCACGATGGAGCCGAAGTTCCGGCGCCTAGCCCAGCTCGGACGAACTGAAAGTGCAATTCGTTGCTTCACTGCATATGCAACTCAATGCTCCATGTCGCAGTCAAGGCCTTTTTCTTTGCGCCGATCGACCCCCGGGGCCGGCTCGCCGACAAACACGCTGGCACAGAGGCCATACGCGGCGGGCAGATGGCGTGGCGCAGCGCGCCACCCCCCGCGTCGCGTATTGCCGCGCTGCCGCAACCGCCGCTCAGGCCTCGCGCGTGAAGCTGCGAATCTGCGCGTAGAGCCCGGCGGCCCGGCGCGTCGAGGTTTCGAGTTCCTGCAGCAAGGGCGCCACCGGTGGCCCGCCGCGGGCGTCGGCGATGTCCATGGCGGCCAGGCTCGCGTTGGTCAGGATGGCCGAGATGACTTCGTCGGCCTCGCTGGCCGTGGTCTGGGCCGCCACGCGCAGCGAGCTTTCCAGGTTGAGGCGGGCGGTGTCGGCGCGGCGGGCTTCGCGCAGGTCGATCAGCGTCACGACAAAGCCCAGCAGCTTGCCGTCGTTGCCACTGATGGGCTCGGCATGCACGGCCATCGGGATGGGTGTGCCGTCGACCGCGAGCAGGTCGAGTTCACGTCGCCAGCCGTGCTGGGTCGTGCGCATCTGCGCCAGCGCCTGCTGCATGTCGTCGGCGGCAGCGAACAGGGCGGCAGCGGCCTGCCCCTTTTCGACCGGCTCGCCGCGCAAGGCCTGAAGCGCGTCGTTGGCGAAGATGACGTCGCCCTGGGCATCGGCCACGAGCACCGGTTCGCGCGCCCCCGCTACCGCACTGCGGACCTGGCGGAGTTGATGCTCGGCGATCAGCAGCCGCACGGCCTGCACCTGCACGATGATGTCGACGAGCGCCACGCCGATGCCGCGCGCCAGAGCCACTTCGGTGGTGGACCAGGGCACGGCCGTACCGCGCACGATCTCCGACCACGCGGCAAACGAGCGCCGCGGCGACAGCTCGAGCGGGTTGTTCGCCACCATCGGCTTGGCCGGGTCGCCGGCCCAGGTCACGCTTTGCAATTGCTCCTTGCGCAACCACATCAGCCAGTCGGGGCTTCGGGTGGACAGGCGCACGGCCAGCACGCCGCTGGCCGTCGGTGTGAGGCTGTCCAGTGCCGCATTGGCCCTGCCGACGGAGGAACAGGCGAACGGTGCATCGCCGACCGGCGCCTGCTCCTGAACCCACGCCAGCAACGCGCGCAACTCGGGGGTGGAGGGTGTTTCGCCGGTGGTCAGCACCTCGCCGTCGCAGAACAGCGCCGCACCCGTTGCATCCAGCGGCTGCAGCAGGGTGCGTGGGCTGCGGAACAGTGCATAGCGCCACTCGCCCTCGGTGGAGGTCGCTTCCACCAGGCGCTGCTCCAGCCGACGCACCATCAGCGCGACCTGTGCGTGAGCATAGTTCTCGATGGCCGAAATGCGGGTCGACGCCACTTCCGCCAGCAGGTCCGTGGCGGCACGCACCGTGCAACGCAGGTGGCGCGGCGAGTAATGATGGGCGGCGATGAGGCCCCAGAGCTGCCCTTCCCGGACGAGTGAGGCCGTCAATGTGGCCGTCACCCCCATGTTGCGCAGGTACTGCAAGTGGATGGGCGACATGCTGCGGAGCTGGCACAGGGACATGTCCAGCGGCGCCTGCGTGCCGGGCAGCCGGTCCGGGATCAGCGGTGCCTGCGGTGCATCCACGTCCACCAGCATGCGCACCCGGTTGAGCAGGTACAGCGCCCGCGCACGCTGCGGGATATCGCTCGCCGGGTAGTGGTGGCCTAGCAGCGACTCCAGCCTCGGGTGCCGCGCCTCCGCGATGACCTTGCCATGGCCGTCGGGGTCGAACTTGTAGACCACGACACGGTCATAGCCGGTGAGGTTGCGCACTACCTCGACGACTGCGTCGGCCAGCACGCCGACCGAGGGCGCTGCACCGAAGCGCTGGAGCGCCGCGGAGAGCGTCGTGGCCATCACGTCTGGGGCGAGGTCCTGCAGCTCGATGCCGCCCGGCGGGTCGGCCAAGGGTTCGAGCTCCAGCACGAGCGGGCCGCCAGGCACCCGGTGCAGCACGGCATCGAAGGCGCGCAGCCCGGCGCCGACCCGGCACTGCAGCGCCTGGGGTTCGAGCAGGTCGGCGCTGCGCAGCACACGCGCCACGCGCTCGGCCACGTCGCCGCCCAGCACGCCCAGGGGCTGCTGCAGCAGGGCCTCGGGGGCCTTGCCCAACAGCCGGGCCACGTTGCCGCTGACCTGCAGCACACGCAGGTCGAGTGGCTCCAGCACCAGCAAGGCGCCGTGCGGCTGCACCGCCCCCGCGAGGTGGATCAGCTCCCGCTCGCAGTTGGTCAGGTCCGCCTGACCGAAGGCGGGCGTCGCTGCGTCGATGGCCTCGTCTGCCTTGTCTGCCACGTTGCTCTGCCGACCGGGTCAGTTGATCGAAGGCGGAATGCCGGTGGCGACACTCGGGTAGCCGAGACCGGACAGGCCGTGGCGCTGCATGCGCAGGGCCAGGGCATCGGGTGTCATGCCCAGGGCCTCGGCGGCGATGTCCAGTTGCCCCCCGACGCGCAACAGGGCACTGGCAATGAGCTGCCGTTCAGCCCGGTGTGCCACCTCGACGAGCAGATCCGCCAGCGGTACCCGCCCGACCTGGTCGAGCAGCCCTGCCAGCACATCGTCACCGGCCAGGTGCGCGGGCAACTGGTGGTCGGGGCGGAGCACGAAGCCCAGGCAGGTCTGCTCGCCTTCGGCCATCAGCGCGGCCGAGGCGCGCACGCGCTGCCGGGTGCCGTCGAGCGCCCCCACCTCGAGGGCCAGGTTCGACACCATGCCCGCGCTGCGCACCGCGCTCACGAGTTGCGCCCAGGCACCCGTGGGGTCGAACATCAGCTCGGCCAGCGGGCGATGGCGCAGCTGCGACTCCTCGGACTGCCGCACCAGCCGCAGGAAGGCAGGGTTGGCCATCAGGATGCCGCCGGCGGAATCGGTGATGACGACCCCGTCCGGCGTGGTCTCGACGAATTCGGCCATGCGGGACAGCACGAGGCCGTCTGCCGAACCGGGCCGAACCGCATCGCGACGGGCACGCAGCATGAGCTGTCGGCGGCCGTCCACCGTGAAGGGGGTGGCGGCGATGTCCAGCGCCGCGGGCAGGCCGGGGCCGCGCACGCGCATCTCGCCGGCGCGGCCGGTGCTGCGCGCCGTCACCAGCAACTCCAGCACCGCAGCGCGCACGCTGGGGGGTACGCAATCGGTCAGGGGCTGGTGCTGGATCTGGGTCAGTTCCAGGCCGAGCAGTTCGGCGGTGGCGGCGTTCGCCTCCATGACGACGAGGCTGCTGGCGTCGAGCACCAGCACGGCATCGTTGGCCACCTGGAACAGCAGCTGGTAGCGGTTCTCGGCCTGACGGCGGCTCCAGTAATGCCGCTCCATGTCCTGCTGCGCCTCGACGAAGCGCTGCTGGATGGCAGCCACGGCTCGCAGGTCGCGGCCCACGGCGAGGACCGGGCCATTCGCACCCAGCCGGATGGCCGACCAGGTGACCGGCAGCTCGTCGCCCCCCTGCCCCGGGTGGCTGACCTCGCGCCGGCGCGACACGACGCCACTGCTGGCCACTTCGTCCAGCAGGGACTGGATCTTGGGCCGGGTGCTGGCCGTGACGGTATCGACCCAGCGGCGCCCGACCCACTGGCTGCAGCCTTGGGCCTGTACGGCCGCCCCCTCCGCAACGGCCGAGATGACACCGTTGCGGTCGATGACCAGCGCGATGTCGCTGGCCACGCGGGCGATGGTCGTCGCCAGCTCGTTGGCCAGCGGCGAGAGCGCACCGAGGTCGGGTTCGGGAGGCGTGGACACCGGGAAGGTCTCGATCAGATGTGGACGAAGACGGCGCCACTTGAACGCCGTCTCCTGATGCGGTCGATTATGACCAACGATCGATCGTGGGCACCCGATGGTCGGATGCCGGCCTCCCTGCCCTCTCCCTGCACGCGCTCGGGCGCGGTGGATGTCGTCAGCCCGGCGCGCCGGGCTTCGGGGCCTCGGCGGGCAGGGTCTGCAGCGTCTTCATGTCGTCCGTGGTCAAGGCCGTGACCCCCGAGGCGGCGGGCGCCGGCGACTTCATCAGCAACTCGGGATGGAACTTGGCCATCTCCGCGCCGTACAGCGGCTTGTGCGCGCCCTGGTGGCAGGTGGCGCAGTTCACCTTTGCAACGTCACCCCCCGGGCCGCGTCGGTTGGCGGGGAAGGTGTCGGTCAACGGCACCATGAACTCATTGTTGAGCTCCCGGGCCATGCGGATGCCGTACCAGGCGGTCAGCCGCGGCGGCGAACTGTTCTCCCAGGACCCGAAGGCACGGGTGTTGTGGCATTGCGTGCAGTTCACGCCGAGCGACTTGGACATGTGCACCATGAGCCCATAGGTCCACTCCGCCTGCTTCGTGGAGTGCCGGTTGTCAGCCGGCAGCGCCTGCGTGCCTGCCACGCGGATGCCTTCGGCGTTGAGCAGGAAGGGGGTGAACGGGTCGTTCGGCAAGGACGCGAGGCCCACCGTCTCGGCCGGCGCGTTCTGGCCGGCACGATCACCCAGGAAGTTGCTGCCGGCCTTGGGCGCCAGCGGCTGGAACCAGATCTCCTTGGGCACCGGCGCACCACGGTGGCAGGTGTAGCAGGTGACACCGGTCTTGCCGACATGGCGCTGCCAGTCCACGTTGACCGTCTGCGTCATCTGCAGCATGCGCCGCGCCACGACCTTGGTGTAGAGCGTGTCTTCGGCGAAGTTCTGCACGTTGTGGCAGTAGGCACAGCCCTGCTTGGGCGCGACCCAGGCCGTCACGGCCGCCATCGTGCGGTTGAATTCGCCGACGCTCAGGTGCCCGAGCACCTTCACGTTCTGGTAGACCTGCGCGGCCTTGGGGCCATCCGGCGAGGCCGCCTCGAGCGGCGCCGGCGCCTGGTTGGCTGGCGCCTGCTCGGCCAGCGTGCGTGGGTTGTAGACCTGCACCATGGCCGTACCACGGTAGCCGCGCTGCACGGTCTCCACCGGCGGGCGCTCACAGCCCGCCAGCAGGCCCAGGACCAGGCCGAGGGTCAGCGTCAGGCCGCGCTGCAAGAGATGGGTTCGATTCATCGTCATACCCCCGAATGTGTGTGCGACCGACTGGCCACGTCCCGTGGCGCCGTCATGGCGAAACCGTTCTGCATCGCCAGGAAGGCGCCGGTGTGGCACAACCCTTCGCGAAGCCCGTCCATCAGCTGGTGAATCCAGCTGGACCATGGCGCGCGGCTCATGGCTGCACCGCCGGCACGACCAGGGCCGGATCAGGCACCGGCGGGAAGACGGCCGGGTAAGCCGGCGCGATGTGGTGCTTGACGCCCCACAGGTACCAGTTGTCCACCACGGTGCCGGTCAGCAGGATGCCGATGCCGCCCGTCAGCGGGCACAGCACCGCGAACCACCAGGCCCAGCGGTGGATGGACTCCATCGTCGCGTTGAAGCCCATCGTCCAGCGCCAGAACAGGGCGGCCCGCTCGCTTGCCGTGCCGCGGTCGGTGATCTGCTCGATCTCGCGCTCGCCGCCGAAGCGGCTCACCGCCAGGATGGTGGCGCCGTGCATCGCGAACAGCAGCGTGCTGCCGTACAGGAACGCGATGCTCAGCATGTGGAAGGGGTTGTAGAACAGGTTGCCGTAGCGCAGCGAGAACGCAGCCGTCCAGTCCAGGTGCGGGAAGAGCCCGAAGGGCACGGCCTCGCCCCAGCTGCCCATCAGCAGCGGACGGATGAAGCCCAGCACGAGGTAGAGCCAGATCGCCGCTGCAAAGGCCCAGGCCACGTGCGTGCCCATGCCGAGCTTGCGTGCCCGTCGGTACATGCGCACCCACCACAGCAGGATGGATGCCGTCAGGAACAGGCCCGCCAGCAGCCACCAGCCCCCCTGGTTGAGCGGCGGCAGGTGCAGGCCGTAAGACGGCGGCGGCGGCTCCAGCGCCAGCCAGGGCAACTGGCGGACGAACTGGATCGGGTCCCAGCCCACGGAGGCCCACATGTTCAGGCCGATGATCTCGATGGCGATGAAGCCGCAGATCAGCGAGCAGATGCCCAGCCACCCCAGGTAGATGGGGCCGAGCTGGGCGTCACCGAGGCGCCCGAGCAGGTGCACGTGGGCGGAACCGCCGACGCGCTCGTATTCATCCCGCCCCAGCGGCACGCCCGGGTAGGACGGTGCAGCCACCTGCACGCTGGTGAAGAGGTTCTGGTACTCAGCCATGGTGTTGTCTCCTCACTTCACTTCACTTCCAGACCGGCAGGTTGAGCCACCAGCTCCACCATTCCGGCCAGCCTCGCGTCCAGAAGGGCCCGCTGATGACGATGCACACGGCGCTCCAGAACCCGGCCGAGAGGGCGAGGAAGAGACCGAGGCGGTGGATGCCCAGCGTGCCGATCGAGTAGCCGATGGCGTCGCGGAAGAAGGTGTTCTCATGCTCGGGCGTCTTGACGACTTCACCCGGCGCCGGGTTGGTGGCCGACAGGATCAGGGCCCCGTGCAGCGACAGCGCGAAGGTGGTGGCGAAGAAGAAGCTCACCGCCAGCATGTGCGCCGGGTTGTAGTGGAAGTGCAGGTACTGGTAGCCCGTGTTGGACACCCAGTCCAGGTGACTGATGATCCCGTACGGGAAGCCATGCCCCCAGGCGCCCATCAGCACCGGCCGCACGACGACGAGCGTCACGTAGGCCAGGATGGCGACCGAGAACGCGAAAGGCACGTGGTAGCCCATGCCGAGCTTGCGGCAGATCTCCACCTCTCGCAGCGCCCACGAGACGAAGGCACCGATGGCACAGACCGTGATGAGCTGCCACAGGCCGCCCTCCATCAACGGAGCCATGCCGAGGCCGTATTTCAGGTCCGGTGGCGCGATGCTGATCTGCCAGAGATTCCAGGTGCCGCCTTGCGACGCGCCCCAGACGATCAGCAGGGTCCCGACCAGCGAGAAGAACGCCGTCGTGACGCCGAAGAAGCCGACGTAAAAAGGCCCGACCCAGAAGTCGAACAGGTCGCCTCCCAGCAGGGTTCCGCCGCGTACGCGGTACTTCCGTTCGAAGTTCAGCATGGCCATCTTTGCCACCTCAGGTAGAGGGGCGCCCGCGGGATGCGGGGCCCCGTGCGGTCGAGACACGGCGCTGGGCTGATGCCCGGCACCGTGGTTTGAACGACGCGAGAACTACTTCGGCGCCGCAGCCGGCAAAGCCGAGTTCTGAACCACCGGCTTGGTGTTCGGACCATCGAGCCAGTTGTACTTGCTGGTACTCAGCAGCACGAAGTGAATCACCAGTGCCAGTACGAACAAGAAAGCGAACAACGCGACCAGCGCTCTGCGCGGGTCGAACAGCAACCAAATCTTCCACATGCTTGGATCTCCTAGTTCAGGTGGGACATGAAGGTGTAAACACCCGATCTCACACCCTTGATCAGCGATTTCTCGCCCTCCGCACCCGGCAACCACGTGCGCCACTTCAGGAACAGCGCCTGGGCGGCGAGCGCGATCAAGAGCACGAAGACAAAACACACGAGGAACAGGGCCTCGTAGGTTTTGGAGTCCTGCGCGGCCGGGTGGCTCGCTGGGACGGTCGTGATCTGTGCCATGGCGGACCTCTCTTTCAACGAAAGTTCAGACGGGACTCAGAGCCAGGGACGCCACACCCACACCAGCACATGGGCGACCACGGCAACCACCGTGAAGCCAATGAAGCTGGACATGAAGATGCCGTGGAATTCCCTGGCTTCGTTCTCAGTCAGCCCGGACAACGAGCCTGATCTGTTATCAGCCATATCGATTGCTCCTCAAAAAGACCTTTCGGCCAATACCGCGCAGCTCCCGCGCGGCAGGGACTTCCAGGGCAGCACGCCCCCGGCAAGACTTGTGTTCATGCGCCGATGTCTTCATGCGGCCGCTCCAATGGCTGCGGCCGCCAACTGGCGAGCACGGCCTTCCAGATCCTGCGCATCCACCGCGGCGGCACCGCGCGCCCGCGCGGTGGCTTCGGCCTGGTCGCGCAGCCGCTTGGCCGAAGAGATGCGCACCAGCACCGGCTGGGCCTCCAGCAGTTCGTCCAGCAGCGCGCGCGCCTCGTCACTCCAGGGCAACTCGGCCAGCGCGCGCGCAGGTGTGGGGTCGACCCGGTCCATGTCGGTGCCCAGCGGCAGGATGTGGAAGAGCGCGTCGAACAGCGCGTTGCAGAACTCCTGCACGAGGTAGGTCGCGCCGGCGTAGCCCATGAAGGGCGTGCCGGTGGCGCGACGCACGATGGCGCCGGGGAAGGAGGCGGGAATGAACGTGGGCCGCATCGGGCCGGTGGTGGCCGCCTCGGCCAGGTACATCCGCTCGTTGAAGCTGCCGTAGAGCACGAGCGGCGGCTTGTCATGAACCAGAGCGCGCACGGCGGCGTTGTCGGTCTTCTGCCCCGGCTTGCGGGCCACGGCGAAGTGGCAGGGCAAGCCGAGCTCGGTTTCCAGGAAGTGCCGCACGCCGCGGGCATAGGTTTCGCTGGCGACGATGCCGAAG
The DNA here is from genome assembly GCA_003963005.1 of Burkholderiales bacterium. Lineage (GTDB taxonomy): Bacteria > Pseudomonadota > Gammaproteobacteria > Burkholderiales > Burkholderiaceae_C > Pelomonas. Next base: position 9,190 of record RXJW01000033.1, read on the forward strand.
CTGGCGGTGGCGAAAAAGTCCTGCGTGACGGAGCGCCAGAGGTCCCAGAGCGGCTTGATGGTGGTGTGCTTCTCGCGCTCGATGAAAGGCTCGGGGTCCAGGTGCAGGAGCCGCCCCAGTTCACGCAGGAAAGCGGTGGTGCTGTGCAGACCGATGGGGGCCTGCAGCCAGGGGCGGTCCAGCGCCTCGCACAGCATCTGGCCGAACTCGCGGTACAGGCAGATGTTGACGTCAGCATCCACCAGGCGCGGCACATCGGTCAGGTGGCTGCCCAGCGGGAAGACCAGGTTGATCTCGGCCCCGATGCCCTCCACCAGGCGACGGATCTCGTGCAGGTCGCTCGCGCTGTTGAACTGGCCGTAGCAGGGGCCGATGAGATTGACGCGCGGCTTCTCGCCGGCCGGGCGCTCGGCGAACGGCGTTCGCGCCGGCACCTTGCGCAGGCCGTGTTCGCTCCACAGCCAGAACATGGCGCGGTTGGCGCACTGCCATTGGTCTTCGTCGATGGTGCGCGGCAGGAAGCGCGCGATCGTCGTGCCCTCAGGCGTGACGCCGCCGCCGATCATCTCGGCGATGGACCCGGTCACGACGACGCTGGGCAGATCGGGGTCGAGCGCGGCATGTGCGCGCTTCATGCTGCCTTCGGTGCCTTCGCGGCCGAGCTGTTCCTCGGCCAGGCCGGTCACGACGATCGGCAGCTCGTGCGGCGGCAGCGCGTCGGTGTAGTGCAGCACCGAGGTGACGGGCAGGTTCTCGCAGCCCACCGGGCCGTCGATGATGACCTGCAAGCCCTTGACGGCCGTGAATACGTAGACCGCGCCCCAGTAGCCGCCGGCGCGGTCGTGATCCAGCACGAAGTTCAGGTTCATATCATCTGCTCCGACTGGCGGCGCTTCATGACCTTGATCACCTGCCGGCGCGTGTCGGCCCGGAAACCAGGGTGCAGCTGCGGTGTGTCGGTCCAGACGCCGGCCTTGTCACCCGCGCCGGTGTCGCCAAAGAACTCGCGCATCGTGTCGAAGCGCGCCTGGTTGGCGATCGCACCGTTGATGACCTGGGCGAGCGAGCCGGCCCCGGCCGGCCCCATCAGCGGCCGGGCCGAGATCAGGTTGGTGAAGTACAGCGCCGGCAGGCCGCGCTGCTTGCAGGCCTGCACCAGCGGCGTCGTGCCGATGGCCAACTGCGGGCGGTGGCGTGCCACCGCGGCGAGGTCCTGCTCCAGGGACGCGCGGTACTGCACCTCGCAACCGCGGGCTTCGAGCCAGGCGCGATCGGGTTCCGACCACGGCGTGCGTGGGCAGGCGGTGCCGACGTAGGGCACCGTGGCACCGCTTTCGATGAGCAGGCGAGCCACCAGCAGCTCGGAACCTTCGTAGCCGCTGACGGTCACCGTCGCATGGATCGGCGCACGCGCCAGGGCACCGCGGATGGCGGGCTCGAACGCAGCGACCGCCGCCTCGACCTGGGCGCTGGGCACCTCGGCAGCTTCACCGATCGCGCGCAGCCACGCAGCCGTGCCTTCGGCACCAACCGGCGCTGAGCCCACGACGGGTCGGCCGGCGGCCTGCAGCTCGCGCACGCTGGCCGTGTAGAAGGGATGGATGGCCGCCGCGACCGTGCAGTCGAGGGCGGCGTAAAGCTCACGCCATTCGCGGGTCGGCACCACCGGGCCGGTCTTCAGACCGAGCGGCGCCAGCAGCCCGCCGATGACCATCGGGTCGGCCGGGAACAGCTCGCCCAGCAGGCTGACCGTCTTGGCCGCATCCAGCCCCTGCTCCCGCCAGCCGCGCGGGGCGGCAACAGGGCCGGTTTCAGCCTCGCTGCGGGCGCGCTGCAGCATGGCACCGGCCAGCACGTCCTTGGCTTCCGCATGCGTGGGCACGCCAAAGCCCGGCACGTCGATGCCGATGATGCGCACGCCGTTGATGACCTTGGGCAGCAACTGCAGCGGCACACCGCTGGCGGTGGGCACACAGAGGTTGATGACGACGAGCGCGTCGAGCTTCTCGGGGTCGGCCTGGGCATGCACGGCGTCGCGGATGTCCTCGAACAGCTTGCCGGTCACCAGGCTCTCGCTGTTGAAGGGCACGTAGCCCACGCTGCGCTTGGCACCGTAGAAGTGCGAGGTGAAGGTCAGGCCGTAGACGCAGCAGGCGGAGCCGCTGAGGATGGTGGCGGTGCGCTTCATGCGCAGGCCCACGCGCAGCGAGCCGAAGGCCGGGCACATGCTTTGCGGCTGGTCGTGCGGGCCCTTGGGATAGTCCGCCGCGTAGCGCTCGAGCGTCTCGCGCGTGGCCGTGCTGTCGGCCTGGGCGCGTTCGACGGAAGCGTGGCAGTTGCTCATGGTGCGCTCGATGGGCTCAGGCCTGGTCGTAGACGACTTCGAGCGTCGGCTTGACGAGCTCGGTCTTGCCGACCATGTCGAAGAGCGTGGCCGGCTCCATCTGGAAGTCGCGGCCGGTCACTTCGCTGCTGAACAGGCCCAGCAATTCGTCCTGGCTCTGGGGCTTGGGGCGCTGCGGCGGCGCGTCGGCCACGTTCTGGGCAAGCTCGGCGAAGAGCGGGCCCCACTCGCCATCGGGCTTGCCGATGATTTCGTAGCTGGCGCTCTTGCGGCGGATGTCTTCGTGTGCCGGGATGGCGGCGAGCACCGGGATGCCGGCGTTCTTCGCAAACGCGGCGGCTTCGCCCGTGCCGTCGTCCTTGTTGATGACCATGCCGGCCACGCCGACATTGCCGCCCAGCTTGCGGAAGTACTCGACCGCGCTGCAGACGTTGTTGGCGACGTACAGGCTCTGCAGGTCGTTGCTGCCGACGACGATCACCTTCTGGCACATGTCGCGCGCGATTGGCAGGCCGAAGCCGCCGCACACGACGTCGCCGAGGAAGTCGAGCAGCACATAGTCGAAGCCCCAGTCGTGGAAGCCGAGCTTCTCCAGCGTCTCGAAGCCGTGGATGATCCCGCGCCCGCCGCAGCCGCGGCCGACCTCGGGGCCGCCGAGCTCCATGGCGTAGACGCCGTCGCGCTTGAAGCAGACGTCACCGATGGCCACCGCCTCGCCGGCGAGCTTCTTCTTGCTGCTGGTCTCGATGATCGTCGGGCAGGCCTTGCCGCCGAAGAGCAGGCTGGTGGTGTCGCTCTTGGGGTCGCAGCCGATCAGCAGCACCTTCTTGCCCTGCTGGGCCATCATGTAGCTGAGGTTGGCCAGCGTGAAGCTTTTGCCGATGCCGCCCTTGCCGTAGATGGCGATGATCTGCGTGGTCTTGGTCACCGGGCCGGTGGCGGGCGCATCGGGCTCGATGGCGGCCTCGTCACGCAGGGCCTGGGAACGGGGCTGGAAGCGCACCGGCGCCTCGCTCGGAATCGTCGAGGTGCTCATGTTGACCCCTCGTCCGATGTGACCATCGGCCGATCCCCCGAGGGGATGCGGACCGGCTTGGGAGCGGCCCGGCGCGCGGTCCGCTGATTCGACACAAGGTGTCTCATGCGTGGTGTCTCCAGTCCAGGACCATCTTCAGGCAGCCCGCATCGCTGAAGGCCTGTTGGTAGGCGAGCCCGGCCTTCTCAGCGGGCTCGCAGTGGGTGAGCAGGCCGTCCAGCGACAGCCGGCCGGCATGCAGCAGCGCGTTCACCGCCAGCATGTCGGGCCGCTTCCATTCGGCGGCCACGCGGATGCGGGCCTCGCGCATGAAGGCCGGCGCGAAATTGAGCGACAGCGGCTGGGCGTAAAAGCCCGCCAGCACCACCTCGCCGCCGAAAGCCAGGCGGCCGATGAGACTGTCCAGCAGGCCGGCGTCGCCGCTGACGTCGTAGATGGCGCGGTAGTCGCGGCGGGGGTCGTCCTGGGGGTGCATGACGCGGTAGCCCGCCGCGCCGTCCTGGCGCACCGGGTTGGTTTCCCAGACGGTGAAATCGGTGATGCCCGCCGCCACGTTCATGCGCGCCAGCAGCCGGCCGAGCACGCCGTGGCCCACGATCAGGTCCGGCGGGGTGTGGTGCTGCCCCTGCCCGCCACCGGCGACGCTGTGATACGCCGTGGCTGCGAGGGCCAGCAGCACGGCCTGCTCGCCCAGCTTGTCATCGACCGGCACGACCTTGGCGCCCGGCACGACCAGCCGCGAGGCCGACGCGCCGAACAGGCCGCGCACGTCGCCGAAGCAACGGGCACCCGGCACGAACACGCGCTGGCCGACCCAGTTGTCACTGCCCGGGCTGACGGCCATCACGCGACCCACCGCCTCGTAGCCCGGCACCAGCGGATAGCCCATGCCCGGGAACATCGGCATGGTGCCGTTCCAGATCAGACGCTCGGTGCCGGTGCTGATGCCACTGAACTCCACCTCGACGACGACATCGCCGTCCTGCAGCGCAGGCAGGCGCAACGGCGCCAATTGCAGCCGCTCCGGTTGCTCGATCACCACCGCGGTGGTGTTCATCTGGCGCTCCGGCTGGCGGTAAAAGTTCTCGAACCCATGAAAGTCATCCTACGCTTACATTGGCAAACGTCAACCACGGTTTACATCGAAATCAGCCAGGGGTTTCCGCTAGGAGCGCACTGGCCTGCAGGGGAAGGGTGGTGGCCAGACGGCGCACCTGCGCAAAGCCGGCCTCGGCCAGCATTTCGCGCAGCCGCGCCTCGCTGCGCGGCTCGCCGCGTCCCATGGCCAGCAGGTAAAAGCCGAAGTACGCATGCCCCATGCGCTCGGCACCCGGCGTGTCGGCCAGCGGTTCGGCGAGCAGCAGGCAGCCGCCCGGGGCCAGGGCTTGCCGCACGGCGCGCAGCAGATGCAGCACACGGGCGTCGTCGTGGTCGTGGACCACACGCAACAGGGTGACGAGGTCCGCCCCGGCCGGCAGCGCGTCGCGGAAGAAATCGCCGCCCACCGCCTCGCAGCGGGCCGACAAGCCCTCGCGCTCGAAGCGCCGCGTGGCTTCGCCCACCACACCGGGCAGGTCGAACACCTGCACCTGCAGCCCCGGCGCCGAACGGGCCGCCCGGCAGGCGAACTCACCGATGCCGCCGCCCACGTCGAGCAGACGACGATGCCGGATCAGCGGATAGGCCTGCAACACCTGTTCCGCCACGAGTGGCTGGGACGCCGCCATCAGCTGCGAGTAGGCAGCCACGCGGTCGGCGGGCAGGTCGTCCGGCGTCTGCGTGCCGGCATAAGGCCAGTACGCGGCGAGGCCGCCGGCGGCGGTGTCGCCCTTGAGCAAGCCGAGCGGGTCGGCCAGATCCCGATACAGGGCCGCGTGGTGTGACACCATGGCGGCCAACCCCGCGTCGCCCGCCAGCGGCGCGCCGAGCGGGCCGAGCCCGAAGCGGTCATTCGGCCGCGCCTGCAGCAGCCGCAGCGCGACGGCTGCGCGCAGCAGCCGCTCGGTGGCGGCCAGCGGCAGCTGCCAGCGCTGGGCCAGGGCAGCAGCGGTCTGCGGGCCATCGCTCAGCAGCAGGTCGAAGGCCCGCAATTGCACACAGGCCAGCAACACCTGGGAGTAGACAAAGCCGGCGACGAGGTCGAACACCTGCGCCGCGCGACGCCGCGCGATCCAGCGCGTCAACACGGAGCCCTGCGCCCAGCGCCGGAAGGCCCGACTCGCCAGCAGGCGGTCGCGCCAGGCCAGCAGCGCGTCGCTCCAGTGCGCCGCACCGGCGGACACCGGCGCCCGGGGAGACACCACGCGTGCCATGCGCCCGCCCGTCAGGCCAGCGCCGCCACCTGCTGGCACAACTGCTGCGGCACGAGGCGGTCGGCCTCCTGGCGGATGAGTTGCCGGAACTGCGCCGCACCCGGGCAGACCGGCACCGTCAACAGCGTGGCCTGCACCAGCCGCTGGAACTCGGCCATCGCGCCCTCCAGCCCGAGCGCCCGGGCCGAACTCGGCCGGTCCAGCGCCACGTCCTGCCCGCCGGGCTTACCCAGCACCTGGGCATCGAGCATCACATCGCGGATGTCGTCGGCCACCTGGTAGGTCTGCCCGAGGCGTTCACCCAGCGCCCGCCAGGGCTCGCCATCGGCGCCAGCCGCCTGCGCACCGGCCATCGTGGCCGCGGCGAACAGGGCGCCCGTCTTGGCTTGCTGATAGTCGGCGAGCGAAAGCTGCGGCTCGCACTCCCAGGCCTGGCCGGCGACGATGCCCAGCGGCATGCCCACCCCCTGGCTGATCGTGCGCAGCAGCACCGGCAGCCGCGACAGATGCCGGCGCGACGTGCGCCCCAGCACCTCGAAGGCCACGACGATGAGCGCGTCGCCCGCCAGCACGGCGAGCCGTTCGCCGAACGCCCGGTGCACCGACAGCCGCCCGCGCCGTGTCTCGGCGGCGTCGAAGCAAGGCAGGTCGTCGTGGACGAGGGACGCGCAGTGCAGCAGCTCGATGGCAGCTGCGGCGCCGTCGGTCAGCGTGCTGTCGTCTTCGCCGCAGGCCAGCGCCACGGCCAGCGTGAGTTTGGGCCGGATGCGCGCGCCGCCAGGGAAGACGGCATGCTGCATGGCCGCAGCGAGCTTGGGCGGGTGGCCTGCCGCCAGGGCGGGGGCGAGGCTCGCCCGCAGGGCGCGTTCAATCCGGTCGGCATGCGGCATAAGGGCCCTTGTTGCGTGAATCCGGGAACTGTCGTGCCCGAATTACATTAGGATGTGTCAATCAGAATAGACACGTCTCCGACCCGCGTCAATGAGCGCTAACCGCCCGTCACACCGCCAATCACCGACCCGCGTCGTGGTCGTGGGCGCCGGCGTGGGTGGGCTGGTCGCCGCGGCCTTGCTCGCGCGTGAAGGGCTCGACGTGCAGTTGCTGGAGGCCGCGGCCACACCCGGTGGCAAGATGCGTCCGGTCGAACTCGGCGCCTTGCGTCTGGACGGCGGCCCCACGGTGCTGACGATGCGCTGGGTGTTCGACGCCCTCTTCGACCGCCTCGGCGAATCCCTGGACCGGCACGTGCACCTGCAGCGCTGCGATGTCCTCGCGCGCCACGCCTGGAGCGCCACCGAACGCCTGGACCTGCACGCCGACCTGGCGCAAAGCCTCGCCGAGATCAGCACACTGAGCGGGCCGGCCGAGGCAGCCCGCTATGCCGCGTTCACCGTGCGCGCCCGCCAGGTGTACGAGACGCTGGACCGGCCCTTCATGCGCAGCTCGCGCCCCACGCCGGGGTCGCTGACCTGGCGCGTGCTGTCGCAGCAGGGCCCGCGCGGCCTGGCCCGGCTGATGCGCATCTCGCCGTTCACCACGCTGTGGCGCGAACTCGGCCGCTACTTCCACGACCCGCGGCTGCGGCAGTTGTTCGGGCGCTACGCCACCTACTGCGGGTCCTCGCCGTTCGACGCGCCGGCCACGCTGATGCTCGTGGCCCACGTGGAGCGCGAGGCGGTGTGGCAGGTCGAAGGCGGCATGGCGCGGCTCGGGCAGGCGCTGGTGGGCTGCGCGCAGCGCCAGGGCGTGCGGCTGCGTTGTGGCGCGACCGTACAGCGACTGCTCACCCGGGGCGGGCGCGTCAGCGGCGTGCAGCTCGCCGATGGTGACACCGTGGAGGCCGACGCCGTCGTGTTCAACGGTGACGCCCGCGCGCTGACAGCCGGCCTGCTCGGGCCCGACGCCCCCCGGGACCTGCACCATGGCAGCCCATCCCTGTCGGCACTCACCTGGCATGCGGAAGCCGAGACCTCGGGCTTCGAGCTCTCGCATCACAACGTGTTCTTCGGCCCGGCCGCCGGCTATGCCGAAGAGTTCGCAGCCATCGCCGCGGGCCGCCTGCCTGCGGCGCCGACCGTCTACGTCTGCGCACAGGATCGCAGTGGCCAGCGGCGTGCCTCTCGCCCCGGCCCGCGGCGACCGGAGCGCCTGATGTGCCTGGTCAACGCCCCGGCCGTCGCCGCCGGCCCTGGACTCACTGCCGAGGAGATCGCACGATGCGAAGCACAGATGTGGAACCGGCTGCACGAGGCCGGGCTGCGGGTCAACCTGACCGCGCCGGCACGCCTGACCCAGCCGCAGGATTTCGCGCAGCGCTTTCCGGGCAGCCAGGGGGCCCTGTATGGTCCGGCCAGCCAGGGCTGGCGCGCGAGCTTCCAGGCACGCCCGGCGGGGCGCACGAGCCTGCCGGGGCTGTTCCTGGCGGGCGGATCGGTGCACCCGGGGCCAGGGGTGCCGATGGCAGCGCTCTCGGGGCAGTTGGCCGCCGAGCAGATCCTCGCGGGCCTGCGTTCGACCTCCCGGTTCCCGCTGGCGGCTATGCCTGGTGGTATCTCGACGCGCTGAGTGATGCCCAGCCCGACGGCAGCGTGCATGCCCTGACGCTGATCGCCTTCGTCGGCAGCGTGTTCTCGCCCTACTACGCGATGGCCCGGCGCCGCCGCGGCGACATCGCTGCGCCGGCGGACGACCACTGCGCGGTGAACCTGTCGCTGTACCGCATGCCGGCCGGCGCACGCCGCTTCGGACGCCTGTGGGCCATGACCGAGCGCGGTGCGGGCGCCGTGCAGCGTCAGGCCGACAGCCTGCGGATCGGCCGCAGCCGCCTGGCCTGGCAGGCTGACGGCAGCCTCCTCATCGACATCGACGAACGCGCCGCACCCTGGCCGCGTCGCCTGCGCGGGCGCATCCGCGTGCAGCCCGGTGCCCAGCCGGCGCAGGCATTCGCGCTCGATGCCATGAGCCGGCACACCTGGCAGCCCATCAGCCCGAGCGCACACGTCGCCGTCGACTTCGACGACCCCGGTCTCGCCTGGCGCGGAGACGCCTACCTCGACGCCAACCACGGCCAACGCCCGCTGGAGCGCGACTTCCGGAGCTGGCAATGGCAGCGCAGCGCCCTGCCCGGCCAACGCAGCCGGGTGCTGTACGAAGTGCAGCCGCGCGACGGTGCCGAACGCAGCCTGTCGCTGGGCATCGACCGGGACGGCGCGATCACGCCCCTGCCCCTGCCGCCCTGGCGCGCGTTGGCGGACAGTGGCTGGGGCGTGGAACGCAGCAGCCGCGGCGTGCAGGCCCCGACGATGCTGGGCACGCTGGAAAGTGGCCCGTTCTACTGCCGTTCCCTGCTGCGCGACGGGGACGACGGCGCGCTGACCGTTCACGAAAGCCTGTCGCTGGAGCGCTTCGACCAGCGCTGGGTGCAGGCCCTGCTGCCGTTCCGCATGCCGCGCTGGACGCCGGGGGCCTGATGGCGCGCGTCTTCATGCTCGGCGCCACCGGCACCATCGGCCAGGCCACGGTGCGCGCCCTGCGCCGCCGCGGGCATGAGGTGGTGTGCCTGGTGCGCCCCCGCGCGGGCGTGGGCGGGCGGCTCGATGCGGCAACACTCGCCGCCTGCCTGCCGGGCGCCGAACTGCGGTTCGGTGACGCGACTGCCCCCGTCTCGATGCGCCGCGATGGCTGGCGCGGCGAGCGCTTCGACGCCCTCGTGTCGTGCCTGGCCTCGCGCACCGGGGCGCCGCGCGATGCCTGGGCCATCGACCACGCCGCCCATGCGGACGCCCTCGCCGCCGCACGCGAGGCAGGCGTGCGGCAGGTGGTGCTGCTGTCGGCCCTGTGCCTGCAAAAGCCCCGGCTCGCCTTCCAGCAGGCCAAGCTCGCCTTCGAGCGGGAGCTGATGGCCACCGACCTGGATTGGTCCATCGTGCGGCCCACGGCCTTCTTCAAGTCGCTCTCCGGCCAGGTCGAGCGGGTGCGCCAGGGCAAGCCCTTCCTGCTGTTCGGCGACGGGCGGCTCACGGCCTGCAAGCCGATCAGCGACGACGACCTCGCCGACTACCTCGCCGACTGCCTGCACGACCCGCATCGCCGCCGCCAGGTGCTGCCCATCGGCGGCCCCGGCCCGGCGATCACCCCCCGTGAGCAGGGCGAACTGCTGTTCGCCGCCCTCGGCCGCACGCCGCGCTTCAGCTCGGTGCCGGTCGCGCTGATGAGTGCCATCATCGGCGTGCTGGGCACCCTCGGGCGCGTGCTGCCGGCCGCAGCGGCCAAGGCGGAGCTGGCCCGCATCGGGCGCTACTACGCCACCGAGTCGATGCTCGTGCTCGACCCGGTCACCGGCCACTACGAGGAGCGCCTGACGCCCTCCACCGGCCGCCAGACGCTGGCCGACTACTACGCGGCGCTGGCGCGCGGGGAAGCCGCCCTGCCCGAGCGCGGCGACCACGCGGTGTTCTGACGCCTCAGGCGCCCACCGACACCCAGCGACCCTGGTCGTAGCGCAGGAAGCCGCCCTCGTCGGCAAAGCGCCAGAGGTGCAGCCAGCCGTTGTCCAGCAACTGACGCACGGGTGCGTGGCGGCCGATGATGCGCTCGATGCCCTCGGCCGGCGCGTCGATGACGACCGTCAGCCGCAGGGGCTCGTGCAGCCAGCGCTGGCCGTCGTGCAGGGACTGCCGCGCCAGGCCGATGCGCAGGTCGCCACCATTGCCCTCGAACACCCCGATGCGGCCGCCCACCACGTTGTGCAGCAGCTTGTTGCCGCTGCCCAGGCGCTGCGGGTCGCAGGTGGAGGCGTGGTATTGCCAGTTGATCCAGTGCGTGACGAGCATCGGCGCGGTCATCAACAGCTCCAGCACGCTGCCGTCCGCGTCGTTGCCGGCGTCGTAGTCGTGCAGGAAGGCGCGGCCGTCAAGCACCGCACCGCGGCTGCGCGCGCGCGGCGCGATCACGAAGGCCGCGTTGCCGGCCAGGCCCCACTCCGGTCGGGTCTGGGCGCCGTCATTCGCGCGGCGGCGCAGGTGCGCCAGCAGCGTGGCATGCGGCGCGCGCGGGTCCAGCCCGAGCGATGCGGCCCGGCCGCGGCGCACCTCGTCGCCGGCCTGGGCGAAGGCCGGCTGCAGGCGCTCCCAGCGCTGGCGGCCGGCGGCGGGCAGCAGGTCCAGGTCGAAGCCTTCGATCTCGTCGGTCGTGGTGTTGTGCAAGGCGGCGACGAACGTGACGCTGTCCGGCATGCCCACACCGCGTTCACGCAGCCCGGCCTGCACGGCCGGCTCGTTGAGCAGCCGGGCCAGCGCGCGGGCGTTCACCTCGCCGGTCTGGCCGCAGCAGGCGCCGCAGTCCAGCCCGGCCGCCTGCGCGTTGTTGGCGCTCTGGCTGCCGTGGCCCACCAGCAGCACGAGCGGTGCAAGCTGGCGGTCCAGGCCCATCGCGTGCAGCACGCGGGCGGCGAGGTCGACCTTGGCCGGCAGGTCCAGGCCTGCCAGCACCGGGCGGCACACCGGGCGATACCGGTGCGACAGGCCGGCACCGTCGATCGAACGACGGGCCGCCGTGGACGGGCGCAACCAGTTCACGAGCCGGCTCAGGTAACCCGCGCCGACCGCCTCGACCGACGAGAAGGCCGCGGCCGGCCAGCGGCTGCCCGCCTCCCAGCGGTCGGTCTGCGCGAAGCGACCCAGGCGCTGCCGGCGGGCGGCCGACTGCAGCGCCTCACCGGCGGGGCCGAAATCCGACTCGGTGCAGGCCACCTGCTCCACGACCTCCAGCGCGGGCGCCAGCAGCCCCGGCAGCTGCGGGCGGCGGGCCGCGGTCGCCAGTGGTGTGTAGGCCACGGGGAGCCCGAAAAATCCGGCAAAGCCCACCGTCTGCACGCCCCGCCAGGCCGACTCCAGCGCACGGCGCAGCGGCTCGCTGCGCACGTCGATGCAGAACGCCGCCTGCACGTCGGGCGCCTCGGCACGCGCAGGCACTGCGGCAGCGGCCTGCAGGCGCCGTGCCAGCTCGCGCTGGTAGCCGACCTCGTAGGCCGTCTGCCAGACCTCGTCGGCCACCAGGCTCACCTCGGCCTCGCGCAGCCGGTCGGACGCACATTCCCATTCCACCTGCAGCGCCACGAAGGCACGCTGCGCGGCACGGTCATCGCAGCACTCCAGCAGGATCGCGCCCCAGGCCAGGCGAATGGCGAGCAGGTCGCGCAGGTGGGCGTCGCCCTGCCCCTGCAGCCGTGCTTCCCAGCCCAGGTAGGCGCACCACGAGGCCCAGCCATTCACCGTCAGCAGCACCGCTTCGAGGTAGTCCGCCCAGACCTCTTCGGCCAGGCCCAGGCGCCGCAGCACCCAGCGCTCCGCGTCCTCGCGCGTGGCGGGCAAGGCCCCAATGCCGCGGCCGATGTCGGGCAGCCCCATCAGCACGCCGATGCCGTGGTCATGCGTCACCGTCTCGCGCCAGAAGTCGTACAGGCCGCCCTCGCGCTGGGGCTGCCAATCGGCCTGGTGGTGGTCGAAGTAGGCCGCGCAGACCTGGCTCACCTGGTGGGTGATGGCCTGGCGCCAGGACAGGCGCGAGCGGCCGTTGGGGTCGTCGTCGAGCACGTCGATGAGCAGGGGCAGCCGGAGGGCGTCGCGGGCTTCGGTCAGGGCCGTGAGCGCCTGCTCGGTGGTGAAGCCCGCCGCGGTGGCGGACGGATGCCGGGCCAGGGCCTCGTGCAGGTCGGCGGCCGTGATGCGGCCCGACGCCCAGGCGTCGCGCAGGGTCGCGCGGGGCGGGAACACGTCGATGCCCCCGAGCACGGCCATGCGGGCGGCGACCTCGCGCACGGTCAGGCCGATGCGCTCCCAGTGCGGGTTCACGGCGATGGCGCGGTCCAGCGGCCAGGCCGGGGCGATCGCGCGGCAGGCCTGGTCACAGGCGGCGTCCACGCGGCGGCTGAATTCGGCATCGTTGATCACGGCAGGACCTCCGGTCGGGTGGGTGACGGAACCGGCGGCGACGTCGACGGGGGTGCGGGTCAGGGTGTGCATGGGTCGTTCCTCGGTTCGGGTCAGTGGGCGGCAGTCCAGCGGGCGGGCCACAGGCGCAGCGCGGCGCGGGTGACGAACTCGTCCACGTAGAACCCGGCATAGCTCCAGCGCCGCCAGCTCGCCAGGCCCGGCGACGGGAGCTGCATGCGCACCAGGCACAGGTACAGCAGGCCCATGCCGGCCAGCGCGATGAGGCCTGCCGTATGCTGCGGGGCATCGGTCACGCCGAAGGGCAGCGCGTGGCCGACCTGAGCGGCCAGCACCAGGGCGACCACCATGGCGGCGCCGGTCAGCACGCTGCGCGGTACGCCCGGGGCGTCGGCCTCACCGCGGGCCGGCAGCCACAGCAGCGGCGCCCAGGCCAGGGCCAGCACCCCGCTCCACCACCACGGCCAGGCCGGCGCGGGCAGCGCGGCGGCCACCGCCGCCAAGACGCCGGCCATGACGGCCGCCGACAGCACCGGGGCCACCACCATGCTCGCCAGCGACGGCGTCATGCGGCCGCGCATCAGGCGCAGCCGCGTGTCTTCCACGACACCCGAGGCCGACAGGAAGGCGTGGGCCTTGTAGAGCGAATGGCCGATCAGGTGAAGCAGTGCCAGCGTGTACAGGCCCAGGCCGCACTCCATCACCATGAAGCCCATCTGCGCGACCGTCGACCAGGCCAGGCGCACCTTGATGCTGATGCGGGTGAGCATCACCAGGCCGGCCAGGATGGCCGTGAGCAGCCCCGCCCCGACCAGCAGTCCGCGGGCCAGCGGCGCGGCTTCGAGCAGCGGCGCGAACCGGATCAGCACGAAGCCGCCCAGGTTGATGACGCCCGCATGCAGCAGCGCCGACACCGGCGTGGGCGCCTCCATCACCTGGATCAGCCAGCCGTGCACCGGCAACAGCGCGGTGCGCAGCACGACCGCGAGGGCCAGGCAGACGGCGCTGGCCTGCAATGCCGTCGAAGCCGCACCCGCCTGCACGGCCTGCGACAGCGCGGACAGCGAGCCGCTGCCCAGATCGTTCCACGCCAGACCGGCCGCCGCCAGCAGCAGCCCATCGGCCAGGCGGTCCGCCACGCGCTTCTTGTGCGCGGCAAGCAGCGCGAAGGGGCGGTCGGTGTAGAAGCACAGCAGATGCTGCAGGGCCAGCCCGACCGCCGCCCAGGCGGCGATCAGCACGAGCCAGTGATCGGCCAGCAGCAGCACCTGCACGGCCGCCAGCACGCCCCCCAGCGCCGCCACGTAGCGGGGCTGGCCGGGCTCACCGGCGAGGTAGCGCGCCGAGAAGAACGCGATCACCGTGCCGAGGAACTGCACCAGCACGGCCATCCAGGCGCCGACTGTCGTCATCGCCAGCCCGGGCATGCCAGCCGCGCCGGGGCCGATCAGGGTCGCGGCAAGGCTGGCCAACGCAGCCGCCACGGCCAGCACGCTCAACACCTGCATGCGCCGCCAGAGCGAAGGCAGCGCCGCACCCCGCGGCTGCAGCGCGGCGGCCAGCATCAGCAGGGCCGGCAGCAGCGCCGCGGCGGCGGTCAGGAAGGGAGTCAGGTTCATCGGGGGCACTCCATGTCGTATGGGGCGGCATGGTGCGCAAACCGGCTTGTTCTGTAAAATTCAATCTTCAGAACTGATCGATACCAAAAACAGAATGCTTCAGATCGAACAGCTCAATTTCCACCACCTGTTCTACTTCTGGCGGGTGGCCAAGACCGGGCACCTCACGCAGGCGGCCAGCGAGCTGCATGTGTCGCAGTCGGCACTGTCCAACCAGATCCGCCAGCTGGAGGAACGCCTGGGCGAGCCGCTGTTCGACCGCAGCGGTCGCCGGCTCGTGCTGACCGACACCGGCCAGCTGGCGCTGTCCTACGCCGAGAACATCTTCGGCCTGGGCCGCGAGATGCTCGGCCGGCTGCAGGGACGCAGCGAAGGCCTGCTGCGCCTGCGCGTGGGCAGCGTGGCGACGCTGTCGCGCAACTACCTGGAGAACTGGATCCGCCCGCTGCTGGCCGATGCCACCGTGACGCTGTCGCTGGAGTCCGGCCTGCTGGAAGACCTGCTGCGCCGGCTGCTGGAGCACCAGCTCGACGTGGTGCTGGCCAACGAAGCCGTGCCGGCCGGCGCCGACCGCCCACTGCACTGCCGCTTTCTCGGCAGCCAGCCGATCTCGCTCGTGGGCCCTGCCGCCGTCTGGCAAGGGCGCACGCTGCGCATCCCGGACGACCTCGAAGGCCGGGAACTCGCCCTGCCCGGCCCGCGCCACGCGCTGCGCGGCCCCTTCGACGCCCTCTGCGTGGCCGCCGGCGTCACGCCCCGCCTGCGCGCCGAGGTCGACGACATGGCCATGCTCCGCCTGGTCGCCCGCGACAGCGGCTGGCTGACCGTGCTGCCCGAGGTGGTGGTGCAGGACGAACTGCGCACCGGCGTGCTGGTCACCGTCGGCCGGTCGACCCAGCTTCAGGAAAACTTCTACGCGATCACGACGCTTCACCGGCACCGGATGGAACGGCTGGAGCAGTTGCTGGCGCATGCGCCGGCCTTGACGGCGGCGTGAGCTGGCACGGCCAGGGGCAGGAAGATGGGGGTCGCCCTCGACCACCGATCGGGAGCGCGCCGGTAGGCCGACAATCGCCAAGGTCCGCACGTTGCCTCGGCCGGCCGCATGGACTGTGGACCGAATGCTTCACGTGCAGACGCGCTTCCAATTGATCGTCAGGCACCGCCAAAGCCCTTCAGTCTTGCAACACTTGGTCTCATTCGGGGCGGGTGCGTAGCATCACCGGCATCGCCCACGTCTTGGAGCACCGTCCCATGTTCGTTCCACCAGAGCACCGACCGCACGGACCACTGCCCTGGCGTCCGCCGGAGCACAAGCGCAGACTGACCCGGCGCGAGGAAGCGGTCATGCTGTGGGCGGTGGGACTCTTTCTTCTGACGCTGCTGTTGGCCCCACTCGGCGGCAGCTCGCTGGTCGAGGCGATCTGGTTCCTGCTGAAGGGGTAGCCGCGGTGTCCGGCCCGGCGGTGCTCGGGCGGGGACATCAGCGCAGCGGCCTGGGCCCAACCTCGCCGTGCGCGAGCGGCTGCCGGCCCGTGCGGTGGCCCGGCAAGCGTCCGGCCCAGTCGTCCTGACCGCATGCCGACGAAGCCTGCGGTGAGCGGGGGCGGCAGCAGGCCCCTTCATCGACTTGCCAGTCACGGGTGAGTGGCATCCGAAGGCGCAGCTTCACGTCCATGATGAGCGCCTGCCCGCGCGAGGCAACGAAGGTGATGCCACCGACGGCGCCACCAACAAGCCACGTGTTGACCCGCCACCCGCCCCAGGCATGCCGCTCAAGACGGCGCGCCCGGGTCCTTGTGTGCCTGCTCGCGCCGCTGCCGTTCCTGCTCCCGCTTCCACCGCCACCACCCCCACCACTGCCAGCCCGCAAAGCCGAGGATCAGGCCGAAGACCAGCCCGAGTTCGATGAAGCCGTACCAGCGCGGGTCGATCACACGCTGTCGCGCAGGAAGAGTCGCTGCACCGAGGCGACCCACTGGCGGTGGGCCTCGCCGGCGCTGCCGTGCAGTTCGCTCAGGGCCCCGTGCAGCAGCTTGCGGGTGAGGGCCGCCGACAGCGTTTCCATGACGGCGTCGACGTCCTGGCCCTTGGCGAGTGCGCGGCGGGCCTTGGCGAGTTCGGCCTGGCGCCAGTCCTCGGTCTGCTTGTGCAGGGCCTGGATCAGCGGAACGCTGGCGCGCTGCTCCAGCCACTGGGCGAAGCTGTCGACGCCGGCGTTGACGATGGCCTCGGCATGCGCCACGGCTGCCTGGCGGCGTTCGCCGTTGGCCTGCACCTGCTGGGCGAGGTCGTCCACGGTGTAGAGGTAGATGTCGTCGAGCTGGGCAACCTCGGGCTCGATGTCGCGCGGCACGGCGAGGTCGATCATCAGCATCGGGCGGCGCTTGCGGGCCTTGAGTGCCCGCTCCACGGCGCCCAGGCCGATCAGCGGCAGGCTGCTGGCCGTGCAGCTGATGACGATGTCGAAGCCCGCCAGCGCCTGGCCCAGTTCGGCGAGCGGCAGTTGGGCCGCGCCCAGCCGCTCGGCCAGTTCGCGGCCGCGTTCGGCGCTGCGGTTGGCCACGGTCATCTGCAGCGGCTTCTGCGCGGCGAAGTGCGTGGCGACGAGGTCGATCATCTCCCCCGCGCCGACGAAGAGCACGCGTCGCTGTGCGAGGTCGTCGAAGAGCTGCTGCGCCAGGCGCACCGCGGCGGCCGCCAGGCTCACGGCATGCGCGCCGATTTCGGTCCGGGTGCGCACTTCCTTGGCCACGGCAAAGCTGCGCTGGAACATCTGGTGCAGCGTCGTGCCGAGGGCGCCGGCGCTGTGGGCCTCGCGCACCGCAGCCTTCATCTGGCCGAGGATCTGCGGCTCGCCCAGCACCATGGAGTCCAGCCCCGCCGCCACGCGGAAGGCATGCCGCGCGGCTTCGGCGCCTTCGCGGAAGTAGCTGTGCGTGCGCAGCTCCGCCGCCTGCGTGCCGCCATGCGCGGCCAGCCATTCAATGGCGGGCTCGGCCAGCGCCATCGCATGCCGCGGGCAGGCGCCGGTGGGCAGGCCCACGTACAGCTCGGTGCGGTTGCAGGTGGACAGGATGGCCACTTCCGGCTGCGCCTGGGCCAGGTGCTGGCGCAGGCCCTGCACGCTGCGCCCCAGCGCTTCCATCGGGATGGCGAAGCGGCCGCGCAGGTCCAGCGGCGCGCTGCCGTGGTTCAGGCCCAGGGCCAGCACCGTCATGCGGCTCTCCCTTGCCAATGCGCCTGGCGGTCTTCGCGCTCCAGGCGCGAGAACAGGTCGATGACCACCTCCGCGCGCGGTGCGCGTGCCGGGGCCGGCACCCCGGCCACGGCGGCCAGCAGGGGCTCGCAGGCGGGCAGCACGGCCGCGTGAAGCAGGCGGCGCGACGGGCGCAGGCTCACCGCGGCCAGGGCCAGCAGCCCGAGCTTGCGCGCGCCGGGCACCACGGCGCGCCGGCTGATGGAGTCGCAATGGGCCCGCGCCACTTCATGGCCGACTCCGGCATACAGCAGCCGGGCGGCATTGATGCCCGGGCGGCAGCCCAACGGCAGGCTGGCGATGCCCGCCGCGGCGCGCTCGTACAGCACCTCGGCGGCCTCCAGCAGCCGCTGCACCACGTCGGCCAGCGGCGGGCTGTAACGCGGGTCGGCCAACCAGGCGTCTGGCGGGATGCCCACCTCGCGCAGCCATTGCTCGGGCAGGTACAGGCGCCCCATGCGGGCGTCCTCACCCACGTCGCGGGCGATGTTGGACAGCTGCATGGCCACGCCCAGGTCGCAGGCGCGAGCCAGCGCCGCGGGGTCGCGCACGCCCATCAGCAGGCTCATCATCGCGCCGACGCTGCCGGCCACGCGGGCAGCATAGGCCTGCAGGTCATTCAGGGTCTCGTAGCGCCGGCCGTCGACGTCCCATGCGAGGCCTTCAAGCAGCAGGTCCAGCAGCGCCCGCGGGATGGCGTAGCGCGCGACCACCGCCGCCAGCGCCCGGTCCGCCGCGACAGGCTGGGGGCGGCCTTCGAAGACGCGGTCGAGCCGGCGGCGCAGTTGGGTGATGGCGAGCCGTCGCCCGCCTTCGACGTCCACCGTGTCGTCCGCCAGCCGGCAGAAGCCGTAGAGCACGGTCGCCGGCGCGCGCACGGCGGGCGGCAGCAGCAGCGAGGCCGCGTGGAAAGTCTTGGAGTGATGGGCCAGGCTCGCCCGGCAGACGGCGAGGTCGGCCTCCAGCAGTTCATGCAGGTCGGACATGGGCAAAGCCCTCCTCGGCCGGGGGTGGGAAGTGGCGCGCCATCTCGCGGCCATGCGGCACGACGGCATCGAGCACGCGGGCCGACGACAGCACGCCCGGCAGCCCGGCGCCCGGGTGCGTGCCCGCGCCGACGAGGTAGAGGTGGGCCACCTCCTCGCTGCGGTTGTGCGGGCGGAACCAGGCGCTCTGCGTGAGCACCGGTTCCATCGCGAAGGCCGCGCCCTTGTAGGAACTGAGCCGGTCCTGGAAGTCCTGCGGCGTGAGCATCAGCGAGCTGACCACCTCCTGCTCGAGCCCGGGCAGCAGCGTCTCGGAGAGGCGCCGGGCAATCGACGCGCGGTAGGGCTCGGCGCGCTCGCGCCAGTTCACGCCGGCGTCCAGGTGGGGCACGGGGGCCAGCACGTAGAAGGTGTCGCAGCCGGGAGGCGCGAGGCTCGGGTCGGTCGCCGTGGGGCGGTGGAGGTAGAGGCTGAAGTCATCCGCCAGGTGCTTCTTGGCGAAGATATCGTCCAGCAGGCCCCGGTAGCGCGGCCCCAGCGAGATGGTGTGGTGGGCCACGTCCGGGTACTGGCGCCGGGTGCCGAAGTACCAGACGAAGAGGCTCATCGAGTAGCGCGCCTTGGCAATGCGCTTGTCCGTCCAGTGCCGGCGGTGGCGCGCGGGCAGCAGGTGCCTGTAGGTCCAGGCGGCATCGGCGTTGGACACGACCACGTCCGCGCCCAGCCGCTCACCGCTGGCCAGGCACACACCGCAGGCGCGGCCGTCTTCCACCAGGATCTCCTGCACGGTCTGCCCGCATTGCACGCGGCCGCCCTGCCCTTCGATCAGGTTCACCAGGCCGCGCACCAGCGCCCCGGTACCGCCCATGGCGAAGTGCACGCCGAAGCGCCGCTCCAGGAAGGCAATCAGGCAGTAGACCGACGTCGTGGAGAACGGGTTGCCGCCAACCAGCAGCGACTGGAAGGTCAGCACCACGCGCAGCTTCTCGTTCTTGACGTGCTTGCAGGCCAGGCCCCAGACGGTGCGGTAGCCCTCCAGCTTGAGTAGGTCGGGCAGCACGCGGGCCATGTCGGTCCAGCGCTCGAAGGACACATGGCCCAGCTGCTCGAAGCCGACCTTGTAGATTGCCTCGCTGGCCTTCAGGAAACATTCGTAGCCGTCCTCGTCGCCGGGCGCCAGGCGGCGGACCTCGGCGCGCATGGCGTCAGGGTCGCCGCTGTAGTCGAAGGTGGAGCCATCGTCGAAGCGCACACGGTAGAAAGGCGCCACCGGCCGCAGGTCGATGTCGTCGGCCATGCGCCGGCCGCACAGCGACCACAGCTCCTCGAACAGGAAGGGCGCGGTGATGACGGTGGGGCCGGCATCGAAGGTGAAGCCGTCCTGCCGGTGCACGTAGCCGCGGCCGCCGGGGGCGTCGAGCTGCTCCAGCACGGTCACGCGGTAGCCGCGGGCCCCCAGCCGCACGGCAGCCGCCAGCCCCCCGAAGCCGCTGCCGATCACGACGGCGTGCGCCTGAGGGGGCGTGACGGCAGGCAAGCCCTGGCTTGGTGTCAACATCGTTTGATCCTATGCTTGTCCACTTTAGTTGACAACCCAGGATGCATCCCGACATTCCCGCCCCCTGCACCGTGATGGCCGGCGGCCTGCGCTGGCGGGTGATGCGCACCCGCGCGCCGGGCGCGGCGGGGCTGCCTCGCCTGCTGCTGCTGCACGGCACGGGGTCGTCGTGGCAGTCCTGGGCCGGCTGCGCGCCGCGGCTGGCGGCGGATTTCGAGCTGCTGGTGCCCGACCTGCCCGGGCATGGCGGCACCGACGCCTTCGCCGACCGCAGCGCCAGCCTGCCACGCATGGCCCAGGCGGTGGCAGCGCTGTTGCGGGGGATGGACTGGGCGCCCCAGCTCGTGGCCGGGCACTCCGCCGGCGCGGCGGTCATGGCCCAGATGCGCCTGGACGGCGCCCTGCCCGACGCACGCGGCCTGCTCGCGGTCAATGGCGCCCTGGAGCCCCTGCCCGGGCTGATGGGGCTGGTGGCCCCGGCGGTGGCCCGGCTGGCGTCACGCAGCGAGCTGCTGCCGGGCTGGGTCACGCGCCACGCCTCGCAACCCCGGGCCCTCACGAACCTGATCGCCTCGACCGGCTCCCGGCTGACCGAATCGGCCGTGTCGCACTACCGCCAGCTCCTGCAACAGCCGGACCACGTGCGCGGCGTGCTCGACATGCTGGCGAACTGGCAACTCGACACACTGCAAGCGCGCCTGCCCGAACTGCAACTGCCGCTGTGGCTGGTCGCCGGCCTGGCCGACCGCACACTCGCCCCGGTGCGCTCCCTCGAACTGGCCCGCCGGCTCAAGGGTGCGAAGTTCGTGCCCCTGCCGGGGCTGGGCCACCTGGCGCATGAGGAAGCGCCGGAGCGTGTGGCGCCGCTGTTGGGGGCGTTGTGGGCGCAGGTGCGGCCGGCGGCAGCAGGAGATCAGCCGCCCGGAGTCCCGCAGGCCCCGTCGGTCTGATATCCGACGGCCTTTGCCGAAGTGAGGGGGCCGGTCAGGTTCCCGGCGAAGACGCGCCCACGGTGTTACGTACCGGGATGGCGCCTTCGATGCGGCGGATGGCAGTGCCGATCAGCTCCCGAGGCTGTGACGCCTCGGGCAAGCCGGGAAACCCGGGATAGTCCACGATGGACGTTCGACGCTGCGCTTCGCGCAAGGCGGGCAGTGCTTGAGCAGCCGCCGGGCCATTGAAGCCCAGGCATGCCGCGGCGTTTGCCCGTATCCAGGGCTCCGGGTCCTCCAGCAGGCGCGTCAGGCGCCCCATCTGTGCTGCATTCAGGCGGAGGGCCCCATTGCCGGGCGGGAATGCGCAAAGGTCGACCAGCTCGCTCGCCAGCCGCCGTCGTTCAGAGGGCCCCGTCGCGGCCTCGATGACCCGCAGCTGGCGGTCAATGGGTGAATCGGCGCGGTCAACCGCCTCTGCCGACCAGCCGATGCGGGGCAGAAGGACCATCAGAAACGTGGCAGTAGCCAACGCTCGATGAGCTGAACGCAAAAGTGTTCCTCGACAACCGGGCATCACTTCATCTTACGAGCGCGGGCACCACACGAACCGCTGCCGAATGATCGTCCAAAGCGAGCCATGGCCGGGGCACCTCGATCACGGTCCGTGCAGCCAGCAGACTCGCACACCCCGCAAGCCCACCCCGAGCAGCTGCCACGTGCTGAGCGACAGCGGGCTTGCGTCGGGTTCAGACCCGGGCTGCCGGCGCTCTCGCCAACGCGTCCTCCGGCGGGAATTCCGAAACCATGAACCGGGGCGGGTAGGCATCGACCGGCCTCAAGCGCTCGCCGGCGAGTTGGGCCATGGTGTCCCAGTCGAGCACCTTGACCTGATGCCGCTCTCCCCCGCTGGGGTCGAGCACCACCATGCTGACCAGGTCCGTCTTGGGCAGCAACGCAGTGACGCCCCGGGTCCAGGAGCAGGCGGACGCCCGCAGCCCCGGGCGCTCGGCCACCTGGTAGCTGGCGACGAAGACGTCACGGCCCTGCTTGGCGTGCAGGGCCTCCAGCAGGCTCTTCTGCTCGGCGTACAGCGCGTTCGCCGCCACGATCTGCAGGTCGGCCAATTTCCGGGCGAGCTGGGCGTCCGCAGGCTGGTGGGTCGTCACGCGCCGGTCCTGGTAGCGGAACATGGCCGTGGAGATCAGGCCGCCATGCTCCTCGATCAACTGGCGCGAGCAATCGATCATCCAGCGCTGAGCCTCCAGCGAGCCGACCGGCGCGACCAGCATGCCCGCGCGGCGCGACGGCAGCATGATGACCAGATCGTCGTCGATACCGCATGCGCGGATGACCTCCGGCAACAGGATGCGCGAGGCGTCGTAGCCGTCGTCCCAGTCGCCCACCTGCGCACCGCTCTTCATGGCGTGGAAGCTCGGGCGCGTCAGGGCGCGCAGGTTCTGCACGGCCATCTTGAGGCCTTCCTGGAAAGAGATGTTCCAGTCGGCCAGCTCGCTCGGCCCCACCTGCATGACACGCTCCGGCATGTCGTAGCCCAGCAGGACGACGCTGTCGTGGCTGAAGGGCATGCTCGCGAGGTGGCCGTCGAAGCTCGCGTCCTCGATCTGCGCCTGGAGCCGGGGCATTTCGAGATGCCAGCGCCCTCGAATCAGTGGACGCAGATGCGGTCTGGCATCGCTGAAGCTGGCAGGCATCCTCCGATGCTGATCCATGGCTCCTCTCCCTGGGCAAGGCTTTGTGATGGCGCGAAGTCTACGGTGCCCAAGCGAGCAGACGCGTGACACCGTGAGGCCGGCGCCGCGGCGCGGTTCACCCTGCCCTGCTGGGCAGATCAGCGCGGCTCACCGGTGTCGCGCTGAACCTGCACGACTGCCTCACCCACGTACAGCACACGCAGCGGCGTGCCGAGCGCAGGCGCCTTCGTATCGGTGAATCGCCGGGCCAGCCCGCAAACCCCGCTGAGCTGATGGGGCTCGACGAACGTTCGCCCCCCCACCGTGAAGCGCATCTCCTGCAGCGAGAACTTGCCCGGGACGTTGATTCGCTCAACCGATTCCAACGGGCCCACCACGGTGTCGTATCGGCCCTCGTCGAGCGCTGCGACGCAGTCGGCGCGGCGTGCAAAACCGTTCCACCCGGTGCCCCCGAGCACCGCGGCCGAGATCGCCAGGAGCGCACCGGGAAGCACCCGCGGCGCGCGGCGCCGGTCCGTTCGTGGGTACGCGACCGCCAGGAACATCGCGATGGCTGCAAGAACGGCCGACAGGCCCCAAAGCAAGCTCGTGTCGACGCCTGCCGTCCGGATGTCATAGAGCATGGTTGGCATCTTCGTCGAATGTAGACCCTGAACTCAGCCGCTTGAGGCGGCAGGTGACGCAGGCCGGCGCTGTGCGAACGTGCGCTTCACGGTGACTCACACGGTCAGCATCGCGCCCCGCGCGTGGATGGCGCCGCCTCCTGCGTTCAAAGCGCCGCCGCCACCGCCCCATGCACCTGGGCGGCCTGCCCGTGGGGCAGTGGCACGTAGCGGGCCCCCATCGCCTGGGCCAGCGCCATGGCAGCCGGCTCCGGGCGGGGTGAGGTGTCGATCAACAGGCTGGCCAGGCCTTCAGCGCGCAGGCGGGCGGCCACGGTGAGTGCATCTTGCGCGGCCTGCGTGCGACCCGGGGACCCGTCGCGGGCGATGTTGGCGCGGGCGTCGGTCAGGAAGACGAGCACGGCGCGGCCGCCGTCGCGGGCCTGCACGCCGCAGCCCAGCAGCCACGCGGCCTCCAGCCCCGCAGCCAGGGGCGTGCCGCCGCCGCCGGGGAGGCTCGCGAGCGAGCGGCGCGCCCGGGCGAGGGAGCGGGTGGGCGGCAGCAGCAGCTCGGCGCCCGCGCCCCGGAAGGCCAGCAGCGCGACGCGGTCGCGGCGCACGTAGCAGTCGGCCAGCAGCAACTCGACCGCGCCCTTGGCCTCGGCCAGGCGGTTGAGCGCCTGCGAGCCGGAGGCGTCGACGACAAAGACCGTGGTGGTCTCCTGCGGCCGGCGGTAGCGCTTCAGATGGAAGTCATCACGGCGCAGCAGGAGCCGCGCGCCGGCAGGGGGCAGGCCTTGCTGATCCCGTTCGCGCTCTCGCAGGCGCTGCCATGGCAAGGCGGCTCGCATCGTGGCGAGCAGGTCGAGACGCTGGCCCGCCCTCAGCGTGCCGCGGCGCGAGGCGAGCGGACGGCCGCTCTGGGCCGGCTTGGCCGGTGCGCCGCGGCGGCCGCCACCACCGCCCTGCGGAGACGCCGCGCCGGCGAGGCTTTCGAGCAGGCCGGCCGGGATGGCGGCCTGGGCCGCGGCGAGGGTCTGCTCCTGCAACTCACGCACGTCGACGTCGGCATCGCCCTCCGCAGGGGGCGGCTCTTGCGCGGGCGAGGTGTCGGGCGGCGGCGGTGGCGCGTCGGGCTCCGCCTCGGGAGACTGGGGCAGCGCGCGGGCGCGGGGTGCGAGCACGAGGCGGGCCGCCAGTTCGGCGTCGGCCTGGGCGACTTCGGTGCGGCCGGCCAATGCGGCAGCGGCGCGCGCGGCGCACCAGGCGTGCCAGGCGGTGCGCATCGAGGCGAGGCCCAGTGCGGCGGCGGTGGCGCACAGAGCCTGCACGGTCGCGTCGTCGCAGCTGACGGCGCTCAGGCGTTGGCGCGCGGCGGCAAGGTCCGGCAACGGCCCGGGTGGCGCGTCTGCGGTGACCGTGGCGATGAGGCCGAGACGTTCCAGCAGCGAGGCGGGCAAGCTCTCGTCGGGGGACTGGCCTTCATCGAGCGCGACGATGCACAGTGGCGTCGCGCCCGGCTCCAGCGCGGCAGCGAGGCGCGCGGCCAGCCCCGGCTCGGCGCGCTCGGCCATCGGCAGCAGCACGACACCGCCTGCGGCTTCCGCCAGCAGGCCGGTCTGCATCACGGGGCGGCCCGCGGCGAGACTCAGGCCCAGGTCCAGCCCGCCGAGCAGGCGGTCGTCGTCGACCTGCAGCGGCAGGCGCCGCCACGGCGTGCCCGGCGGCAGCGCTTGTCGCAAGCCGGCCAGCAGCGCGTCACGCGCGGGGCTGGCACCACCGCGCAGGCACAGCCCACCGAGGCCGGCCGGGTCCACGGCCAACAGCCAGGCCGCTTGCCAGGCCGGGGGCCAGTCGGTCAGGCCCACAGCTCGGTCACCGCGCGTTCGATGCGCTCGCCCGAGGCGGTGTCGTCCAGCGGATTGCGGCGCAGGCGGTGGCGCAGGGCGGGCACGGCCACGTCGCGCAGGTGCTGCAGCGAGACGGCCGACGCGCCGTCCAGCGCCGCCTGGGCCCGCGCGGCGCGCATCAGCGTGAGTTCGCCGCGCAGGCCGTCACTGCCGACGGCCACGCACAACTCGGCGGCGCGTTGCAGGATGTCGTCGCCCACGGCCACGTCGGGCAGCCGCTCGCGGGCCTGCAGAATCTGCTTGCGCACCTTGGCGTCGGCCTTGGCCCACTGCGCGCAGAAGCCAGCGGGGTCACGCTCGTAGGCATCGCGGCGGCGCACCACCTCCACGCGCTCGGGGATGGCCGCGGGCGTGCGGACCTCCACCGACAGGCCGAAGCGGTCCTGCAGCTGCGGTCGCAGCTCGCCCTCCTCCGGGTTGCCGCTGCCGATCAGCACGAAGCGCGCCGGGTGGCGCAGGCTCAGGCCCTCGCGCTCGATGACGTTCTCGCCCGAGGCGGCCACGTCGATGAGCAGGTCGACGAGGTGGTCTTCGAGCAGGTTGACTTCGTCGATGTACAGGAAGCCCCGGTGCGCCTTGGCCAGCAGGCCGGGCTCGAAGACCTTCACGCCCTGGGACAGCGCCCGCTCCAGGTCGAGTGCGCCGAGCACACGGTCTTCGCTGGCGCCGAGCGGCAGGTCCACCACGGGCACCGGCAGCTCCTCGGTGCGAACGCGCACGCCGGAGCGCAGGTGGGCGCAGTCGTCGCAGCCGCCGGGCACTTGCGGGTCGCAGTGGTAGCGGCAGCCCTGCACGGCCCGCATCTTGGGCAGCAGGGCCGCGAGGCCGCGCACGGCGGTGGACTTGCCGGTGCCGCGGTCGCCCAGCACGAGCAGGCCGCCGATGGCGGGTTCGACCGCGGCGATGAGGATCGCGCGCTTCATGTCGTCCTGGCCGACGAGGGCGGAGAAGGGATAGGGGGTGCCCATGTCAGTGAGGGTCCTGTTCGCTGGCGTGGCGGCGCGCGCGGCGCACAGCCTGGTAGGCCAGCAGCGCCAGCACCGGCACGCTGAGGCCCACGACGAGATCGGCGTCGAACTTCATGCCCAGGGACCGGCTGCCCTTGACCATGTAGCCCACGACACCAGCCATGTAGTACACGATGGCGGCGATCGACAGGCCCTCCACCGTTTGCTGCAGGCGCAGCTGCAGCCGGGCGCGGCGGTCCATCGATGCGAGCAGGGCCAGGTTCTGCTGCTCGCGCACGATGTCCACGCGCGTGGACAGCAGGTGGCTGGCCTGGGCGACCCGCTCGGAGAGGTCGTGCATGCGCTGCGACACGGTGGCGCAGGTGGCCACGGCGGGCGTGAAACGGCGGGACATGAATTCGTCCAGCGTCTGCAGGCCAGTGAGGCGCCGTTCGCGCAGCTCGCCGATGCGCGTGCGCACCAGCTCCGAATAGGCCCGGCAGGCGCCGAAGCGGAACTGACTGGCGGCGAGACCGCTCTCGATCTCGGCGGCCAGCCGGGTGAGTTCCTGCAGGAGGTTCTCGTCGCGGCCAGCCTCACGGGCGCTCTCGGCGGCGATGCTGTCGGCCAGCGAAGCCAGCGCGCGCTCGATGGCCAGCAGCCGGGGGGACAGGCGCCGCGCCACCGGGAAGGCCAGCAGCGCCATCATGCGGTAGGCCTCGATCTCGAAGAGGCGCTGGATCATGCGGCCGGCGACCAGGGGCGACAGGCCCTGGTCGATCAGCAGGAAGCGGCCGAAGCCGTCCGGGTGGGTCAGGAAATCGGAATAGGCGAGGCCTGCGCCGTCACCCACGGCGCTGCCCACCACCATGCGCTCGCCGAAGCTCGTGCGCAGCAGCTCGCTGAGCTCGCGGCCCTCCGCGGGCGACAGCAGCTCGGCGTGGCCGGCGTAGACCGTCATGCCGGGCACTGCCGCCAGCCAGTGGGCGGGCAGCTGCGCCGCCGCGGTGTCGACGAAGGGGTCGCCCCCCGTGGACGCCATCAGGAAGGTGTAGCTGGAGAACTCGCCGTGACGTTCCCACTTCACACGCAGGGGGCCGACGGTGCCGCTCCAGTGAACGGCATCGGCGGCCGGCGCGGGCTGGCCGTGCTGGCGGCACAGCCGGCCGAGGTGGGCCAGCTCGCGCTCGCGCTCGTCGGCGTCGACCAGCACCGCACAGTAGCTCGCCCGCCCCGGCGCCGCGAGTGGCTCGGAGGGACGCGCGTGCACCTCCATCGAGAGCGCTGCACGCTCCGGCAGGTCGGCGGGCAGCAGCCTCATGAGGGCCTGCCGCCGGCTCGGAGCGTGAGCGCGTCGATGCTCAGGCCGCCTTCTTCACGTAGGCAGTGCACCAGCCCTTGGCCGACACCTGCTTGCCCGCGAAGATCGGGCACCCGCCGGCAGCGGCACCGGCCTTGCCTTGGTACAGCGAGCAGTTGCCGCAGGCGGAGCCCGCGACGTACTTGGGTTGCTTGGCCTTGTCGACCTTGGAGGCATCGGCGTGGTAGCCGAGCGAGACCGCAGTGGCGTCCTTCTCGTCCACCATGGCTTGCGACCACGCGGTACCGGCAAAGAGGCCGGCCCCGGCGACGGGGATGAGCTGGATGAACTGGCGACGGCTGTTCATGGAAGGAACCTTTCTAGTCTGCTGGCATCGGGTGAAAGAGACGCGACCGGTCGGTGCCAGCGGGCCCGAAGGTCGAACACATGACAGACCCCGGCCGCCACCAGACAGGCGGCGACCCAGGCCGTGCCGGCACCCCCGAGGCCCAGGCGCAAGGCCAGGGCCAGGCTGAGCCCGGCCAGCAGATTGGGCAGCAGACCGCGCGGCGCTGCACTGATGTGGGTCAGAAGCCAGAGCAGTTCGATCAGGCTTGCCAGCAAAACGACTTCCACCAACCGCAACAAAAGTTCAGATTCGCTCACTCGAGCCTCACACCCGTGCCAGGCCCAGCAGGTGGGCCATGTCCTTGAAGAAGATGCGCACATGGGCCAAGGGCCGGGCGCGCACGAGGCGCTTGTGCATGTAGGCGTCGAAGGTGAGTTGCTGCACGTCACGGTCGCGGCAGATGCTCACGAAGCGCTCGCGGCGCTTGTCGCTCGAATACCAGAAGTGCTGCATCATGCCCAGCACCCAAAACACGCGGCCGTGTTCGCGCATAAAGCGCTTGCGGGCGGACGCCAGGGCGCGGGCGTCACCGCTCTGCAACATTTGCTGGACCGCCTCCGCTGCCAGTCGCCCACCCAGCATCGCATAGTAGATACCCTCGCCTGACGCTGGCGCCACCACGCCGGCAGCGTCCCCCGCCAGCACCACGTCGCGGCCGTTGTCCCAGCGGGGCAAGGGCTTCATCGGGATGGGTGCACCCTCACGACGCAACGTGCGGGCATGGGCCAGGCCCGCATTGGCGCGCAATTCCATCACGCCGCGTCGCAGGGAGAAGCCCTTGTCGGCACTGCCTGTGCCGACGCTGACGCTGGCGCCGTGCGGGAACACCCAGCCGTAGAAGTCGGGCGACAGGCTGCCGCGGTAGTGCACCTCGCAGCGGCTCGGCGCGTAGCCCGGCGGCGACTGCTCGGGCACGGCGATGATCTCGTGGTAGGCAAAGACGAAGCGGCCCCGGTCGGCGCCGGGCACGGCCTGCTGGGCCACCTGGGAGCGCGCGCCGTCGGCCCCGATGACTGCGCGGGTGCGCACGCTCTCCGGCCCGTCGGCGCCGCGGAAGTGAACGACGCTGATGCCGTCGTCGTCGCGCGTCAGGCGCTCGAAGCTGCCCACGCGGCGCTCGGCCCCGTGCGAGGCGGCCCGCTCGCGCAGCCATTCGTCGAACTGCTCGCGGTCGACCATGCCGACGAAGCCGCCCTCGATGGGGATGTCGACCTCGACCGCCTTGGGCGAGATCATGCGCGCGGCCGTGGCGCGGGCGACGAGGAGGTGGTCGGGGATGGCGAAGTCCTGGATGGCACGCGGCGGAATCGCGCCGCCACAGGGCTTGATCCGCCCGGCGCGGTCCAGCAGCAGCACGCAGCGGCCCTGGCGCGCGAGGTCATCGGCTGCCGTGGCACCCGCCGGCCCGCCGCCCACCACGACCGCGTCGAAATCGACGACGGGTGTCTCACTCATGGCGCCCTCCTCAGCAGACCCAGGAACATCGGCGCCTGCCGCGTGGAGCGCGGATCCACATGCGCGGCCAACCACGCGGCGACGATGAAGAGACCGGCATTGATGAAGAAGACAATGCCATAGGCCATGCCGGTATCGCGGATCAGCCAGCGCGCCACGTCGCTCGCGCCCGTGCCGACCACGCCGCCCAGCGCAAACGCCTGTGCCTGCGCGGCGCCCCACAGGCCCATGCGCACGCCTTCGTGGCCCGGGCCGCCCTCGCCCGCCAGCCCCATCATGGAGCCGATGGCCGCGATGGAAAACGCCCCAGTACACAGGCCGAGCAGGAAGACGTTGGCCGGCAGCGGCCAGCCCGGGCCCTGCAGGCCGGCCATCACCAGGCCGAACAGCGTCAGGCCCGAGGCCACGCAGCCCCACACCGTCCAGCGCCGCAGGCTGCCCCAGCGCCCGCCTGCCCAGCGGCTGCCGGCCCCGGCTGCGAGCAGCATGCCCGTCAGCGCACCGGCGTGCTGCGTGCCCGACAGGCGCGTGGTGCCGCCCGGTGTCAGGCCGAACACGACCCCGGCGAAGGGCTCCAGGATCAGGTCCTGCATGCTGTAGGCCAGCATCGAGACGAAGACGAAGACCGTGAAGCGCCGGGCCTTGGGCTCGGCCCACACACCGCGCAGGGCAGCCCCGAACGACACCGAGGCCTCCGGCGCCTCGGGCGCTGATGCCCGGGTGCCGGATTCGAGCCGGAACATCGCCACGCAGGCCAGCAGCACGGCAGACACCGCCACACCGCCCGACACGCGCAGCAGCCGCTCGGGCGAGAAGGGATCGAGCAGGCTGCCGGAGACGCCGGCCGTCACGACGAAGCCGGCGATCATCATGATCCAGACGGTCGTGGCCGCCGCCGCGCGGCGCTCGGGCGCCACACGCTTGGCCAGCAGGGTCAGCAGCGACGTGCCACTGGCCGCCACACCGACGCCGATCAGACCGTAGGCCAGCAGCGCCAGCGCGATGCCGGCCAGTTGTTGCGTGCCCATCGTGACCGTCGCGACTGCCGCCAGCCAGCCGCCGGCCGCGAGCGTGAGCATGCCGCCCAGGATCCACGGTGTGCACTGGCGCCCCTGGTCGGCGCCGTGCCCCATGCGCGGCCGCGCGACCTGCACGATGTAGTGCCAGGCGAGCAGCAGCCCGGGCAGCAGCGCCGGCAGGGCCATCTCCACGACCATCACGCGGTTGAGCGTCGAGGTGGTCAGCACGACGATGGCGCCCAGCGCCGCCTGCACAAGCCCCAGGCGCACGACGCCCAGCCATCCGAACTGCGCACTCATGCCACCACTCCTCGCAGCGCGAAGGCGCTGACCAGCATCCCCGACACGTACAGGGGCACACCCGCGCCGCTGTACCAGAGCGCCCGCTTCAGCGGCTCGGCGATGAAGCGGCGCATCATCAGCGCCTGCACGGCCAGCAGGCCGGCGATGGCCAGCGCATGCCCGCCCTGCCCCCAGGACACGAGCAGCGCGATGACGATGACCTGCGGCAGCGCCATGACGAGGCTTGCCACCTGAGCGGCACGCGGGGCGCCGAGCATCACCGGCAGCGAGCGGATGCCCATCTGCCGATCGCCCGTGATGGACTTGAAATCGTTGAGGGTCATGATCCCGTGTGCGCCGAGGCTGTAGAGCAGGGCCAGCGCGAGGGAGCGGCCGTCCGGCCACTGGCCCATGGCCATGACGGCGGCGCCGGTGATCCAGGCCAGGCCTTCGTAGCACAGGCCGCAGGCGGCATTGCCCCACCAGCCGTTGCGCTTCAGGCGCAGCGGCGGCGCGCTGTAGGCCCAGGCCAGCAGCAGGCCCACCCCGGCAGCCACGAAGCCGGCGAAGCCCAGTTGCCAGGCGAGCAGCAGGGACAGCAGCGTCCACAGGACGGCGATGTAGAGGCCCCAATGCCCCGGCATGCGGCCGGACGGGATGGGGCGCTGGGGTTCGTTGATCGCATCGACATGCCGGTCGAACCAGTCGTTCACGGCCTGGCTGGTGGCGCACACGAACGGTCCGGCCAGCAGCACGCCCGCCACGATGACGGGCCAGCGCCCGTCCGCCGGCAGCCCCGAGGCCACGACGCCGCAGCCAAAAGCCCACATCGGCGGAAACCAGGTGATGGGCTTGAGCAGTTCGGCGACAGCCGAAAGAGCGGGGCGCTGCATGCAGCCTATTCTGGGCTGACGCAGGGGCATGTCAAGTCTGATTTACATCGGGGTGCGTCCAGCGGCGTCACACCCGAACGGCCGGTCAGTCCTCGGTCGTCGAGTCGTCGCCGCCGTGGTCGCCCAAGATGCCGTAACGGCGCAGCTTCACGTAGAGACTTTGGCGGGACAGGCCCAGCATCTCTGCGGCCGACGCGCGATGGTCTCGCGTCAGTTCCAGCGCCGCCTCGATGCACAGGCGCTCGATCAGGTCGGTCGTCTCGCCGACGATGTCCTTCAACGGCAGGCGCCCGACCAGACCGGTCAACTGCTCCACCGACCGCGGCAACTGCCGCGGCGCCCGTGCATCGGCCTGCAGCCGGCGAGCCACGTCGCGGATCGCAAAACCCAGGCAGGGCTGCGGCCCGTCGACCACCGCCACGGCCGAGATCTCGACCGGGTTGGGCTCACCCAGGCCGCTGCGCAGCGTGGTTGGAAAGAGGCGCAGCACACCGTGCTGGCGCAGGCTGCCGATCAGCACGTTGAGGTCCACCGACGTGCGGCCGAGCCAGCGGTCCAGCGGCTGGCCCTGCGGCAACTCACCCGGCGGCAGCTGCAGCATGTCGGCGAACGCCTGGTTGGCGCTCAGGATGCGGCCCTGCATGTCGGTCAGCACGAAGGCGTCCGGCAGCGTGTTGACCAGGTCATTCAGCGAGGGGCCCTCGGCAGCACGTGCCGGCGCCGGAGCGCCCGCCACACCGCCGTTGGGCAGGGACAGTCGCACGAGCAGCAGCGTGGTGCTGTCCTGCTTGAAGGCCGAGGCCGCCAGACGCACGTTGACGCCGCCCGATGCCAGCTGCACCAGCAACTCGTCAGAGCGCCCTGCCGCGCGGGCCTGCGCGAAGCGCGCCTGAACGTCGGCGTGATGGGCGGGCGCCAGCAGGTCCAGCGCGCTGCGCCCGACGATGCGTCGCGATCCGTCCGCCAGCAGCCGCACCGCAGCAGCGTTGTGTTCGAAGACGACCAGGGATGTGGCGTCCAGCACCAGCACGGCCTCATCGACCGCCTCGAACAGCAGCCGGTAGCGCGCCTCGGTGTGGCGAAGCCGCAGGTAGTCGCGCTCCATCGACTGCTGGGCGTCGACCAGGCGCTGCTGCGCCGCGGCGACCTCACGGAGATCGCGGCCAAGCGCCAGAAGGCCGCCACGGGCACCAAGCGGCACGATGCTGTAGCTGACCGGCAGGTCCAGCCCACCAGTGAGCGCATGCGTGACCTGGCGGTCTGGCATGGCTCCCACCGGCGCACCCGACGCCGCTGCGTTGAGCATCGCGTTGACCTTGCCACGGTTCTCGATGGTCACCGTCTCCACCCAACGACGGCCCACCCACTGGCGCAGCTCGGCGAGCTCTGCCGCCTGGCTTGCGTTGAGAGACACGTCGCGGATCACGCCTTGGCCGTCGACGACGAGCGCCAGGTCCGTGGCCGCAGCCACCACGCCCGCGAGCACATCGGCGCTCAAGTCGGAGAAGTGAAGCTCCGGAGCCTCAAAAAGCTGCGTCGCGGCCGCGCTGCCGGGGGTGTGCATCGAACTCCCTGAGTTGCAAAGGTGGCAAGAGGCCACCGAAGGTCATGAAGGACGGTCGGTGTGGTCGGTGGACTGGGGGGCGATGGCGTTCATGCCGACTTGGCGCTTCGCCGCAGGCTGCCGCAGGCAGCAGCCACCGCAGAAGGCGCATCACTCGCCATTGCATCGGCACCACAGCGTCGGGCGAGATCCGGCATCGAGGCGGCCAGAGGCCCGCCCACCATCACGAAGAGCTGCGGGTTGGCCGCCGCCCTGCGGATATCGAGAATAGCAGAGGCCACCAGGGCCAGACTGTCACTTGCGGACACCGACAGGCCGAAGACGTCGAACCATTCACGGCTCGATCGCGACCGCAGGTCCTGCCAGCTGGCGCGCGGCTCGCAGACGACGTCCCAGCCGGCCCGGCTGAAGAACTCGGCCACCATCGTCACACCGAAGGTGTGCTGCGAGCCCGGCACCGCGGCCATCAGCACGCGCTGGCCATGGGCATCACCCCGCGCCAGCGGCGCTGCCGGAGCGGCCAACTCATGAAGCACGCGCTGCAGTCGCCACAGGCCGATCGTGACCTGGGAGAAGCTGTAGACGTCGTCGTCCCAGAGGTCACCCATGTGGCGCGCGCAAGGCGCCAGCAGGTCCAGGAAGATCTGCTCATGCGACGCACCCTGCTCGATCAAGGCTTCCACGCGCGCCTGCACCCCATCCGGAGAGCCGTGCACGGCGAGTTCTGACAGGGCCTGGACGTCCGCCGTGCCGATGTCGACGGCAGGCGCCACCGGCCGCGGGCGCAGCGGCTGCACCCGGTGCATCAGCATCAGGCGCGGAATGATTTCCAGCTCGACCAGCCGTGACAACTGGGCCTGCTGCGCCTCGGTGCCCTGGGGCTCCGAGGCGCCCTGCATGCCCAGCATCGCGTCCAGCGTCAACGGGGTGTTCGCCGCCTGGGCGCCATCGCCTTCGTGGGCGTGGGGCACAGGCTGTACTGCGCGTCTCTCGGCCGGCCGTCTGTTCCTGGCCTGCCTGTTGAATGTCCATCCAGCCACCGGTGTCTCCTCGGGGGTGGATTGGCAGCAAGGGTTCCATATGAGTCAGGAGGCGGATCGGCCCCGGGACTCGGCGCTGGGCGGCGTCAGAAATCGCTACTGCTAACCGTTGCGAAAGGGATTTGTCTGATTTCTTGTTCGTGACTGCGACATGCTCAGTCAGCTTACGTTGACAGACTGCCCGGGATCACTGTCCCCCGCGCCGCCATCCCCGTCAAGCTGATTTTCCTGAAGCGGATTGAAATGTCTATTTTTCATTACGTCAATCTGGATTGACACTTGTTCAACCCGGGCCTAGATTCGGCCCCATGCTCCAGCCCACCGCCTCGACGCCCCCTCTGAGGCCCTCGTTTCCCGCCCCAGCGAAGGCCCGCGCCCCGCTGTATTCCCCTGAGGAGCGGGCCCGGCGTGACGCCACCCGGTGGACGCTCGTGCAAGGCGTGCTGGCCCCGGTGCAGTTCCTCGTTTTCCTGGTGAGCCTCGGTCTGGTCCTGAGGTTTCTACTGACCGGCGCCGGCGAAAGCACCGCGGCGGCGTCCGTCCTGGTGAAGACCCTGACGCTCTACACGATCATGGTCACCGGCTGCATCTGGGAAAAGGTCGTCTTCGACCGCTGGCTGTTCGCCCCGGCCTTCTTCTGGGAAGACGTGTTCAGCATGCTCGTGCTGGCACTGCACACGGCCTACCTGCTGGCCTGGTTCAACGGCTGGCTCGATGCCCGCCAGCAGATGCTGCTGGCGCTCGCCGCCTACGCCGCCTACGTGATCAACGCGGGGCAGTTCTTGCTCAAGCTGCGCGCCGCCCGGCTGCAGGGGAGTGCCCGATGAGCCCCGTCATCCCGATCCAGGCCGAGTCGGGTTGCAGCGACGCCCCGGTGCTGCGCGAACGCGGCCAGCGGGAGGTCTTCTGCGGCCTCACCGGCATCATCTGGCTGCACCGCAAGATGCAGGATGCCTTCTTCCTGGTGGTCGGGTCGCGCACCTGCGCGCACCTGATCCAGTCGGCCGCTGGCGTGATGATCTTTGCCGAGCCGCGCTTCGCGACCGCCATCCTCGATGAGCGCGACCTCGCCGGCCTGGCCGACGCGCAGGACGAACTCGACCGCGTCGTGCAACGCCTGCTGGAGCGCCGGCCCGACATCCGCCTGCTGTTCCTCGTCGGCTCCTGCCCGTCGGAAGTCATCAAGCTCGACCTCTCCCGCGCCGCCGGCCGCCTGAACCAGCGCTTCAGCCCGAAGGTCCGGGTGCTGAACTACTCGGGCAGCGGCATCGAGACCACCTTCACGCAAGGCGAAGACGCCTGCCTCGCCGCCCTGGCGCCGGCCTTGCCCGCCGCGCCGACGTCGGGCGAGCCCGAGCTGATGGTCGTCGGGGCCCTGGCCGATGTCGTCGAAGACCAGTTCCGGCGCCTGTTCACCGCGATGGGCCTCCCGCGCGTTTCGTTCTTCCCGTCGCGCAGCTCGACGACGCTGCCTGCCGTCGGCCCGCGCACGCAGTTCCTGCTGGCCCAGCCCTTCCTGGGCGACACCGCCCGGGCGCTGGAGTCACGGGGTGCACGGCGCATCGCGGCGCCCTTCCCGCTGGGCGCCGAGGGCAGCGCTGCCTGGTTCCATGCGGCCGGTGCTGCACTGGGCGTCAGCCGCAGCGGGGTCGATCGGGCCCTCGCGCCCGCGCGCCAGCGTGCCGTACAGGCCCTGTCCGCACACCGCCAGCAACTGGCGGGCAAGCGGGTGTTCTTCTTCCCCGATTCCCAGCTGGAGATCCCGCTCGCCCGCTTCCTGGCGCGTGAACTGGGCATGACGCTGATCGAAGTCGGCACGCCCTACCTGCACCGCCAGCACCTCGCCGAGGAATTGGCCTGGCTGCCGGCCGACACGCGCCTTTCCGAAGGCCAGGACGTCGAACGCCAGCTCGACCGCTGCCGTGCGGCCCAGCCCGACCTCGTCGTCTGCGGCCTGGGCCTGGCCAACCCGCTCGAAGCCGAAGGCATGACCACCAAGTGGTCGATCGAGCTGGTCTTCACCCCCATCCAGGGCTTTGACCAGGCCGGCGACCTCGCCGGGCTGTTCACCCGCCCGCTTCACCGTCGGCAGTTGCTGGCCGCCTGAGCATGCAACTCACCCTCTGGACCTACGAAGGCCCGCCGCACGTCGGCGCGATGCGCGTGGCCACGGCCATGCGTGGCGTCCACTACGTCCTGCACGCGCCCCAGGGCGACACCTACGCCGACCTGCTCTTCACGATGATCGAGCGGCGCGCCGAACGCCCGCCGGTGACCTACACCACCTTCCAGGCGCGTGACCTGGGAGGCGACACCGCCCAGCTCTTCCAGGACGCCGCCCGCACGGCCTGCGAGCGCTTCCAGCCGCAGGCCCTGCTGGTGGGCGCCTCCTGCACCGCCGAGCTGATCCAGGACGACCCGGGCGGCCTCGCGGCCGCGCTGAACCTGCCGGTGCCGGTGATCCCGCTGGAGCTGCCGGCCTATCAGCGCAAGGAGAACTGGGGGGCGGCCGAGACCTTCTACCAGCTGGTGCGCACGCTGGCCGTCAAGCCGGCCACGCCGCGCGTGCGCGGGGCCGTGCCCCGCTGCAACCTCCTCGGCCCGACGGCCCTGGGCTTCCGCCACCGGGACGACGTGCGCGAGATCTCGCAGCTGCTCGGCCAGCTGGGCATCGAGATCAACGTCGTCGCGCCGATGGGGTCCAGCCCGGCCGACATCGCCCGCCTCGCAGAGGCCGATTTCAACGTCGTGCTTTACCCCGAGATCGCCCAGCAGGCGGCCGGCTGGCTCAAGCGCAGTTTCGGTCAGCCGTTCACGCAGACCATCCCGATCGGTGCCGAAGCCACGCGGGCCTTCATCGCCGAAGTGGCCAGTCTCGCGGGCCTGCAGCCCGACGTCGCGGCTGCGGCGGCGCAGTCCCGCTCGACCTGGTACGCGCAGTCGGTCGATGCGAACTACCTGACCGGCAAGCGCGTTTTCGTGTTCGGTGACGCCACGCATGCCATCGCGGCCGCGCGGGTCGCCTCGCGGGAGTTCGGCTTCCAGATCGTCGGCCTCGGCAGCTACAGCCGTGAGTTCGGCCGCGAGCTGCGCGCCGCCGCCGCCACCTACGGGCTGGAGGCCCTGATCACCGACGACTACCTCGACGTCGAGGCCGCCATCGCCGCCGCCGCCCCCGAGCTGGTGCTGGGCACGCAGATGGAGCGCCACACGGCCAAGCGCCTGGGCCTGCCCTGTGCCGTCATCTCGGCACCGATGCACGTGCAGGACTTCCCCGCGCGCTACGCGCCGCAGATGGGCTTCGAAGGCGCGAACGTGCTGTTCGACACCTGGGTGCACCCGCTCATGATGGGCTTGGAGGAGCACCTGCTCGGCATGTTCCGCGGCGACTTCGAGTTCCACGAGGATGCCGCGCCGTCCCACCTCGGCCGCGCGGCGGCGCCCTCCCCGGCGGCCCCCATCGAGGTGCCGGCCGACACGGTCGCCACCGCTGCGGCGGCCACGGCCGCCACGGCCGCCACCTGGACGCCCGACGCCGAGCTCGAGCTGCGCAAGATCCCGTTCTTCGTGCGCGGCAAGGCCCGTCGCAACACCGAGGCCTACGCACTCAGCCGCAGCCTGCCCCTCATCACGCTGGAGACGCTTTATGACGCCAAGGCGCACTTCAGCCGCTAGCCCGCCAGTGCCGGCGATGAACGTGGTCATCGTGACCATGGACAGCCATCTGGCGAGCGCCGCCGAGCGTGCGCACGCGGTGCTGGCCCGCACCCTGCCGGGCCTGCGCCTGACCGTGCATGCCGCCGCCGAGTGGGGCGACCACCCCGCGGCCCTGGCCCGCTGCAAGGCCGACATCGCCTCGGCCCACATCGTCATCGCGTCGATGCTGTTCCTGGAAGACCACTTCATGCCCGTGCTGGCCGACCTGCAGGCACGGCGTGACCACTGCGACGCCATGGTCTGCGCCATGTCGGCCGCGGAAGTGACCCGCCTCACCCGCATGGGCCGCTTCGACATGTCCGCACCGGCCACCGGCGCGCTCGCCCTGCTCAAGCGCCTGCGCGGCAAGCCGCCGGCCAAGGACGGTCACCACGGCAGCGCCGGCGCGCAGCAGATGAAGACGCTGCGCATGCTGCCCAAGATCCTGCGCTTCATCCCGGGCACCGCCCAGGACGTGCGGGCCTACTTCCTGACCCTGCAGTACTGGCTGGCCGGCTCCCAGGAAAACATCGGCAACATGGTCAAGCTGCTGGTCGAGCGCTACGCCGAGGGCCCGCGCCAGGCGCTGCGCACCGCCGCCCGCCCCGAGCAGCCCATCGAGTACCCCGAGGTGGGCCTGTACCACCCGCAGATGAACCACGCCAGCGCGACGGGCCTGATGGCGACATCGCTCGACGCCCTGCCCCGCGTCGCCACCACCGGCACCCGCGGCACCGTGGGCCTGCTGCTGATGCGCTCCTACCTGCTGGCCGGCAATGCCGACCACTACCACGGCGTGATCACGGCGCTCGAAGCCCGCGGTCTGCGCGTGATCCCGGCGTTTGCCACCGGCCTGGATCAGCGCCCGGCCATCAGCGCCTACTTCCAGGACGCCGACGGCCGCCCGCGCATCGACGCCCTGGTGTCGCTGACCGGCTTCTCGCTCGTCGGTGGCCCGGCCTACAACGACGCCAAGGCCGCCGAGGAGGTGCTGGCCGCGCTGGACGTGCCGTACCTGGCCGTGCATCCGGTCGAGTTCCAGACGCTGGACCAGTGGGGCGGCTCACCGCGCGGGCTGCTGCCGGTGGAGTCGACCATCATGGTTGCCATCCCCGAACTGGACGGCGCCACCGGCGCGATGGTGTTCGGCGGCCGCGCCAACGGCACCCAGATCGCCTGCACCGGATGCAGCCATGCCTGCCGCTTCGAGAACGTGGTGGACTCCCACGACATGCACAGCTGCATCGAGCGCGCCGATGCCCTGGCCAGCCGTGTCGGCAAGCTCGTGGACCTGCGCCGCAGCGAGCGGGCCGAGCGGCGTGTCGCCGCCGTCATCTTCAACTTCCCGCCCAACGCCGGCGCCACCGGCACCGCCGCCTTCCTGTCGGTGTTCGAGTCGCTGTACAACACACTCGCGTCGATGGCGCGCGAGGGCTACACCGTCGAGCTGCCGGCCACGGTCGACGAACTGCGCGACCGCATCATCCAGGGCAATGCCGCCCGCTTCGGCGCACTGGCCAATGTGCATCACCGCATCCCCGCCAACGAACACCTGAAGCGCGAGAAGTACCTCAAGGAGATTGAGGCGCAATGGGGCCCGGCGCCCGGCAAGCAGCAGACCGACGGCAGCCACATCCAGATCCTGGGTGAACGCTTCGGCAACGTGTTCGTCGGTATCCAGCCTGCCTTCGGCTACGAGGGCGACCCGATGCGGCTGCTGTTCGAGCAGGGCTTTGCGCCGACCCACGCCTTCTCGGCCTTCTACCGCTGGCTGCGCGAGGACTTCGCCGCCCACGCCGTGCTGCATTTCGGCACGCACGGCGCGCTGGAGTTCATGCCCGGCAAGCAGGCCGGCATGTCGGCCCGCTGCTGGCCTGACCGGCTCATCGGCGACCTGCCCAACATGTACCTCTACGCGGCCAACAACCCGTCCGAAGGCAGCATCGCCAAGCGCCGCGCCGCCGCCACGCTGATCAGCTACATGACCCCGCCGGTGGCCGAGGCCGGTCTGTACAAGGGCCTCGTCGAGCTGAAGGAGACGCTGGAACGCTACCGCGGCCTGGAGCCCGAGGCCCAGGGCGAGCGCGATGAACTGGCGACCATGATCCAGGCGCAAGCCGCCACGCTGGAACTGGCACCCGCGGAGCCCGCTTGGGGCGCGGCAGCGGAAGCCGCCATCGCGCGCCTGGGTGACGCCGTGCTGGAACTGGAATACACGCTGATCCCCTACGGCCTGCATGTGGTGGGCCAGGCACCGACCGCCGCCGAGCGGGTCGACCTCTTGATGTCCTTCGCCGAAGCCTCGGAAGGCGCCAAGCCCGACCGTGCCGTCATCGAAAGCCTCGTGGCCCACGGCATGCCCACCAGCGACGACGACCTCGAAGACCTCGCCCTGCTGCAACGCCTGGCCGACATGGACCGCCTGATGGCCGAGGACCGCGAGATCGACGGCATCCTGCGCGCGCTCGACGGCCGCTTCCTGCGCCCGGCGCCCGGTGGCGACCTGCTGCGCACGCCCGCCATCCTGCCCACCGGCCGCAACCTGCACGGCTTCGACCCCTTCCGCCTGCCCAGCGCCTACGCCGTGAAGGACGGAGCCCGCCAGGCGCAGCGCCTGCTGGACAAGCACATGGCCGACGGCAGCATGCTGCCCGAATCGATCGCGATGGTGCTGTGGGGCACCGACAACCTCAAGAGCGAAGGCGGCCCGATCGCTCAGGCCCTGGCCCTGATGGGCGCCCGGCCGCGCTTCGACAGCTACGGGCGCCTGGCCGGCGCTGAACTCACGCCACTGGCCGAACTGGGCCGGCCGCGCATCGACGTCGTCATCACGCTGTCCGGCATCTTCCGCGACCTGCTGCCGCTGCAGATCAAGCTGCTGGCCGAGGCCGCCTTCCTGGCTGCCAGTGCCGACGAGCCCGACGCGCAGAACTTCATCCGCAAGCACGCGCTGGCCTACCAGGCGCAGCACGGCGGCGACCTGGAAGCTGCCTCGCTGCGCGTGTTCGGCAACGCGGAAGGCGCATACGGGGCGAACATCAACAGCCTGGTGGACAACAGCCGCTGGCAGGACGGCGACGAACTCGCCGAGACCTACAGCCGCCGCAAGGGCTTTGCCTACGGCCGCAGCGGCCGTCCGGTGCAGCAGGCTGCGCTGCTGCAGAGCGTGCTGGCCGACGTGCAACTGGCCTACCAGAACCTCGACTCGGTCGAACTCGGCATCACGACGGTCGACACCTATTTCGACACCCTCGGCGGCGTCAGCCGCGCCATCAAGCGCGCCAAGGTCGCCAAGGAAGGCGCCAGCGCCGAGATGGCTCCGGTCTACATCGGTGACCAGACCCGCGACGGCCTGGGCGGCGGCACGGTGCGCACGCTCAGCGAACAGGTCGCCCTCGAGACCCGCACCCGCATGCTCAACCCCAAGTGGTTCGAGGCCATGCTGCAGCACGGCTACGAAGGCGTGCGCCAGATCGAGGTGCATGTCACCAACACGCTGGGCTGGTCGGCCACCACCGGGCAGGTCGCGCCCTGGGTGTACGAGCAGCTGAGTGCCACCTTCATCCTCGACCCGGCCATGCGCGAGCGCCTGGCCAAGCTCAACCCGACGGCCTCCACGCGCGTCGCCCACCGCCTGCTGGAAGCCGTCGACCGCGACTTCTGGCAACCCGATGCCGCCACCCTGCAGGCCCTGCGCCAGGCCGGTGACGAGCTGGAAGACCGCCTCGAAGGCGTCGTCGAGAACGCCAATGAAAGGGCCGCCGCATGACCACCACCACTGCTGTTCCGCTGAGCGAGATCGGCAACCGTCGCCCGGACGGGGCCGGCAGCGTGCAGGTCCAGATGGACCCGACCGTGCAGATCGGCACTGCCAAGTGCTTCGCCATCTACGGCAAGGGCGGCATCGGCAAGAGCACCACGTCCAGCAACCTCTCCGCCGCGTTCTCCAAGCTCGGCAAGCGGGTGCTGCAGATTGGCTGCGACCCCAAGCATGACTCCACCTTCACGCTGACCAAGCGCATGCTGCCCACCGTCATCGACGTGCTCGAGACCGTGGATTTCCACGCCGAGGAGCTGCGCGTCGAGGACTTCGTCTACGAGGGCTACAACGGCGTCATGTGCGTCGAAGCCGGCGGCCCGCCCGCGGGCACCGGCTGCGGCGGCTACGTGGTGGGGCAGACGGTCAAGCTGCTGAAGGAACACCACCTGCTGGAAGACACCGACGTCGTCATCTTCGACGTGCTCGGCGACGTGGTCTGCGGCGGCTTTGCGGCGCCCCTGCAGCATGCCGACCGGGCCATGATCGTGACGGCCAACGACTTTGACTCGATCTTCGCCATGAACCGCATCGTGCAGGCCATCGGCGCCAAGGCCAAGAACTACAAGGTGCGCCTGGGCGGCGTGATCGCCAACCGCAGTGCGGCCACCGACCAGATCGACAAGTACAACGACCGTATCGGCCTGAAGCTGGCGGCGCACTTCCCCGACCTGGACGTCATCCGCCGCAGCCGGCTCAAGAAGTCGACGCTGTTCGAGATGGAGGCGTCGCCGGAGCTGGAGAAGGTGCAGCAGGAGTACCTGCGGCTGGCCGCCTCCATGTGGCTGGGCGGCGAGCCCTGCGAAGCGGTGCCGATGAAGGACCGCGACCTTTTCGACCTGCTGGGGTTCGACTGATGGCACACGTGCACCCCTCGCCCATCCTTGCGTCGCTGAACGCGAGCAAGCCCGGTCGGTCCCCCGAGGGGACGGCGATGCTTGCCCGCGCGGCGGGTCAGCACATCGCCCCAGGCGGGCCGGCTTGGGAGCGGCCCGGCGCTCGGCCCGCGAGGCGTCTGCGAGGCATGCCATGAGCGGCTACACCGAACGCCGCGGCGAGATCGAGACCTACTTCGATCGCACCGCCGCCGACGCCTGGGCGCGCCTGACGTCCGACGCGCCGGTGGGCCGCGTGCGCGCCAGCGTGAGAGCCGGTCGTGATCGGATGCGTGGCACGCTGCTGTCCTGGCTGCCTGACGACCTGCGCGGTCGCCGCGTGCTGGATGCCGGCTGCGGCACCGGCGCACTGGCCGTCGAAGCAGCCCGGCGCGGCGCCGAGGTCGTGGCCATCGACCTCTCCCCCACCCTCGTGGACTTGGCACGGGAGCGGCAACCGAGCTTCGACAGCGGCGGCAGCATCGACTTCCGCTCGGGCGACATGCTCGACCCCGCCCTCGGCCCGTTCGACCACGTCGTGGGCATGGACTCGCTGATCCACTACGAGCCCGCTGACGCCGTGGCCGTGCTGGCCGGGCTGGCGGCGCGCACGCGTTACAGCGTGGTGTTCACCTACGCGCCCAGCAGCCCGGCGCTGCAGGCCTTCAAGGCGGTGGGCAAGCTGTTCCCGCGCGGCAACCGCTCGCCGTCCATCGTGCCGGTCGCCGAGCGGCATCTGTACCGCCTGATCGACGCTCATCCGAAGCTCACCGACTGGGACATCCGCCGCACCGAGCGCGTGTCCGGCGGCTTCTACACATCGCAGGCCCTGGAGATCGTGCGGCCATGAAGCCTGTGCGCCACGCGGCCTCGCCCCGCCAGCTCAACCAGCGCCTCGCGCTGAAGTGGGGGCGCCTGAGCCTGAAGTTCCTGCCATTCGCCGACGTGGCCACCACGGAGCTGCCGATATCCCGGCTGCTGCGCCTGGCGCTGTTCCAGGTGTCGGTGGGCATGGCCTACGCCTTGCTTGTGGGCACGCTCAACCGGGTGATGATCGTGGAACTCGGCGTGGCGGCCTGGGCGGTGTCGCTGATGGTGGCGCTGCCCTTGCTGGCCGCGCCCTTCCGCGCGCTGATCGGTCACCGGTCTGACACCCATCTGTCGGCCCTGGGCTGGCGGCGTGTGCCCTACTTGTGGTTCGGCACCTTGCTGCAGTTCGGCGGCCTGTCGATCATGCCGTTCGCGCTGATCCTGCTGCAGCCGGGTGCGGAAGCCAGCGCGCAGCCGGGTGGGGTCGTGATCGGTCGCATCGCGGCGGCCTTGGCGTTCA
The DNA here is from genome assembly GCA_003963005.1 of Burkholderiales bacterium. GTDB lineage: Bacteria > Pseudomonadota > Gammaproteobacteria > Burkholderiales > Burkholderiaceae_C > Pelomonas. The sequence goes on from RXJW01000033.1 coordinate 53,040, forward strand.
TCCTCGTCGGTGCCGGCATGCAGACCACGCAGACCGCTGGCCTGGCCCTGGCCACCGATCAGGCCCGCCCCGACACCCGGCCTCGCGTCGTGGCGCTGATGTACCTGATGCTGCTGCTCGGCATGGTGCTGGCCAGCACGGTCTTCAGCTTCGTGCTGGAGAGCTTCTCGCCGACGCGCCTCGTCGCCGTCGTGCAAGGCGCCGCACTCACGACGATGGTGCTCAACACGATCGCGCTCTGGAAGCAGGAGGCGCGCGGCACGGTCAAGCGTGACGCGGTCGATGCGCCGAGCCCGCCGTTCCGCGAGGTGTGGCAGCGCTTCGCCGGGCAGCCGCACACGCGCCGATTCCTGGTCGCCGTGGCGCTCGGCACGGCCGCCTTCAACATGCAGGACATCGTGCTGGAGCCCTATGGCGGCGCCATCCTGAAGCTGCCCGTGGCCGCCACCAGCCTGCTGACCGCCGGCATGGCGCTCGGCTCGGTCGGCGCCTTTGCGCTCGCGGCCCGGCTGCTGGCGCGCGGCTTCGACGCGCACCGGCTGGCTGCGATCGGCCTGCTGATCGGCATCCTCGCGTTCTCAGCCGTCATCTTCGCAGCGCCCCTCGACTCCGGCTGGCTGTTCCGTGGCGGCAACGTGCTGATCGGCCTGGGCGGCGGTCTGTTCGCGGTCAGCACGCTGGTCGTCGCGATGGGGCTGGAAACCGCTGGCGGCAGCGGCCTCGCCCTGGGCGCCTGGGGCGCCATGCAGGCCACCGCGGGCGGCATCGCCGTGGCGCTCGGCGGCATGCTGCGCGACGGCTTCGAAGCGCTCGCCGCCCACGGCTGGCTGGGTTCGGCGATGTCCGAACCACAGGTGGCCTACAGCGTCGTCTATCACCTGGAGATCGCGCTGCTGTTCGGCACGCTGATCGCCATCGGTCCCCTGGTGCGCCGTGCCGGCGCACCTTCACAGTCGCGCCAGCATTTCGGGCTGGCCGAGTTCCCAGGCTAGGAGGCCTCCATGCAAACAGGTGCCATCACGGGCTATATCGACGTCGCCCAGCTCGTGCTCTACGCGTTCTGGCTGTTCTTCGCCGGGCTCATCATCTACCTGCACCGGGAGAACAAGCGCGAGGGTTACCCGCTGGAGTCGGACCGCTCGCGCGCCATCGCGGTCCAGGGCTTCCCGGCGGTGCCCGAACCCAAGACCTTCAAGCTCGCCAACGGCGACACCGTGCAGGTGCCCAACGCCCGCCGCGACAACCAGCCGCCGCTGCATGAAGGCGTCTGGCGCGGTGCACCGCTGGAGCCGACGGGCGACCCGCTGCTGGCCGGCGTGGGCCCGGGCAGCTGGGCGGACCGCGCGGACGTGGCCGACCTGACCTACGAAGGCCTGCCCAAGATCGTGCCGCTGCGTGCCGCACCTGACTTCGGCGTCGCCCACCAGGACGTCGACCCGCGCGGCCTGCCCGTGCTCGGCGATGACGGCGTCGAAGGCGGCAAGGTCGTCGACCTGTGGGTGGACCGCTCTGAAATGCTCTTCCGCTACCTCGAGCTGGAAGTGGCCGGCGGCAAACGGGTACTGCTGCCGATGAACTTCGCCCGCGTGCAGGAGCGCCGTGTGCAGGTGAAGTCCATCCTTGGCCACCAGTTCGCGAAGGTGCCCACCACCAAGGCTGCCGAGCAGGTCACGCTGCTCGAAGAAGAAAAGATCATGGCCTACTACGGTGCCGGCACGCTCTACGCGACGCCCAGCCGCCAGGAGCCCCTGCTGTGAAGGCAGCCCGCTCGCTCGTCAACCTGCTCGAGCCGACGCACGAGCACGAGTTCGAGGCCGTGCGCGGCCTGCCGGAAGCCCTGCCCGACGGCGAGGTGCAGCTCTGGCAAGGCGCACCCGACGCCCGGCTTCTGGCCCGCCAGGCGCTGCACCTGGACCTGGTCGCCGGCTACTTCGCCGTGCTGCTGGCCTGGCGCGGCGTGGCGAGCTGGCAGGAAGGCGCGAGCTTCACGCAGACGCTCATCGCCCTCGCCGGCATGCTCCCGCTCATCACGCTGGCCTGCGGGCTGCTGGCGGGCATCGCCTGGCTGATGGCACGCACGACGGTCTACACGATCACCAACCGCCGCGTCGTCATGCGCGTGGGCATCGTGCTGAGCATCACCTTCAACCTGCCCTTCGCGCAGATTGCGTCGGCGGGCTGGCGCCAGCGTGGCCGGGGTGGCGACATCGTGCTGACGCTGTCCGGCAAGGACCGCATCGCCTACCTGCACCTGTGGCCGCACGTGCGCCCGTGGCACCTGCGTCGCACCCAGCCGATGCTGCGGGGGCTGGCGGATGCGCCCGCCGTGGCAGCCCGCCTCGCCCAGGCGCTGCAACAGGCCGAAGCCGCCCGCCAGACCCTGCCGCAACGCGCGGTGGTCGCTCCGGCCCCGGCCGTCCATCCGGTCCCGCAGGCGGCCTGAGCAATGAGCACGGACCTGACGGCCCGCCCGACGCTGCCCCTGGCCGCGCTGGGCGCCCTCGTGCTGGTCAGCGTGCTTGGCGTGAGCGCGGTGCGCCTGGCCGGCGTGAGCCCCCAGCAACTGGCCGACGCCGCCACGGTCAGCAGCCGCCAGCTGCGATTTGAAGACCGCGCGGACGGCGGCATCGCCGTGCGGGACGCCCGCACGGGCGCGGTGCTCGACACCATCGCCCCCGGCACCAATGGCTTCCTGCGCAGCGCCATGCGCGGCCTGGTGCGCGAGCGCAAGCGCCAGGGGCTGGGTGCGGAGCAACCCTTCGAACTGCTCGGCCGCGCCGACGGCCGGCTGACCCTCGTCGACCCTGGCACCGGCCGGCGCATCGACCTTGAATCCTTCGGCCCCAGCAACGCCGCCGTCTTCGTGCGGCTGCTGGCGCCTTCCACTGGAGACCCCCATGTCGCTCAGCGCTGAACTGCAGACCCCCGAGGATGCCGCCCGTCTGGCCAAGGCCGAGACGATGCTCACGCCGCGCTTCTACAAGACCGACTACGCGGCGATGGACCGGCTCGACATGAGCCCCATCCGCGCCGAATGGGACGCGATGCTCGCCGAGTACGAAGGCGACAACAACCACGACCACTTCACGCGCACGCCCGAGTTCGCCGCCGAGGCCGCCGAGCTCGCGAAGAGCTGGACGCCCCAGCTGCGCCGGGATTTCCAGGACTTCCTCGTCAGCTCGCTCACCAGCGAGTACTCCGGCTGCGTGCTCTACAACGAGATCGCCAAGTCGGTGACCAACCCCGACATCAAGCGGCTGATGCGCTACCTCACGCGCGACGAGTCGCGCCATGCGAACTTCATCAACCAGTCCCTGAAGGACTTCGGCCTGCAGGTCGACCTGGTCGGGCTGAAGCGCACCAAGGCCTACACCTACTTCAAGCCCAAGTACATCTTCTACGCGACCTACCTGTCCGAGAAGATCGGCTACGCGCGCTACATCAGCATCTACCGACAACTGGAAAAGCACCCCGAGAAGCGCTTCCACCCGATCTTTCGGTGGTTCGAGCGCTGGTGCAACGACGAGTTCCGGCACGGCGAATCCTTCGCGCTGATGATGCGCGCCCAACCGCACCTGCTGAAGGGCGGCAACAAGCTCTGGATCCGCTTCTTCCTGCTCGCCGTCTACGCCACCATGTACGTGCGCGACCACACGCGCCCTTGGCTCAGCGAAGCCCTCGGCATGGACCCGACCGAGTACGACTACCGTGTGTTCGACATCACGACGGAGATCTCGCGCCAGGTCTTCCCGCTCAGCCTGGACACCGACGCGCCCGCCTTCCGCGCCGGGATGGACCGCCTGTGCACCATCGCCACCGCCAACGAGCGCGCCAAGGCGCGCGGCGGCCTGCTGGGCAAGCTGCAGCAGGGCGTGTGCGCCGTGCGGGCCACGCTGTGCTTTGCGCGCCTGTATGTGCTGCCCGCGAAGACCCACGAGCTGCCCCGCGAGATGCGCGTGGCGCCCGCGTGGTGAACGGCTTCCCGGTCGAGACGGCCTGACACCATGCAACACGGCTGGCCTGCGCTGTACACGCTGCTGCTGTGGTGGTTCAGCACGGGCGTCATCCTGTACCTGAACGGCCTGCCGCGCGAGACGCACAAATGGACGATGGCCGGGGCAACCGTGCTGCTGGGCATCGCCCTGCTCGGCGTGGCGGTCACGGCCTCCGACACGCGCGTCACCGGCGCCTACCTCGCCTTCACGGCGGGCCTGACGGTGTGGGCGTGGCAGGAGGTCGGCTTCCTGCTCGGCTACGTGACCGGCCCGCGCCGCCATGCCTGCCCGCCACAGGCCCGCGGCTGGCAGCGGGTGGGCCACGCCATCATGGCCATCCTGTATCACGAGCTGGCGCTGATCGTGCTGGGTGCCGCGGTGCTGGCTCTCACCTGGGGCCGGCCGAACCAGGTCGCCACCTGGACCTTCGGCGTGCTCTGGCTGATGCGCCTGTCCGCCAAGCTCAACGTGTTTCTCGGTGTGCGCAACCTGAACGAGCAGTTCCTGCCCCAGCACCTGCGTTACATGCACACCTACTTCCGTCAGCGCCCGAGCAACGGGCTGTTCCCGGTCAGCGTGATCGCCGTGACCGCGCTGGCCGGCGCCGCCTGGCACAGCGCGGTGGCCACGAGCTTCAGCGCGTTCGAAGTGACCGCCTGCAGCTTCATTGCGATGTTGCTCAGCCTGGCGCTGCTGGAGCACTGGTTCATGGTGCTTCCGCTGCCGAGTGAGAAGCTGTGGGACTGGGGCCTGCGGTCACGCGTCGCGCCACTGGGCGAGGCTCACCGCGAGGCCTGACTGCGGCGTCGCCAAGGATCGGCGTCCAGCAACGACAACGGCCCCTGGCGGGGCCGTTTTTGCTCGGGCGCCCGGCGATCAGCGACCGATGTTCAGCGGCGACATCGACATCCAGGCGCGCGACTGGCTGGCGATGCGACGCTCCAGGTCCGCGTGGTCGATGGCATCAGCCAGGTACTGTTCGTCGGTATCGACGGTGGTGTCGACGATCAGCGCATTGCGCAGGGAGTTCAGGAGGTTCTGGATCAGGCTCATGGCAGCGCCGGGCTTGTGGCCCGTGTTTGACTAGGGTAAACCCGATTATAGGGTTAACACCAGTCCTTCAGCTCATGAGATCTCGCTCAGGCTGTTTCGAGTGTGAAGCCTGCCTCGGTCCAGGCCTCGATGCCGCCCCGCAGCACCCTCGCCTCCCGGCCGTGCTGCTTGAGCCACTGTGCTGCCTTCACGGCCGAGGCATCGTTCGGGCAGGCGCAATAGGTGACGAATTCGGCCGCCAGCGGCCAATCCGCCAGCGCCGCGTCCCCGAGGGCGCCCAGATCCAGATGGCGAGCCCCCGGCAGACGCGGCATCGGTGGCACGCCCGGCGCTGCCGCCCGAACGTCGACAAGCACCACATCCTGACGGGTCTGGAGCCAATGGGCCACGTCGGCAGGCGCCACGCGCTCGAAGCGCCGCAGTTCGCGCTTGACGACAGCCCGCCGCCACAGCCGCCATCCCAGGTAGCCCGCCAGCGCCGCCAGCGCGATGACCAGCGCGACACTGCCCAGCCGGCTCATCGCCCGCAACACCCCATCGATCTGCGCATGGAAAACCCTGCCGACCCCGATCGCCACGCCGGCCCAGAGCGCCGAGCCGAGCAGGTTCCAGCCCAGGAAGCGCCGCGCGCTCATGCCCAGCGCACCGGCCAATGGCGGCGCCAGGATGGACAGGCCGGGCACGAACTTGGCGATCACGAGCGTCAGCACGCCGCGCCGCGCAAAGCTTGCCTCGTTCTGTCGCACGCAACTGTCGGGCGAGATCGAGATCATGCACAGCGCCGACAGCACCCGGCGGCCGAGGCGGCGCCCGGCCCAGAACCACAGGCTGTTGGCCAGCAGCGCGGCGGTGGTCGCCGCGAGGAAGGCCCGGCTGCCGAAGCTCTCCCGGGTCGCCGCTTCCACGCCGGCCAGCAGCAGCACGGGCGTGGACGGCAGCGGCGCCCCCAGTTGCTCCAGCAGCACGGCGAGCGCGACGGCCAGCAGGCCGTGGTGGGTGAAAAGCTCGTTGATCAGGTTCATGGCGATCCGCTCGCAGCATAGCCGGCGGGTCTTGCCCTTGCCCGAACGAGCCCTGTCATGCCTTCCGAGCCGCAGAATGTCAGCAAATCTCGAAAATGAATAAACAAATAGGAAAACTGTCGTTCCCTGAATAAAGGAGATTGGGCACCCTTGCGCCTTTCGATCCGTCGACGGCCCTGCCATGCCCTTCTTCCTGCCGACCCGCCGCGCCCTCCTCGCCCTGGCTGCTGCCACCGTCACGCTGCCTGCGATGGCAGATGATGCGGCGCTGCTGAACGTCTCCTACGACGTGGCGCGCGAGTTGTACAAGCAGTTCAACCCGGCCTTCATCGCCGCGCAGAAGGCCAAGGGGCAGACCGTGCTCGTGAACCAGAGCCATGGCGGGTCCAGCAAGCAGATCGGCGCCGTCATCGGCGGCCTGGAGGCGGACGTCGTCACGATGAACCAGGCCACCGACATCGACCAACTGGCCACGTCCGGCCTGACGCCGGTCGACTGGCGCAGCCGCTTCCCGAACAACGCCGCGCCCTACTCCTCCACGATGACCTTCCTCGTGCGCAAGGGCAACCCCAAGGGCATCAAGGACTGGAGCGACCTCGCCCGCCCCGGCGTGCAGGTCATCATCCCGAACCCCAAGGTGACCGGCAACGGCCGCTACAGCTACCTGGCGCTGTGGGGCAGCGTGATCGCCAACGGCGGCACGGATGCGCAGGCCCGCGAACTGGTCACCAAGGTGCTGACCAATGTGCCCGTGCTGGACGGCGGCGGTCGCGGTGCGACGACCACCTTCACGCAACGTGGCATCGGCGACGTGCTGGTCACCTTCGAGGCCGAGGTCGAACTGATCGAGAACGAGTTCGGCAAGGGCCAGTTCGAGCAGGTCAACCCCAGCATCTCGATCGAGACCGAGGCGCCAGTGGCCATCGTCGACAAGGTGGTGGCCAAGAAGGGTACGGCCGCCCTCGCCAAGGCCTACCTCGACTTCCACTGGACGCCCGAAGGCCAGGAGATCATCGCCCGCAACAACTTCCGCCCGCGTGACCCGGCCGTGCTCAAGAAGCACGCGCAGCGCTTCGCGAACATCAAGCTGTTCACGGTCGACCAGACGCTCGGCGGCTGGGCGAAGGTCAGCAAGACGCACTTCGCCGACGGCGGCACCTTTGACCAGGTGATGGCCTCCATCAAGCGATGACCCCTGACCCGCGCAATCCGACGCCCGCGCGCCGGCCAGCCCTCGAAGCCACCGCCTGACCCGCCATGACCCTCTTCCCCGCGGCACGCCGCCGTGTCCTGCCCGGCTTTGCGCCGACGCTGGGCTTCACGCTCTTCTACCTGTCGCTGATCGTGCTCGTGCCGCTGGCGGCGGTCTTCCTCAAGTCCTCCGGCCACGGCTTCGAGGCCTTCTGGAACGCGGCCACGGCGCCGCGGGTGATGGCGTCGTACAAGCTCAGCTTCGGAGCGTCGCTGATCGCAGCCACGATCAACCTCTTCTTCGGCCTCGTGCTGGCCTGGTGCATCGTGCGCTATGAGTTCCCCGGCAAGAAGCTCGTGGATGCGCTCATCGACCTGCCCTTCGCCCTGCCCACGGCAGTCGCCGGCATCGCGCTGACCGCGCTCTACGCGCCCAATGGCTGGGTGGGCTCGCTGTTCGCACCGGGCGGGCTGCTGGCACCGCTGTTCGGCCCGGAGGGCGTCAAGATCGCGTTCACACCGCTGGGCGTGCTGCTCGCGCTGATCTTCATCGGCCTGCCGTTCATCGTGCGCACCGTGCAGCCGGTGCTGGAGGACATGGAGACGGAGCTCGAAGAAGCCGCCGCCAGTCTCGGGGCGCAGCGCTGGACGACTTTCCGCCACGTCGTGCTGCCCACGCTGCTGCCGGCGCTCCTCACCGGATTCGCGCTGGCCTTCGCCCGTGCGGTGGGTGAGTACGGTTCCGTGATCTTCATCGCCGGCAACATCCCGATGGTGAGCGAGATCACGCCGCTGATGATCATCGCCAAGCTGGAGCAGTACGACTACGTCGGCGCCACCGCGATCGCCACCGTGATGCTCATCGTCAGCTTCGTGCTGCTGCTCACGATCAATGGCCTGCAGGCCTGGACACAGACCCGGGGAGCCAAGCGATGAGTGCCGCCCTTCACGTCGCGCCGCCGCGGGCCCGCGCCAAATACGAAGACAACCCCGCCACCAAGGAAGCGCCCTGGGTGCGCTTCACGCTGCTGACGCTCGGCCTGGGCTTCTTCGCCGTGTTCCTGCTGCTGCCGCTGGTGGCGGTGTTCACCGAAGCACTGCGCAAGGGCTGGGCGTTGTACTTTGCGTCGCTGGCCGACGAGGAAACGATGTCGGCAATCCGGCTCACCCTCACGGCTGCGGTGATTGCCGTGCCGCTGAACCTCGTGTTCGGCGTGAGCGCGGCCTGGGCGATCGCCAAGCACGAGTTCCCCGGCAAGCAATTGCTGATCACACTGATCGACGTGCCGTTTTCGGTGTCGCCGGTGGTCGCCGGCCTGATGTACGTGCTGATCTTCGGTGCCCAGGGCTGGTTCGGGCCCTGGCTGCAGGCGCATGACGTCAAGATCATCTTCGCCGTGCCCGGCATCGTGCTGGCCACGATCTTCGTGACCTTCCCCTTCGTGGCCCGTGAGCTGATCCCGCTGATGCAGGCCCAGGGCAAGGATGAAGAGGAAGCCGCCACGGTGCTCGGCGCCAGCGGCTGGCAGACCTTCCGCCGCGTCACGCTGCCCAACATCAAGTGGGGCCTGCTGTACGGCGTCATCCTGTGCAATGCGCGGGCGATGGGCGAGTTCGGCGCCGTGTCCGTCGTGTCGGGCCATGTGCGAGGCCTCACGAACACGCTGCCCCTGCACGTCGAAATTCTCTACAACGAATACCAGTTCGCCGCCGCCTTCGCCGTGGCCTCGCTGCTGGCACTGCTGGCGCTGGTGACGCTGGTGATCAAGCAATTCATCGAATGGCGCGCCAGCCAGTCGAGCACCAAGGACGCATGATGGGTATTGAAGTCCAGAACATCCACAAGAGCTTCGGCAACTTCACTGCGCTGGGCGACGTGTCGCTCGAATTCCCGCGCGGCGAGCTGGTCGCGCTGCTGGGCCCCTCGGGCTGCGGCAAGACGACGCTGCTGCGCATCATCGCGGGCCTGGAACAGGCCGACCGCGGCCGCGTGCTGCTCGACGGCGAGGACGCCTCCGACACCCACGTGCGCGAGCGCCAGGTCGGGTTCGTGTTCCAGCACTACGCACTGTTCCGGCACATGACCGTGTTCGACAACGTCGCCTTCGGCCTGCGCGTGAAGCCGCGCAAGCAGCGGCTGCCCGAAGCCGAGATCAAGAAGCGCGTGACCGAACTGCTCAAGCTCGTGCAACTGGACTGGCTCGGCGACCGTTTCCCGCCCCAGCTCTCGGGCGGCCAGCGTCAGCGCATTGCGCTGGCGCGCGCGCTGGCCGTGGAGCCGCGCGTGCTGCTGCTGGACGAACCCTTCGGCGCGCTCGACGCCAAGGTCCGCAAGGAGCTGCGCCGCTGGCTGCGCCGCCTGCATGACGAACTGCACATCACCAGCATCTTCGTCACGCACGACCAGGACGAGGCCCTGGAAGTGGCGGACCGCATCGTGCTGATGGACCACGGGCGCGTGGAGCAGGTCGGCACGCCGCAGGAGGTGTACGAGCGCCCGGCCACGCCCTTCGTCTACGGCTTCCTCGGGGCGGTCAACCGCTTCGTCGGCCATGCGCGTGACGGCGTGCTGCACATCGGCGAGCACCAGTTGCCTCACGAGGGCGCGCACGGTGACGGCGAGGTGCAGGCCTACGCCCGGCCCCACGAGCTGCAGATCCTCACCGACGAATCGGCGCAGGGCCTGTCGGCCACGGTCGAGCGCGTGCTGTCCTTCGGCGCCAGTGCCCGTGTGGAGCTGGTCGGGCCTGATGGCCAGCCGCTCGAGGCCGAACTGACGCGTGACCAGGCCGACGCGCTGCGTCTGCAAGGCGGCCAGCGCGTCAAGCTCAGCGCGGCGCGCCTGAGCCTGTTCGAGGCCGGCGCGGGCATCTGATCGCGGCATCTCGCGCCACCGATTGAGGAGGCGGCCACAGCGCGTGGCCACCTTGTCCTCAAGGCGCATGTCACCGTGGCGCCATGCATGACCTAAGGTTGCGACAAGGGTTCACCGAGACCCTGCAACGGGAGCTGTCATGTCATGCATTCGCCCAACGTGCGCGGCCATTCTGGTCGCGTCCCTCTCGCTGTTCGTGTTGCTGCCCAGGGCCGAGGCCACCGAGCCCGTCAAGGCCAAACCCGCCGCGCACACGGCGGGTACGCACGCTGCCGCGACGGCAAGCCAGCCGGCCCTGCGCTACGACCCACCGGGCGCCGGCCCTGCGCCGGGCAACGCCGCGTACGAGGCCTGCATCGACCATCCGTCGCCCGACGGACTCGTGATGGACTGCCAGGCCTTGCAGGCACACCCGTCTGCCAAACCGCGCCGAAAGCACTGATATGCGGCGGCCGCATGGGCTGCTGCATAAGCATTCGTTCACCGCTCCTGACGGGCTGAGCACACTGACGCATCAGCAATCCAGGAGCCGGCATGACCATCACCGCCATCAACGTGCGCAATCAGTTCCGCGGCACGATCAAGGAAATCATCGAAGGCCCCGTCGTGTCCGAAGTGGACGTCGTCACGCGCAGCGGCGACATCGTCACTTCCGTCATCACGACCCGCTCGGTCAAGGACCTCGGCCTGGCCGTCGGCCGGGAAGTCGTCGCGCTGGTCAAGTCCACGGAAGTGTCCATCGCGACGCTCTGAGCCATGGCCTACCGCCCACCGCGCCTTCTCATCATCCCCGGCCTGCACGACAGCGGCACCGGCCATTGGCAGACCTGGCTGCAGGGCCAGTACCGGGACAGCCTGCGCGTCACCCAGCGCGACCCAAGCCAGCCGGATCTTGAGCGCTGGGCAGAGCGCATCCAGCGCACGATCGACGCCGCCGGCCCCGGCGACTGGCTGGCCGTGGCCCACAGCTTCGGCTGCCTCGCGCTGGCACGGCACCTCGCCGACCACCCGGATTCCGCCGTCCGCGAGGCGCTGCTGGTCGCCCCGGCGGAACCGGACAAGTTCGGCATCGCCGAGTCCCTGCCGCACGAGCGCCTGCCGCGGCGCACCCGGCTGATCGCCAGCAGCACGGACCCCTGGATGAGCGCCGCCAGCGCTGCCCGCTGGGCGCACCGCTGGGGCGCCAGCTTCAGCAACCTTGGCCCGGTCGGGCACATCAATGCCGAGGCTGGCTTCGGCCCTTTCCCGATTGCCAAGAGCTGGGTCGAGGCCGCGCGCGCCCGCGCCGCGGCGGAGAACCGGCCGCGGCATGCCGACTTCCGCGAATGGGCGTTCGCGGTCTGACGCTCAGCCCAGCGCCGACTTGAACGCGGCCAGCGTGCGCTCCCAGGCGAGCTGCGCCGCCGCCGGGTCATAGCGCGGCGTGGTGTCGTTGTTGAAGCCGTGCTGCGTGCCCGGGTAGGTGTGCGCCTCGTAGCGCACGCCCGCCGCCTTCAGGGCCGACTCGTAGGCAGGCCAGGCGGCATTGATGCGTTCGTCGTTGGCCGCGTAGTGGATCAGCACCCGCGCCTTGATGCGCGGCACGTCTTCCGCCGCCGGCGCGCCGCCGTAGAAGGGCACGGCCACGGCCAGTTCCGGCACCTGCGTCGCGACATGGTTCGACAGGCTGCCGCCCCAGCAGAAACCCACCACGCCCAGCTTGCCGTTGGCGTCGGCCAGCGTCAGCAGGCCGCGGGCGGCAGCGACGATGTCGGCGCGCGCCTTGGCCGGGTCGAGCTTGGCAAACAGCGCACGGGCGTCGTCTTCGGTGCCCGGGTAGCCCCCGAGCGGCGTCAGGGCATCCGGCGCGTAGGCCACATAGCCAGCCAGCGCCACGCGGCGGGTGATGTCCTCGATGTGCGGGTTCAGGCCGCGGTTCTCGTGCACGACCAGCACCGCCGGCAGCTTGCCCGCGGCACCCGCCGGCTTGGCAAGGTAGCCCCCGACCTGGCCGTTGCCGTCGGGTGACGGGAAGGCCAGCCGGCGGGTCGACAGGCGGGCATCGTCCGGCTTGACCTGCTGGGCGGCCGCGAAATTGGGGCTGAGCGCTGCCAACAGCGCCGCGGCTCCTGCCGGGCCGCCGGTGAAGGTGGCGGCCTGCTCCAGGAAGCCGCGGCGGCTCAGATCGCCGTGCACGTAGCGATCGAACAGCGACCAGGCTTGATCGGGAATGTGGGTCGGGGACGGCATCACAGCTCCTTATGCGGTGGAAGTCCAACTCTAGGGGATGTACTGCGCAAGAAGTGCATATCGATATGGCGAATCGTTCGACGACAGAAGGGCGGTCGGTGACCAGAATGCCGCCGCATGAACTTCCAGCAACTCCGCTCCGTCCGCGAGGCTCAGCGTCGCGGCTTCAACCTGACCGAAGTGGCGCAGGCACTGCACACCTCGCAGCCGGGCGTGAGCCGACAGATCCGCGAGCTGGAGGAAGAGCTCGGCATCGAACTGTTCGTGCGCGTGGGCAAGCGCCTGACCGGCCTGACCGAGCCCGGCGAGCAGGTGCTGCCGGTCATCGAGCGGCTGCTGCAGGAGGCCGAGAACCTCAAGCGCGCAGCCGATGACTTCGCCCAGGCGGGCAGCGGCCGGCTCCGCATCGCGGCCACCCACAGCCAGGCGCGCTACGCGCTGCCGCCTGCGGTGCGGGACTTCCGCGCCCACCACCCGGACGTCAGCCTGCACCTGCAGCAGGGCTCGCCCCAGCAGATCGCCCGGCTGCTGCTCGACGGCGAAGCCGATGTCGGCATCGCCACCGAAGCACTGGCGCAGTACCCCGAACTGGTCGCCCTGCCCTGCTACCGCTGGACGCACACCGTCGTGGTGCCGCCCGAGCACCCGCTGCTGGACGGCCCGCTGACGCTGGCGCGCCTGGCACAGTTCCCGATCGTGACCTACGAGCCCGGCTACACCGGCCGTTCGCACATCGACGAGGCCTTTGCGGCGGCCCAGCTCTCGCCGCACGTGGTGCTCAGCGCCATGGACGCCGATGTCATCAAGACCTATGTCGAACTCGGGCTCGGCGTCGGCATCGTCGCCGCGATCGCCTTCGACGAAGAGCGTGACCGTCATCTGCGCGCCATCGACGCCCGCCACCTGTTCGCCGACAACATGACCCGGCTGGCCGTGCGGCGCAGTGCCTACCTGCGCGACTACGTCTACGAATTCATCCAGACCTTTGCCTCGCCGCTCAAGCGCGACGTGGTGGACGCCGCCCGGCACGAGCTGCCGCCGAACGAACCGGTGCTCGCCTGGTCCAAAGCCGCCTGAACTTCCCCTCTCACACGACCCACCACACGCCCATGCGCCGTCTGCTCACTGCACTCTCGCTCGCCATTGCCGCCACCGGCGCGCTGGCCCAAACCTCGCTGCTCAACGTGTCGTACGACCCGACCCGTGAGCTGTACCAAGACTTCAACAAGGCCTTCGCCGCGCAGTGGAAGGCAAAGACGGGTGAGACCCTCAGCATCAAGGCCTCGCACGGCGGCTCGGGCAAGCAGGCCCGCTCCGTCATCGACGGCCTGGAAGCCGACGTCGTCACGCTGGCCCTGGCCTACGACATCGATGCGCTGGCCGACCGCAAGCTGCTGCCCCTGGATTGGCAGAAGAAGCTGCCGAACAATGCCAGCCCCTACACCTCCACCATCGTGTTCCTCGTCCGCAAGGGCAACCCGAAGCACATCAACAACTGGCCGGACCTGGCACGCAGCGGCATCGATGTCATCACCCCCAACCCCAAGACGAGCGGCGGCGCCCGTTGGAACTATCTGGCAGCCTGGGGCTTTGCGCTGAACAACGGCGGCACGCCGGCATCGGCCCGTGACTTCGTCAAGCGCATCTACGCCAACACCAAGGTGCTCGATTCCGGTGCCCGCGGCGCCACGACGACCTTTGTCGAACGCGGCATCGGCGACGTGCTGATCGCCTGGGAAAACGAGGCCTACCTCGCCGTCAAGGAACTTGGCCCCGAGAAGTTCGAGATCGTCACGCCCAGCCTGTCCATCCTGGCAGAACCGCCGGTGGCCATCGTCGACAAGGTCGTCGACAAGCGCGGCACCCGCAAGCAGGCGCAGGCTTACCTGGAGTACCTCTACACCCCCGAGGGCCAGGAAATCGCCGCCAAGAACTACTACCGCCCGCGCGACCCCAAGATTGCCGCCAAGTACGCCAAGCAGTTCGCGCCGGTGAAGCTCTTCACCGTGGACGAACTCTTCGGCGGCTGGCGCCAGGCGCAGAAGACCCATTTCGACGACGGCGGCGTGTTCGACCAGATCTACACACCGGGCGCCAAGTAACGCTCGTGTGAAGTGTTGTTGCGCCGGTCATCGCCGGCTCGACATGTGGCGTTGGGCGGCCTCATCATGAGGCCCGCCATGAGATACCTCGTTTTCAGCGCCACGCTCGTTCTCGCCCTCGTCGGTTGCGCCAGCGGCCCGCCCCCGTCACCGCCACGCGCTGCGGGCAGCGCGGCCCAGGATGCACTGTGGCTCGATCGACTGAGCTTCGGCGCCAGCGCCGCCGACCTCGCCGAGGTGCGCCGCGATGGCCGCACCGCCTGGCTGGACCGGCAGCTCAAGCCGCAGCGGCAGGACCTGCCCGCCCCGGTGCGTGAGCAGATCCAGGCCCTGGCCATCCAGCAGGACGCCCTGCCGGTGCTCGTCCAACGGCTTGAGGCACAACGCAAGGCCGCCGACGCGGTGGCCGACGACGCCGCCAAGGCCGAAGCCCAGAAGAACTACCAGCAGGCCCTGACCAAGCTGGCCCGCGAAGCGGCCAGCCGGCAACTGCTCAACGCCCTGTACTCGCCCCACCAGGTGCAGGAGCAGATGACCTGGTTCTGGTTCAACCACTTCAACGTCCACCAGTCCAAGGCCAACCTGCGGGTGATGGTGGGCGACTACGAACAGGGCCTGCGCGAGCGCGCACTCGGGCGCTTCCGTGACCTGCTCGGCTTCACGGCCCATCACCCGGCGATGCTGCGCTACCTTGACAACGAGCAGAACGCCGCCAACCGCATCAACGAAAACTATGCCCGCGAGCTGCTGGAGCTGCACACGCTGGGTGTCGGCGGGGGCTACAGCCAGCGAGACGTCCAGGAGCTGGCCCGTGTGTTGACCGGCCTGGGCGTGAACCTGAGCGACAACCGCCCGAAGCTCAAGCCTGCCCAGGAAGCGCTCTACCGCCGTGACGGGCTGACCGAGTTCAACCCGGCACGCCACGATTTCGGCGACAAGCAGCTGCTTGGCATCACGGTGAAGGGCGATGGCTACGCCGAGCTGGACCGGGTCCTGGACCTGCTGGCTCGCCATCCCAGCACGGCGCGTTTCGTGTCACGCAAGCTCGCCCAGCAATTCGTGGCCGACGAGCCGCCCGCCGCGCTGGTGGAGCGCATGGCCGAGCGCTGGCAACAGACTGACGGACGCATCGCCGAGGTGATTCGGGCGATGGTGAACTCGCCCGAATTCGACGCCTCGCTCGGCCGCAAGTTCAAGGACCCGACGCAATACGTCATCTCTGCCGTGCGCCTGGCCTACGCCGACAAGGTCGTCCTGAACACCGGCCCGATGATCGGCTGGCTCTACCGGCTGGGGCAGGCGCCGTACAACCGCCAGACGCCCGACGGCTATCCGCTCGACGAAAGCGCCTGGGCCGGCCCCGGGCAGATGACGACGCGCTTCGAGATCGCCCGCACGATCGGCAGCGGCAGTGCGGGCCTGTTCAAGGTGGAGGGTGAGACGAAGGACCGCCCGGCCTTCCCGCAACTCGCCAACCCGCTGTACTACGACGGCATCGCCCCGCGCCTGACGGCTGCCACGCAGCAGGCCCTCGCGCAGGCCACGTCCCCGCAGGAATGGAACACCTTCCTGCTGGCCTCCCCCGACTTCATGCACAGGTGATTCCATGCAACGACGCCACTTGCTCCAGCTCGGCCTCGGCGCCGCCACACTGCCGCTGCGAGGCTGGGCCGCCACGCCCGAGACCCCGCGGCTGCTGGTCGTCTTCCTGCGCGGCGCCTACGACGCCGCCAACCTGCTGGTGCCCACGTCGTCCAGCTTTTACTACGAAGCCCGGCCCAACATCGCGATCCCGAAGACGGCCGCGCTGCCGCTGGATGCCGACTGGGGCCTGGCCCCGGCGCTGTCAGAGACCATCCACCCGCTGTGGCTGAAGCAGCAGGCGGCCTTCGTTCCCTTCGCCGGCACCAACGACGCCTCCCGCAGCCATTTCGAAACCCAGGACCACATCGAGCTCGGCCAGCCCGACGAAGGCAGCCGTGATTTCCGCAGCGGCTTCATGAACCGGCTCGCGGGTGTCCTCGGTGCAGGCGCGCCGGCCAGTTCGCGGCTGGAGGCCATGGCCTTCACCGAGCAGGTGCCGCTGATCCTGCGCGGCGACCTGCCGGTGGCCAACCAGGCCTTGCGCGACCTGGGCAAGCCGGCCATCAACGCGCAGCAGGCGCAGGTCATTGCCGGCATGTACGCCAACACGCGGCTCGCCGGCACCGTGAACAGCGGCTTCGAGGTGCGAGACGAGGTGTCGCGCGAAATGGCGGGCGAGATGGAAGCCGCGAGCCGCGGCGCGATCGCGGCCAAGGGCTTCGCGCTGGAAGCCCGCCGCGTCGCGCGGCTGATGCGCGATCGCGTCACGCTCGGCTTCATCGACGTGGGCGGCTGGGACACGCACGTCGGCGAAGGTGGGGCCACCGGGCAGCTCGCCACCAAGCTGGGCGAACTCGGCAAGGGCCTGGCGCTGTTCGCCGACGAGATGGGGCCACAGTGGAGGAACACCGTGGTGGTGGTCGTCAGCGAGTTCGGCCGCACCTTCCGTGAGAACGGCAACCGCGGCACCGACCACGGCCACGGCAGCGCCTACTGGGTGCTCGGCGGCAGCGTGAAGGGTGGGCGCATTGCGGGGGAACAGGTCGAGGTCAAGGCCTCGACGCTGTTCCAGAACCGAGACTACCCGGTGCTGAACGAGTACCGAGCGCTGTTCGGCGGGCTGGCCCGCCGGATGTACGGGCTGTCGGACGCGCAGCTCGCGACGGTCTTCCCCGGCGCCCGCCCGCGCGACCTGGGCCTGGTTTAAGCGGACCGCACCCAGCGCGCAGCCACCGCCTTGATGCGCTCGCCAAAGGCCTTGGCCGTGGCGAAATCACCGGCGATCATCTCGTCGGGGGACGCGTCGCTGGGCGTCGTGGTCATCAGGCCGCTGAAGGAGGCCACGTAGTTGACATCGTCCCGCTTGGCCGCCTTGCTGTTGGACGGCATCAGGCCCGTGCCGACCCACACCATGGAGTGCTGCTGGCTCAGCGTGAACAGGTAGTGCAGCGTGGACAGCTTGTCGCCGTTCATCGACGCGCTGTTCGTGAAGCCGGCAGCCAGCTTGTCCTTCCAGGCCTGACCGAACCAGGCTTTGCTGGAGGCGTCGGCAAACTTCTTGAACTGCCAGCTGACGGTGCCCATGTAGGTGGGCGAGCCGAAGACGATCGCGTCGGCCGCGGCCAACGTGGCCCACTCCTCGTCCTTGAGGTTGCCCTCGGCGTCAATGGCGATGAGCTGCGCGCCCGCGCTCTCGGCAACTGTCTGGGCGATGCGCTGGGTATGGCCGTAGCCGGAGTGGTAGACAACAACGATCTTGCTCATGGAGATTCCTCTGCAGGGGTTGGGGAATGGGGTCAAGCGGCGAGGTCGAAGACGAGGACTTCGGCATCCTGGCCGGCGGTCAGGTCGAGCTGCGATGTTTGCCGGATCTGCAAGGCATCACCCGCCGTCAGGTCATGCCCGTTGACCTTCAGCGAACCGCGCACCAAGTGCACGTAGGCGAGGCGGCCGGGCGCGAGATCCAACGCCGCCGACTCGGTGCCGTCGAAGAGACCGGCGTAGAGCCGCGCGTCGGCATGGATCGTCACTGCGCCGTCGGCGCCGTCGTTGGCAGCGACCAGCCGCAGCTGGCCGCGCTTGGACGCCACGTCGAAATGCCTCTGCTCGTAGCTCGGCGCGATGCCGCGGGCATCCGGCTGGATCCAGATCTGCAGGAAGTGCGTGGTCTGGTCCTTCGCATGGTTGAACTCGCTGTGCAGCACGCCGGTGCCGGCGCTCATGCGCTGCACATCGCCCGGGCGGATCACGCCCGAGGCCTTGCCGCTTTGCGCAGCGCCCTGCTCGCCGTTGCCCATGCTGTCCTTGTGGGCGAGTTCACCCGACAGCACGTAGCTGATGATCTCCATGTCGCGGTGCCCGTGCGTGCCGAAGCCGGTGCCCGGGGCGATCTTGTCCTCGTTGATCACGCGCAGCGCGCCGAAGCCCATGCGGGCCGGGTCGTAGTAGTCGGCGAAGGAGAAGCTGTGGAAGGACTTCAGCCAGCCGTGATCGGCATAGCCGCGGTCGCTGGACTTGATCAGTTGGATGGTCATGGAGGACTCCTGCGCTGTTGAATTCGTCGATGGAGTCAATGTAGGTGCGCCCCCTCGCGGCATCGATCGGCCGACGCTGAGGACACCATTCAAATAGACTGAACGCATGCCGACCTCCACCGACAAACGCCGCGCCCTCACGCCCGAGGCGCTGGCCATGATGGACACCATCGCCCGCACGGGCAGCTTCGCCGCCGCCGCCCGCGAGATGGGCCGCGTGCCCTCGGCGCTGACCTACTCCGTGCGCCAGCTGGAAGACGCGCTGGACGTGCTGCTCTTCGACCGCAGCTCGCGGCAGGCCGTCCTCACCAGCGCCGGCCAGGAACTGCTGCACGAGGGCCGCCGGCTGCTGCAGGAACTCGACGCCGTCGCCAACCGCGTGCGGCGCATCGCCACCGGCTGGGAAAGCGAGCTAACGCTGGTCATGGACGACGCCGTCGCCCGCCGGGCGGTATTCGACCTGATGGAGGCCTTCTACGCCGAGCGCTGCGAGGACGGCACGCCGCCGCCCACCCGGCTCAAGCTGCGCGTGGAGGTGCTGGCCGGCACCTGGGAAGCCCTGCTGCACGGCCAGGCTGATCTCGCCATCGGCGTGCCGGCCCAGGCCGCCAGCAGCAACATCCACTGCGAACCGGCCGGCGAGATGGAGTTCGCCTTCTGCATCGCGCCGCACCACCCGCTCGCCGCGCTGCCCGAGCCGTTGAGCGCCGCCCAGATCGCCGAGCACCGGATCATTGCCGTGGCCGACAGCGCCCGCACGCTGGCGCCGATCACGGTCGGCCTGCTGCCCGGGCAGGACGTGCTGACGCTGCCGTCGATGGCCACCAAGCTGGAGGCGATGCTGCGCGGCCTGGGCTGCGGCTCGCTGCCGGTCAGCATGGTGCGCCGGCACCTCGAGGCCGGGCGCCTCGTGCGCAAGTCGACCTACGAAGGCCGCCGCGCCGGCGTCATGCACTACGCCTGGCGCGACACCGGCCAGACGCCCGGCAAGGCCTTGGCCTGGTGGCTCGACCGCCTGCGCAGCGACACCACACGCCGCGCCCTGCTCGACCAGCACGAAGGGCTGCTGCTCTGATGGGCTACCGCGGCCGCTTCGCGCCCTCGCCCACCGGCCCGCTGCACGAGGGTTCGCTGGTGGCGGCGCTGGCGAGCTGGCTCGATGCCCGGGCGCACCGCGGTGCCTGGCTGGTGCGCATCGAGGACATCGACACGCCGCGATGCCCGCCGGGCACGGACGAGATCATCCTCGGCCAGCTCGCCGCGCTCGGGCTGCACCCGGACGAGCCGCCGGTCTGGCAGTCCCGCCGCAGTGCGCGCTACCAGGCAGCGCTCGACCGTCTGGTCAGTGCCGACCTCGCCTACGGCTGCGCGTGCACGCGCGCGGAGATCGCCGCTGCCTACGAACGCACGATCGGCCCGCGCCCGAAGCACGGCGAACTCGTCTACCCGGGCACCTGTCGCAACGGCACGCAAGGCCGCCCCGCGCGCGCCTGGCGTTTTCGCGTGCAAGGCCAGGTCGATTGGCAGGACCGCCGGCTGGGCCCGCAATCGCAGGACGTGGCACAAGCGGTGGGCGACTTCGTGTTGAAGCGCGCCGACGGCCTGTGGGCCTACCAGCTCGCCGTCGTCGTGGATGACGCCGACCAGGGCGTCACCGACGTCGTCCGCGGCGAGGACCTGGCCGACAACACGCCCCGCCAGATCGCGCTGCAACGCGCACTCGGCCTGCCGACGCCGCGCTACCTGCACACGCCGCTGGTGATGGCGGCCGACGGGCACAAGCTGTCCAAGCAGAACGGCGCGGCAGCGATCGATCTTGCAGCGCCGGCTGCCCGGCTGCGTGAGGCGGCCACCCGACTCGGCTTGCGCGGCCTGCCCACCCCCGAGGATGTCGGTGGCCTGCTCGCTGCCGCGGTCACCGCTTGGGCGGCGTCGATCCCCGGCGTCACTGGGGAACACGGTGCAGCGGCGACAATGCCCCAATCCCCACATTGAAAGACTCCTCATGAACACGACGCCCAGCGGCCTGCAGTACGAAGACACCGTCGAAGGCGACGGCAAGCAGGCCGCCGCCGGCCATGATGTGACCGTGCACTACACCGGCTGGCTGTGGGTGGACGGTGCCAAGGCCGCCAAGTTCGACTCCAGCCTGGACCGCCGCGACCCCTTCGAATTCGAGCTCGGTGCCGGCATGGTCATCCGCGGCTGGGACGAAGGCGTGCAGGGCATGAAAATCGGCGGAAAGCGCACCCTCATCATCCCCGCGAGCCTCGGCTACGGTGCGCGCGGCGCAGGCGGCGTGATTCCGCCCAATGCCACGCTGTGCTTCGAAGTCGAACTGCTCGGCCTGGCCGGCGGCCCGGAGCCGGTCGAGCTGAACCTGCACACCACCTCCAGCGGCCTGCAGTACGAAGACCGCCTGGTGGGCGAAGGCGCCGAGGCCACCAAGGGCCAGCGCGTGTCGGTGCACTACACCGGCTGGCTCTACAAGGACGGCCTGCGCGGCAAGAAATTCGACTCCAGCAAGGACCGCGGCCAGCCCTTCAAGTTCCGCCTGGGCGGCGGCGAGGTCATCCAGGGCTGGGACGAGGGCGTGCAGGGCATGAAGGTCGGCGGCACGCGCATGCTCGTGCTGCCGCCGGAACTCGGCTACGGCGCACACGGCGCGGGCGGCGTGATCCCGCCGAACGCCACGCTGCTGTTCGAAGTGGACCTGCTGGCCGTCTGACGGCCCGGCTCAGACGTCGCTGCCGAACATCGTCGTCGGCGGCGACGACACATGCGTGCTGCGCCAGGGCATGATGCGGGAGTCCACGGCATCGACGGGGCCGGTGACCGGGCGCCCGGCCAGCCAGTCGTGCAGCTTGGGCAGCGGCATGGGTCGCGCGACGAGATAGCCCTGCACCTCGTCGCAGCGGATCGCGCGGATGACCGCGAGTTCGCGCTCGGTCTCGACGCCCTCGGCCACCGTGCGCATGCCCAGCACGCCGGCCATCTGCACGATGGTGTTGACGATGGCGCGAGCATCGGCGTGCTCGGTCAGCGAGCGCACGAAGGAGCGGTCGATCTTCAAGGTGTGGAACGGGAACGCACGCAGGTAGGCCAGCGACGAGAACCCGGTGCCGAAGTCGTCCAGCGCCACCTGCACCCCGAGTTCGCGCAGCGCGTGCAGGCGCTTGAGCGCCGCCTGGGCGTCTTCCAGCATCAGGGATTCGGTCACTTCCAGGTGCAGCAGGCTTGGCGCCACGCCGGCGCGCGCCAGGATGCGCTCCACGCTCTGGACAAAGCCCGGCTGCATCAGCTGCAGCGGTGACACGTTCACGGCCACCGTCAGCGCCGACAGCTGCCGCACCGCCTGGCAGGCATGCTGCAAGGCCAGCGAGCCGAGTTCATGGATCAGGCCGCAGCGCTCGGCCGCCGGAATGAATTCACCGGGCGAGATGGAGCCCAGCGTCGGGTGCTCCCAGCGCATCAGGGCCTCGACGCCGAGGGCCCGCAGCGTGCGCGCGTCGACCTTGGGCTGGAAGTGCAGCTCGAACTGGCCCTGTGACAGCCCCTCGCGCAGCGCCTGCTCGACGGTGTTCATGCGGCGGCTCGCCGCGCCGAGCGAACTGGCGTAGACCACGCTGCGGCCGCGCCCGGAGCGCTTGGCGTCGTACAGCGCGAGGTCGGCATTGACCATCAGGTCCTCGACGTTGGCGGTGCTCGCATCCAGCCGCGCCAGGCCGACGCTGGCGCCCACGTGAACACGCTTCGGGCCCAGCTCGATGGGTTCGCTGAGCTTGTCGATGACGAGCGTGGCCATCGCCTGCGGCGCCAGGCGCGGCGCCTCGCCCAGGCGCAGCATCGCGAACTCGTCGCCACCCAGCCGGCCGACCAGGTCGCCATCCTCGGCCAGGGCCATCAGGCGCCCTGCCACCACGCGCAGCACCTCATCGCCGGCCGAATGGCCGGAGCTGTCATTCACGACCTTGAAGTGGTCCAGGTCGATCGACAGCAGCCAGCCCGAATGGCCGAGCGACAAGGCCGCCTGCGCTGCGTTCAACAGCGCCCGGCGGTTGGACAGGCCGGTCAGCGAGTCCAGCTCGGCCTGCATGCGCAGTTGGTTCTCGAAGCGCTGCGCCTCGGTGACATCCGCAATCACGCCACGCCAGGCGCCGGAGGTGGAACCGTCCGAGACCATGATCGGCTTGGCGCTCAAGGCCCACCACTGGGCCTGTTCGCCGCGGCCGATCTGCAGCTTGAGGTCCCGGAACGGACGCCCGAGCGCCCAGGCGGCCAGCAGCGGACCCGGCTCGTGGGCGCGGCTCGCAAACCACTGCGGGAGTCGCACTTCGCCCAAGCGCTCCAGCGGCACCCCCATCAGGCCGGCCAGTCGGGCGGACCGGTGGACGAGGAAGCCCTTGGAATCGGTCTCCCAGAGCGCGTCGCTGGCGTTCTCCTCGAAATCGCGCAGCAGCAGCGACACCACCTGCTGCTGGCGCGCATGCTGGTGGCGCGCACGCAGCAAGGCGGTGGCCTGACGGGCCAGGGCCATCGCCGCGAGGGACACCACCGTGGCGTAGCTCAGCAGCAGCACGGCGACCAGCGTGAAGATGGGCTCCTGCGCCCGCCACAGTGCGAACAGCGAGCCCGCGACGATCAGCCAGGTGTAGGCCAGGCTTGCCCAGGGGAGCATGGCCAGCGCGAATGCGCCAGCGCCCAGCATGCCCGTGACGAGGGTGGCCAGCAGCACGCGTTCGGCCGGCGGTGCCGGTGCAAACCAGATCGCTGCGGCGGCGCCCCAGCACGTGCCGAGCAAGGCCGCATGCACGGTGCCGCGCCGGAAGCCCTTGGCCGACACCTTGGTCGTGCGCCTGCCGCGCCCCTTCCACCAGCCCCACAGGCCGAACACCGCAATCAGGCCGAGCACGAGGCTCCAGGCCAGCAGCGCCACGATGCCCGAGAGGCCGACCGCCATCCAGACGAAGCCGCCCGCGACCAGGTTGGCGGCCATCAGCAGCGGCGTCAGCCGCGACAACTGCGCCAGATGCTCGGCACGGATGCGGGCCGATTCGACGTCACCGTCGGCGTACAGCTCGAACGTCCCTTGCCATCGATTCCAAAACCCCGCCACCTGCGTCATCCCAACGCGATCTCTCGCCCCGCTTCTTGATCCAGCATCGTAGCCAGGGGGACGCCGCCTGCGCGCGTGCCACCCAGGACCGTCCGTGCCGGATGCCGCGCAACCCGCGAATCACTGGCACGGCCATGGCAGCGCCCGCCGCGGCGCCGAACCGTGCCGCATCCCGCCCCGGCGCCAACTTGTGCGCACAAATGCCGCCGCTCGCTGCAAGTTTCTGCAGCCCCCCTTCCACATCGCATTCAATTCGGCAAAATTGATATCAACGAACAAAAAGGTAGTCGCCGACACCGTACAACGCCATCCACGCCGTCGAAGACCCAAAGTTCGCTCCAACAAATGATTAAATCAGCATTTTCGTCAAGAGATCCGGCCATGGCTACGCAGGTGCCGACGTCGCCAGTCTCGCGTGGGCTGCTGATGGTGAGCGTCGCGGGCTGGGGGCTCGCAGGCGGGGCCTTGCTGTTCGGCGGCATGGCGGCGGCGTGGACGATCTGGGCGCTGGCCGCCCTGGCGGGCGCGGGGTGGGCCGCCTTGCGCCCGGCTGGGGGAAGCACCGGGCGCACGGGACACGACACGCCGCAGGCCCTGGCGGAACGCCTCGACCAGGCGACACGCACCTGGACGACACACCTGTCGACGGCCCAGACGCAATTGCGCGACGCTGTCGAGCAGATGCTGGGCGCTTTCGGCGACATCCTGGGCCAGCTCGACGGGCTGATCGCTCCCGAGGGTGGCGCCGAGGCCGACCGCAACCGTCTGGCGATGCTGGCCCAATGCGACGAGCAGTTGCGGGGCCTGCTGACCCAGTTCAACGGCTTCGTGGAATCACGCAACGAAGTGCTCGGCACGGTGCGCAGCCTGGGTGAGGCCTCCGGCCGCCTGCACACGATGGCGGAGGACGTCTCCAGCATCGCCCGGCACACGAATCTGCTGTCGATCAATGCCGCGATCGAAGCAGCGCGCGCCGGCCCGGCGGGACGCGGCTTTGCCGTCGTGGCCAACGAGGTGCGCCGTCTGTCGACCGAATCCGGCGAGACCGGCCTGCGCATCGGCAACCAGTTGACGCAATTCAACGAGCAAATGCAGCAGGCGCTGCGCGACGCCACCCGTACCGCCGAGCGCGACCACGATGCCATCCAGGCCTCCGAGCAAACCGTGAGCGCCGTCGTGGCGCAGGTGAATGCCGCCGTCTCGGCGCTCGAACAGCGCAACGCCGCCCAGAGCGCGCAGGGCGAAGCCGTCAAGGCGCGGGTGGAGCAGTTGCTGATGGCCTTCCAGTTCCAGGACCGGGTCCACCAGATCCTGGATCAGCTGCGCACGTCGATGACCGAGGCGTCCGCCGCCCTGCACGGCACGGTCAGCGCCGGGGCAGCCCCCGATGCCCAGGCCTGGCAAGCCGTGCTGACTGCTGGCTACACGACCGCTGAGCAGCGCGCCGTGACGCACACCCGCCCCACCTCCGCCGCCCGAGCCTCCGCGGCATCGCCCCCCGAGACCACCTTCTTCTGAGGTAGCCATGGCCAAGACCATCCTGATCGTCGACGACTCCACTTCACTGCGCACCGTCGTGCGCCTGGCCCTGAACCGTGCCGGCTACGACGTGCTGGAAGCCGGCGACGGCGTGGCCGCACTGGAGGTGCTCGGCAAGGCGCCCAAGGTGCACCTCATCGTGTGTGACGTGAACATGCCCAACATGGACGGCATCACCTTCGTCACGCAGATCAAGCAGCACCCCCGGCACCGCTTCATCCCCGTCGTCATGCTGACCACGGAAGGCGAGGAAGACGCCAAGAACCGCGGCCGCGCCGCCGGCGCCAAGGCCTGGATCGTCAAGCCCTTCAACCCGCCGCAGCTGCTGGACGCGGTGTCCAAGCTCGTGCTGGCCTGACCGGGAGATCGCGATGGACACCTTGCTGCTGCCCTCCGAGCTGAGCATCTACACCGCCGCCGAGCTGCACCCGCAGTGGCTGGCCTGGGCGGACCGCAACACGGCGACCCCGTGCGACGCGCGGGCTGACGGCGCGGGGGTCGACCAGATCGACGGCGCCGGCGTGCAGCTGCTCGTGGCCCTGCAGCGCTGCTTGGCCGCACGCGGCTGCACGCTGCAACTCGACGCCCCCAGCGGCCCGCTGCGCGACGCCTGCGCCGCCATCGGCCTGGCCGGCTGGCTGGCTGCCCTGCAACCTGCCGCCGCCACGGAGGCTGCATGAGCACCGACCTCGACTTCATCGCCGAAGCCCTGCCGGCCTTCCTGAGCGAAGCCGAGGAGCAGATCGAGAACCTGGAAGCGCTGCTGCTGCAACTGGAGCACCAGCCGGGAGACGCCGAGCTGCTCAACGCCCTCTTCCGCTGCGCGCACACCGTCAAGGGCTCCGCGGGGCTGTTCGGTCTGGATGCGGTGGTGGAGTTCACCCACCACGTCGAGACCCTGCTGCAGCGCCTGCGCGAGGGCCAGATCACGCTGACGCCCGCCCTGAGCACCCTGCTGCTGCGCTGCAACGACCAGATCCGCGCCCTCGTCGCCGAAGCCGGCGGGCAGCCGGCCGACGAAGAGGCCGCCCTGCTGCGCCGCGGGCTGGTGGCCGAGCTGCAGGCCGCGGCCGGCATCGAGCCGCCGCCCGCCCAGGGCCTGGGGCCCGTCCGCGCCGAGAGCGTGGCCGCGGCACCGTTGCGCCCCTGGCATGTCTCCGTCGCCTTCGGCAGCGAGATGTTCCGCAACGGCATGGACCCGCTGGCGGTGCTGAACTACGTGCGCGGCCTGGGCAGCGTGCCGCACGTCGTGTGCGATGTCGACGGCATCCCGCCGCTGGATGCGCTCGACCCGGAGAGCTGCCATCTCGCCTTCATCTTCAGCCTGGTCACCGAAGCCACCCGCGCCCAGATCGAAGACGCCTTCAGCTTCGTCCGCGACGACTGCCAGCTCCATGTGCTGAGCCCGGGCGCCACGCCGGCGCAGTTCGCCGACCTGATCGACGCCATGCCCGGCAACCCGCGGCTGGGCGAGATCCTGGTGACGGCAGGCGCCATCAGCCCGGCACAGTTGCAGCAAGGGCTGCGCAGCCAGCAGGCCGCCGCCGCCCTGGGCGAGCCCGCCCTGCTGGGTCAGCTGCTCACCGAACAGACGGGTCTCGCGCCCCAGGTGGTGGATGCCGCCCTGCGCAAGCAGCGCGAGCAGCGCCGCAGCGACACCACGCCGGCCGCGTCGGACGACCAGCGCTACATCCGCGTCCAGGCGCAGCGCCTGGACGCCGTCATCAATCTGCTCGGCGAACTCGTCATCGCCGGCGCCGGCGCCGAGCTGCTGGCCCGCCAGACTGGCCAGCGCCCGCTGATGGAGGCCAACGGCCAGATCAGCCGGCTGATCGAGGAAATCCGCAACGGCACGCTGCAGTTGCGCATGGTGCCCATCGGCGAGACCTTCGCGCGCTTTCGCCGCGTGGTGCGCGACACCGCGGCCGAACTGGGCAAGTCAGTGCAGTTCGACATCGTCGGCGGCGAGACGGAACTCGACAAGAGCGTGGTCGAGCGCATCGCCGACCCCCTGATGCACCTCGTGCGCAACGCACTGGACCATGGCCTGGAGACCGCTGATCAGCGCGAGGCCGCCGGCAAGCCGGCGCAGGGCCGCCTGACGCTGTCGGCACACCACGAGGCCGGCATTGTCGTCATCCGCATCGCCGACGACGGCCGCGGCATTCAGCGTCGCAAGGTGCTGGAACGGGCCTGGGCCCGCGGCCTGGTCGAGCCGGGCACGGTACCGGACGACGACGCCATCCTGCGCCTGATCTTCGAACCCGGCTTCTCGACGGCCGAAGCGGTGACCAACCTGAGCGGCCGCGGCGTGGGCATGGACGTGGTGCGCAGCAACATCGAGGCACTGCGCGGCAGCGTGTTGCTGGACAGCGTGGAGGGCCAGGGCTCGTGCATCGAGATCCGGCTGCCGCTGACGCTGGCGATCATCGATGGCTTCCTCGTGGGCGTCGGCGTGTCGCGCTTCATCTTCCCGCTGGACGCGGTGGTGGAGGTCATCGAAGGCAGTGCCCATGACGTGGCGCTCGACGCTCGCGGCCGCGGCATCGTGGAGCTGCGCGGGCATGTGCTGCCGGTGGTGAGCCTGCGCACGCTTTACGGCATCGACGGGCCGGCGGCGCCGCGCGGCAGCGTCGTCGTGCTGAAGGCCGGCCACACCCGCTTCGGCGTGCTGGTCGACGCACTGCTCGGCCAGCACCAGACCGTCATCAAGCCACTGGGCCGGCTGCTGCGCAGCCTGCGCGGCATGGCCGGCTCGTCCATCCTCGGCAACGGCGAGGTCGCCTTGATCTTCGACGTGCCGGCGCTGAGCCATCTGGCGGCCGAACCCGCCCCCCGCAAGCCGGCCGCCGATCCCGCGACTGCACGCGCCTACCTCTGATGCCCCCCCCCGCGCCCCTGCGAGAAAAGGACCCGCCATGACCCAAGCCTCCTGGATTGCCCGCCTGCTGGCAGGCAAAGCCCTCGACGCCGCCGAATCGGCCCGCCGCACGGCCGAGGCTGCCCTCGCCGACGCTGAGCACCGCCTGCGCCTGGCGCAGGCCGAACTGAAGGTCCGCACGGACATCATGAACGTGACGAGCATCGTCTCGGAGGCCGACAGGAAGGGCGACATCCTCTGCGTCAACGACAAGTTCCTGGAGGTGTCCAAGTACAGCCCCCAGGAGCTCATCG
Organism: Burkholderiales bacterium; assembly: GCA_003963005.1. Lineage (GTDB taxonomy): Bacteria > Pseudomonadota > Gammaproteobacteria > Burkholderiales > Burkholderiaceae_C > Pelomonas. The sequence goes on from RXJW01000033.1 coordinate 81,454, forward strand.
GCCACGGCCACAACACCACGCGGCATCCCGACATGCCCAAGGAGGTGTTCAAGCAGATGTGGTCGACGATCGGCCGCGGCGAGATCTTCCGCGGCATGATCAAGAACCGCGCCAAGGACGGCACGCCCTACTACGTCGATGCCGTCATCGCGCCGATCCTGGGTGACAACGGCAAGCCGATGAAGTACCTCGGCGTGCGCTACGACATCACCGAACAGGAGATCGAGCGCCAGAACGCCCGCGGCATCCTGGCCGCGGTGGACGCCAGCTACGCCTACATCGAGTTCGACCTCACCGGGCATGTGCTGCATGCCAATGAGAACTTCCTGCGCACGCTGGGGTACAGCCTGGACGAGGTCAAGGGCCGCCACCACCGCATGTTCTGCGACCCGGCGCTGGCCGCGACACCGGCCTATGCCCAGTTCTGGCAGGACCTCAACGCCGGCCGCCCGCAGAACGACCTGTTCCGCCGTGTCAGCAAGACCGGCCAGGACGTCTGGATCCAGGCGGTCTACGCGCCCGTGAAGGACGAGATGGGCCGCGTCGTGAAGGTCGTGAAGATCGCCACCGACGTGACGCAACCGGTGCGAGCGACGCGCATGCTGGAGGACGCCGTCGAGCAGGCCGAGCAGGTGGCCAGCGCCGCCCGCAACGGCGACCTGACCCAGCGCATCCAGATGGACGGCAAGTCAGGCCTCGTCGGCCGGCTGTGCGAAGGCGTCAATGCACTGATGGAGACCACCGCGGTCATCTTCGACGACGTCGGTCGGGTGTTCGCCGCCTTGTCCGAGGGCGACCTGTCGCAGCGCATCAGCCGCGACTACGCCGGCATGTTCGGCCAACTGCGTGACGATGCCAACCGCACGGGTGAAAAACTGGCTGCCGTGATCGAGGAAGTGCGCGGCGCGGCCGATGCGCTCACGGGCGCGGCCAACCAGGTCAGCGCAACGGCACAGA
>RXJW01000148.1 GCA_003963005.1 Burkholderiales bacterium
CAGGAAAGTCAATGAAATCAACGGTCTACCCAGACCACCCCCGCGCCAGTGCTAGCTTTGCGTACCGTCACTTATTGCACTGAAAACGAGGAGACCCCCAGCAGATCCGCAAGCGTGCCCTCGGGGGCAGCATCTCTGGCCATCATGGCAACCGCGATGCCTGCCGGGGATCGCCATCACACGCCGCCACCCGGCCCCAGCACGTCACAAGGCCACCCGCAGACGCTTGGCGCGTTCCTGGAAGGCGCGCTTCCCGCCCTCGAGGATGGCGCACACCGCCTCCCGGACCTTCGGCTCTTCCAGCCCACCCGAGATGTAGTTCATCCGAGGCAGTTGCCCAGGCACATGGCCGCCGCTGCGCGTGACGATGACTTGGTCCGCATCGGTGTTCACGACGAGATTGGCGTTGTGCGTGACGATGATGACCTGGCGACGCTGCTTGGCCCGCTGGAACTCGGCCACCAGCTCGTCGTAGATCGACTGAGGGTCAAGGTTCTCTTCGGGCTGGTCCACGATCAACGGTCGATCATCCTGCGTGTCGACGGCGAGGTAGAGCAGCAGCAGCACGATGCCGCGGGTGCCCGGGGACAGACGCTCGATCGGAACGCCGTCGAACTGGAGCCCGTAGCTCACGCGGATGTGCTTCGTGCCGAACAGCCACGACGACACCTGACGCAGCCACTCCTTCGGATCCGCATCTGCCGGTCGGTGGGCTCGTAGATCGTTGCTGTGCGAGCTCAAGAAGCTCCGCAGCGCCGAGCCGGCCTGCTCGGCATCGCCGGACCGCCACGCATCGCCGAGGCTGAGTTCCACGACGGCCTTCATCGAGCCTCGGCCCCTGAAGGCCCCTGCCGCGCGCAGGTCCAGCAGCGCTTCGCCTGCTTCGCACCAGGCGTCTATGTCCACGTCGCGTCGCACGGTGAACTGCAGCTTGGCCAGCGACCCGGTCGCATCGGCGATCCGATCCCTGAGCGGCCCGTAGAGCTCCTTCAGCGCGTTCTCCTCTTCAAGGATCGCCTGGAATACTCCGACGTAGGCCTCATGGCGCTGCTGGCGCAGCGTTTCGATGCGCGTCATCGCACCCTCGGACTTGGTGATCTCGCCATTGAGCCGCAGGAGCGCCGCCTTCGCTTTGTTGACGCGCTCCGAGACGGTCTTGTATCGACGGGCGTTCGTCTCGTCCATGCCGATCAGCTTGCGCAGCCTCTGCAGCTCCTGTTCAAGCAGCGACAAGGTGTGCACAGAGAGGTCGCCAGAGTCCGGAAGCAAAGGGGTGTTGGGGTCTGGCTCGGCAGCGCCGGGCGCGCGAACCAACGGCTTGCCCTCCAGAGCGGCCAAGGCCCGTTCGGCGGCGCCGATGTGCTCCTTGAGGATGGCGCTGACATCGCCAGAGAAGACGAGCCTGAACTGCTCCCACTCGGCCGTCTTCAGGCCGGCCGCGCCGCGGTCCTGCATCAAGTCGTCGAGCAGGCCAGGGACAACCTCTTCGCGAATGCGCGCGACATCGCCCTCGAGGCCTCGAAGCAGATCCAGCCGGTTCCTGGCGCCGAGGACCGCGGTGCGCTTGTCCTGCGCGGCCTCGGCCACTGCGGTGTGGCGCGCCACACGTGCCGCATCGCCCTTTGGCATGAGCGAGCGCATGTCGGCCTCGTCCTTGGCAATGGCCTTCTGCTTCTCCTCGCGCTCCTTCTTGAGCGCGGCCAACCCATCGCGACGCGCTTGCTCCAGCGCCAGGTTCTCGGAGCAGTCCGCAACGGCGTCGACATGCTTGTCCCGCAGCCGTCGGGCACCGGCCAGGTGGTTCGACAGCAACTCGGCGAAGTTCGACTCCGGGATGGTCCGTACTGCAGCATGCGCATCGAAGACAACCCGCTCGATCTCGCGCCGAAGCGGATCCTCCAGGCCCTCGGCGCTGCAGAGCTGGTCGACGAACTGCTGAGACAGGTACTGCACATGCTGCGCGTCCAGCAGTTCCTCTGCCTCCAGAGTCGAAAACTGGTTGTAGGTCTGCTCGCCAGACTCCCAGTGCAGCCTTGCTTCCGAGTTGCTCAGGTGACTCGCAGCGCGGCGCAAGAAGGACTTCTCGCTGAGATGGGAGAGGGCTGCACAACCTCCCATGGCGATCAAGTCCGCCAGGGCCGTCTTGCCCGAACCCCGCGCTCCGATGATCGCGACGAGACCCGGGTTCAGTTCAATGGTCGACGGGGCCATCCACGGCGCATTGCTCACGTTCACGGACCGGATCAGATCGCTCGGCAGCGGCCCGGCCGGCGGCGTCTTTCCGATGCAAGCTCGACCTTCCGGGTTGAGGCAGGCCTGGCGCAACGTCTCGAAGGTCAGCGCGCCCTTCAGCCAGCAGAAGCGGTCCAGGGCCGGCTTGCCGACCTGGCCGTGAGAATGGGCGTCCGACCCGTGCAGGCATGGCTTGACCCCGCCCCACTTGGCATTGAGGTCGGCGAGTGAGGCGACGCCCTTTCCCAAGTAGAAGTCGGCGGTCCGGGGGTTGCCGCTGAAGATGATGTGGGCGAAGGCCTCGATGCTGACCCGCAATGCACCGAAACTCGCCGAGGGATCGCGAAGGCCCGAGGTTCCATCGTTCTGCCCCCCGGCCACCGCGATGAGGCAGTTGTTCCTGAACCAGTCGTTGGTGTCCCACTTCTCTTGCAGGTCCTCGAAGGAAATCTTGAACTGGTTGACGCCGGCCGTGAGAGCAGCCTGGTCATCGACGATGGTCTTGTCGTAGCTGCGCCCCAGGCGGATCAGGTCGGCCCGCTCACACCGGAACTGGTCCTTGAGGTACCGGAACGAGAACCCCGCCATCAGGCCCCTGATCCTGCTCACGTGATCAGGGTCATCGGTGGAGAACAGCAGGTGCGCGTTGACTGCTGAATCGCTCGACGTCGCGTTGGACAGGCGAATCTCGACGTTGGGGAAGATGTACTCGACCCCGGGCATGCGTCCTGCAGCGCTTTCTGCCACGGCGCGCTCGTACGTGTCGATCAAGTAGTAGTCGGTGATGCCCAGCGCGCGGATCGGCGGCGTCTGGCCGGCCACGCGCGAGGCAAAGTCCGCCCAGGGGTCAGCACCCTTGTACTGATCGTTCATTGCCGTGCCCGGCGCGTGGATGTGCGGATCCCAGCGATGCCACAGCGAGCCGCGGCTACGGTCGACTTGAGCGGTGCTCATCTTGTGCTCCTCTTCCTGAGCCTTCAGTCTACTGGCCGGTTACGTCAATGGCGCCGCCGTGGGGCGCCGGCTACCGGCCCACGGTCACTGGCCTGCGGAGTCCAGTCGCCAAGCAAGCCAGGCTTCGAACGACTGCTCTTCAGGGTTGGCGAGCAGCTGCGCCAGCGCTTCCGGCCGTTCCCGACCCATCCAGGCCCGAAGCAGCGAGAGTGCCCCTGGGTTCTTGGGGCTCCACCCCCTGGACACCAGCACGGCGGCGCTGCGCGCTTGTTCCGTGCTTGAGAAGGCCTCGATGAGGCTGTCCCTGAGGTCGGCCGGCGCATCGAACAGGGCCTGGGCGAAGCGGCCGGCGCAGAACTGGTCAAACTCCGTCCGGAGTCGCTCAGAGCGGGCCTGGGCCTGCTGGGCCGCTTCCTTGGCGCGGACCTCCGCCTCGACCTGGGCCGGGTCGATGTCGTCGAGCTTGGCGCCGTCGGCGACGTTGGCCAGGATGCCCAGAAAGTACGCCTTCTTCGACGAGATGCCGCGCCCCTGGGATCGCAGGCGGTCTTCGGCCTGCTTGAGCTTGACCAGCGAGTCGGCGACTTCCTCGTAGGAGTGCCCCTGGGCCAGGTCCTCGATCTCCTTCGGGGTCATGCCGATGCTCGCGAGCACCGAGACCAGCTCCTGCGGCCAGGTCAGCGGGATGCCCAGCGACAAGGTGGGCTTGGGAATGAACTGGAACTGGAGCTTGGTGACCCGGTTGCCAGACTTGATTTCCCTGAGCTTGAGCGTGTAGTGCAACGCCTGGACATCGTTCACCCTCCGCAGCGCGTCATCCAGCACCCTTCGCTTGAAGTCGCCATACGAGTGCACGCGCTTCTCACCGTCTTCCTCGGTCACATAGCGCGACGGCCCTACCAGCAGCTCCACCCACGTGGCCACCGGCAGGGCCGCCGTGACCTTCGCCTGGGTGCCGACGTAGCGCCAGGCGTTCTGGTACAGCGCATAGGAGGCGGCGGTTGGAAGCCCGTTCATGACCTGCAGCGACAGCGTCGCCCAGCTGCTCGGCTCCAGGATGATTTCCAGGACGCCCGGGTCCATGGAGAAACGCACCAGTCCACGCTTGCGCCCCTGTCCAATGCCGAGTGAGGACAGCAGCCGGCCCTTCATCTTCCACTCGGTGTCCTTGGACTCCCCGACGATGTTCCACATCAGGACCATCTCGAACAGGGCGTCCAACTCGGCATACAGCCGCTGGTAGTTCTTGCCCGGGATGCCGGCCAGCCTGGCCAGCTCCGTGATGCGCACCTCGAACAACGGCGCCAAGCGCTCGTCCTTCACACGCTGCAGCGCTTCCCGGCCGCGGCGACGAAAGTCCACCTGGGCGATGACGATCAGGGCGTCCATCAGCCGCAGGCTGTTCAGGCCGCGGCTCTTGCCGCCGGCGACCGGCACGGCATGGATGGCGGCGACTGCCTTGCGCATCGAGCGCAGGGTCTCGGGGAGGATCAGGTCATCATCGGGGAACAGGCCCGCCTGCGTCGCGTCGTGCGTGCGCGTTGCGAACCCGTCCAGGCCGACGGTCGCAGGCGTCGAGTCAACGTCTAACGGTTCGCTGGCGCCGAGATCTTCCAGGTCAAGGCGGGCGTCGGGGTCGGTGGCAGTGCGGCGCGGCATAGAGCGTCGCAATGGTATTCGATGGCAGACGAACCCGAATCGTTGCCACCGACACCACGAGCAGGTGGCAAGCCCGTGGGCGCGTATGCCGTTTTGCTGTTCTCCACATGCCAGAGCGCCACCGAAAGTATGCAGATCTGCGGGCTTTACCCCCGGCCGCCATAGACGGTATGCAGGACCGCCATCGACGCGCAGCTAAGTCATTGTCACAACTGAGGAAAGGCGGTTGGAACAATGGGATGTCACTGGAACTCCAGAGACAACTGGAATTCGCCGAGATCTGATTACCGCGACAGATTCGAACAATGCGCTGCCAGATGTTGTCCGTTATTGCTCACGAAGGCATGAATACCGGGAGTTGGCCGCCTTGCATGGCGGCGGTTCTGCATACTCGCGTCGATGTGCATCGATATGCTTCGGCGCCGTGCAGACTCTGTGTGCTGTGATTTGCATACTCTGCACACGCCATCACGCTATGCGGCGCCGTGACGCTGCCATGGCATAGGCTAGACTGATTTGATGGCGGCTGCCCCTGATCATGAACTCGATAGCATCGTCGGCGCGGCGCTGAAGGCGCTGGTCGAGAGCGGAGCCGATCGCCAGCACATCGGCGCGTTCGCGGCCAGCTTTCGGACCGAGGTCTCTCAGATCCTGGGCCGACAGGCGCAGGCGCCCGTGGAGCCGGACCTCCTGGGCCTCGTGCGCCAGGCGCTGACCGATGTCCTCCAAGCCGGCGTCGCCCTGCCAACGCCCCCCGTTGCCTCCCAGCAGCGCGCGACGAAGCCCGTCTACGTCCGAGTGAACGGCCAGCGCACGGCCGTGAGCATCGGTACGGCGCTGCTCCAGGACCTGGCCCAGAGGGAAGGCGGGTTGGACAAAGCGCGGGCGCGGGTTCGTGAGGTAGCCATGCAGTCGCCGCCCGAGACGACGAACCGGTCGGCCTGGGTCACTGATGCCTTGAAGAAGCTGCTCTCGTCTTCGTCAGAGCCGCCAACCGCCTCGCGCCATTGATGGATCTGCATGGGCACTGAACCTCGCGCCAGGGAGTACGCCCCCGACCCCTACACGACGGCCGCCGTCCACGCCGCCGCTGACCAGCTGTTGCACGAGGTGCTGGCCTATCTGGACCGCTTGCCGTCCCATCCGATGACCTCGGATCTGGCCAACCGGGTCCGCGTGCACCTGAACGATCCGACCGCCGGCATCGTGCGGCAACACGTCGTCAAGCGCGCCGCGGCGGAGGAAGCCGAGCGGCTCGCCCGGCATGGGGACTGGCGCTTCCTGCCGAACGGCCTATCGGTGCTGCTGGTTTCTGTGTCAGGTGACCGGGCCGTCGTCCAGTCGCCTGCGGCCGCGACTTTTGGCTCTACGGCCCACGGTCGCGAGTTCGCCCAGCAGCTGTCGAAGGATCTGGCTCGGGGCGTCGAGGTTCGGTTGCTCCCCCGCGGCGAGAAGCCGAAGTAGGGCGTCGCAGGGGCTCGGGGGCGCCACCCTCAGCTGGGGGAGGTCGAACCAGGCGGCCAGTGGGGCGCGGCTATGCTTGAGGCGAAGAGCAGTGCCAGAGGCAAGGATGAAGCAGAGCTACCTCGATGACTTGAGGCAGGTGAACACGAGAGAAGAGCTTCTTTCGGCCTTCATGCGCATCGGCACATCCATGGGGTTCCCGCTTGGAACGATCGCGTTTCGCACAGGCGCCTATGGCAAGACGCCCGTGTTCCGAGGCGTCACCCAGACCTCACCGGAATGGCTGCAGCGCTCCAGCAACCTGTCGCTGGCGATGACCGACCCCGTTTTTGTAAGGCTGAACGTCTCGCGGGAGCCGTTCATCTATGACGCCGATTTCTACGCCAGCAACAACGCGGGCCCTCTGTGGGAAGTCGGCGCGCCCTATGGGTACAGGAACGGTGTGTGCGCGTCCTTCCACATCAGCCCCAATCGGGCGCTGATTTGGGGTTTCGACACCGACGAACGGCTGCCGGTTGACGAGCAGCGACGGATGCAGCTCATGGCGAACAACCAGCTCATCGGTGTCTTCGGCTGCGCGGCGGTTGAGCGCGTTCTTGGACTGGAGCGCCCGCTGCTCACTGAGCGGCAGAAGGAAATTCTTGGCTATGTGCGCTCGGGGATGTCGTCTTGGGTGATCTCGAACCTGATCGAGATCTCCGAGGAGACGGTGAACTACCACATGAAACGAGTGCTCTCGATTCTGGGAGTTAGCACGCGAGTTCAGGCCGTGGACAAGGCTTTGGCGTTGGGCCTGCTGGACTGATCAGGCGGCGAGCGCCGTCCGCTCAAGCGCCTGTTCCGAACAAGGCCCGAGCACACCACATGGCGGTCGCCGCGGCTGCCACGATCCTGACCAAGTGGAGAAACCGATGCCCTTCGGATCGGTCTCGGCCCATGATCTGCCACACATCCTCGCCAATGCCGATGAGGTCTTTGCGGACATGCGGATGATGGGTTCCCAGAACCACGGCGAGACCGAGGCAGGCTACCCCAACGCTGCCCAGCGCGAGCTTCACACCGATCACCGTCAACAAACCGAGAACAACCGCCTTGACGACGAACTGACCGGCGGAGTCCCCTTTGGGTTCTTGCATGATTGGTACCGTTTGGCTGTGTGCAGGCGGGGTTGTAGCACCCTTGGATATCGATCCACGCTTAACGCACCTCGCTGCTCAATCCGGCCGGCGTCTCGGCGCTCACCTCAGTCGCTCTCCGGGGGCGCCTGTGGGAACGCAGCCCGAGTCGGCCACGTTGCCTTCCCATGCAACTGCGGGCACGGAGTAGACGCCGGGCGATGCTGCTTAGATGCCCGCCAGAAAACTCGCTGATTGCGCGCGCGTGAATCCAGCCTTGCTCAAGGCCTGTTTGATGGGCCCGCGATCAGCGACGCCGCCGGCGAGGAACCTGATGCCCATGGGCCGGCCCTTCAGACCCAGACTGAGAAGAGCAGCATGCCAGTCACCGGCGAACGCCAGCTGCTCGCGCAATTGCTGCACTCCCTCGATTTCCAGGCCCGCAGCCAGCATCTCATCGAGGAGGGCGGTCTGAACCTCAACCCTGGCCTGGTAGCCACCGAGCACCAGGTAGTCGTACATCGACTGGGCAAGAAATGGGCGCTGCTCGTGGATCCAGCGCTTGAGCACCGTGTCCTTCCACTCGACGGGGGCCTCATCGATTGACCGAGGTGTGAACTTGGCCAGGGAGGCGCCGAAGGCTTCCACGCCGGGCAGCCCGCCCTCCTCAAAGTGCACGGCCAGCAGCTCGTTGAAGAAGCCGCGGAGCTCCAACGTGAAGACGTTGTCCCCGGGGAAGATCGCTTCGCCAAGTTTCGTTCGGTAGATCGGGTAGAGCCTCACAGACCCCTTCATGTCGACAGTGCTGGACGCGGTACTCATGGCTTCGCTTCGCGGTGGACTGGGGGCAGCAAAGGGTCTTCCGACGTGGCATCCCAGACCCAGGTGGGGTGGCCATGCTCCCGGAGCAGGGCAGCGCGGCGCAACTTGCGCTCGCGGTAGGGTACTGCGTCCACGCCCAGCACTTCGATCGCCAGTGGCTTGTCTCCGGCAGCGTCGTGCAGCCAGAAGTCTGGTGTGGCGGGAGCGGCATCGTCGGCACCCATTGGCCGCGTGAACGCGCGTTGCTGGTCCACCAAATGGTCGGCGAGGCGCAGCTCCGCCGTGGTGTGAGCTGGTACCCAGTTGGCGTTGGTCATGATCATGGCCGCCTCGCACATGGCGAAGTAGTGCTTGCCGCTTGCGGCCGCCTCGATCAGGACCAAGGCGACCAGCTTGACCTGCGGGCTCGACTGGCGGGAGATGCCCGCCAGGGCGCGTGCATAGCATGCCTGCAGGTGCTCCCACTGTTCGCGGCTCATGAAGACCGGCCAGGGCACGTGCTTGAGGTCGAGCTTGAAGCCGAAGCTCGACCTCTCCAGGCTCTTGACCTCGCTGAGGAGCAGCCGGCGCGGCACCGCGTTTCGGTGGTGGGCGAGATCGCTGACGAACTGCGACCATTCGCGCTCGGCTGCGTCGTTGGCCGCGTCTCGCCTGAACGGGAGTGGGACGTAAAGCTGACTGCTCATCGGCAGGCCGCCCAGCTCCCACTGATCGATGCTGCGGTAGATTTCTCGCCGGACGCGCCACCAGTCCCGTGTCCAGCGAGGCGCCCAGCAGTTCAGTCGCGAACCGGCCCAAAGCATGTTCAGCAGGGCGGTCACCGAGACGGCATCGGCCCCAGCATGCGGATCGGTGGCCTGCCCAGCTTCTGAGACTTGCCGACGCGGCGCATCGGGCGCGCGCTGGAGTGCGAAGGCGGGAGTGAATTTTGTAGCCTCGTCGCCGGCATCGCGGTCTGGTTCGGAGGCGCCTTGTGCTGCCTCGTGGACCTGACGATAGAAGGCACATGCGAAGTCGTGGTTCGGGCCGTCATCGGGCCACACCGCCAGGAAGAACTTCGCGCCGACCTTGCGCACCACGAGCCTGCGCGGGGGCGCGGTGCAATGGCAGAGAGCGTGTCCGCCAGTGCTACGGATCGCGGACAGCGAGTCGCTCAGGCACCTCGGGTCGTCGAGGTACCTGTCAACGTCGACCTGCTGCTGGCCAGCCTGGACGACGCCCATGTCGAGTCACTGGGAGCTGGCGAGCAGGGCTTCGAGCTGCTCGGCCGACAAGGCGCTCGCGACGCGCTTGCCGTTCGGGAACACCAGCGTCGGGGTGGCGACGACGTGCCGGGCCCGCGCGAAGGTCAGGGCCTCGTCGATGGGCTTGGCAGGGTCGCAGTCCCCCTCGGCCGCCGTCGGGGCGGCGCCGCGAAGCATCCATGCCGACCACGCCTCTGCGGGGTCCTTGGAGCACAGGATCCGCTTCGACGTCGATGTCGAACCCGGGCCGAGGATGGGGATCACGATGGTGTAGACGGTGGCGTCCTTGAGCTTGGCCAGCGCCTCGGATTGGAGCTTCTTGCAGTAGCCGCAGTTGGGGTCCGCGAACACGACGACCTTGCGCGCGCCGCTGCCCGTCTTCGCCACCAGGGCAGTGGACAGCGGGAGGTCCTTCCAAGGGATGGCGTTGACCACGTCGAGTCGTTCCTGGGTCAGGTTGCGCATCCCTTGTGTCGCGACCAGGTTTCCTTCGATCAGGTGCTCGCCCTTGGCGTCGGTGTAGATGATCTGCGGGCCGATGATGACTTCGTACAGACCAGGGATCGGCGCCGGGGCGACCGAGGTGATCGGGGGCAAGTTGGGAACCCGGGCCGCGAGCGTCTTGCGAATCGCGGCTTCCTGGGCGGCTGCCAGGCCGACGTTCAGGAGCATGAACGCGGCGATGGTGGCCGTGCGGAGGGGTTTGTTGGCGGTGTGCTTCATGGGCGGTTTCTGGGTGTGGTGCGACCGTAGCGAAAGGACTTCCAGACGGCGAAGGCCAGCAGCACGCCGGCGAAAGCGCCGATGCCAAGACCCTCACCGTGCTGGCGGATTTCCGGGTTCGACACGTAGTCGATGGCCTGGACGGCTTTGGCAAGCATCTCTGCTTCCGATGCGGAAGGTGCAGTGGGCAGGGCGGTGCCGAATTCGGCCTGGCTGGCGGCTTGTGTGGGTTCCGGAGTCTTGTACATCGGGCGCAGTCTAGGTTCGGCGGGCTGAGGGCCCAGAGAGACGCACTCCTGCCTGGGCAGGCCAAAAAAAAGGCCCCGCTGCTTGCGCAACGGGGCCAGTGCTCAATAGAGCCAGTTGAGATCAGGCGGCTTCGAGAGCTGCTTCCGGCGCCGTCTCCGGCCCTTCCACTTCCTCTTCCGCATGCCCGGTGACGCTGGTGTTGTTTGCCACCGCTTCGTCGCCGACGCCGACCGAGCCAGCCTCGTTGGTCACCAAGCCGAGCTCGATTTCCAACTCGCTGATCCGCTTCGCCAGTTCAGCCATCCGGGCAGTGTGCTCGAAGGTCTGCTGGGCCTGGGCGTCGACCAGCGGTCGCTGGCGCTGAACGCTCTTCAGCATCTCGTGCGTCATGACAAGGTCGTGTTTGCGTGCTTCGAGGCCCTCAATGAGCATCTCCAACACGCGCCCGCCCTTGCTGTACGGCGCCACCTTCTGGCCCCAGCTGTCGCCGAGAACCAGAGCAAACGGCGCCTCGTAGTCGCCGATGTACGCCTTGCCGCCATGCAGCTTCACCGGAAGACCGGAAAAGTGGAAGACTGTGAAACGCTCGTCGGCTCCGTAGGCGCCAGCTCGCAGTTCCTTCATCTTCAGCGTCAGGGCCTCGGCCGCAGACTCGGTCCCACGGAACCGTTGTCCATCGACTTCCAGCCACATGTCGCCAGCAGCCGTGATCAGCGCGTCATCCGCCTGGATGGCCTTGATGTCGCGCTCAGCGCGCTTCTCGCGTGCGTCCAGATCGGCCATGGCCCACTTGGCGTTGCGCACCGTCTTTGCATGGTGACGCTCCAGCAGGCCGAGCTTCCGGTACTCAGCATCGAGCATGGCCTTCTCTCTCACGACAGGGTTGCCGCAAGCGATGGCCTTGACCTCTTCGTAGCTGAGCGCGGTGGCCGAAATGTCCTCGACGCGCCGCTGTCCCATGTCGCCTGACATGACCTGGTCGATGAATCGGCACTTGGCCGAAACGGTCTGCCAGCTGTAGGCGTCGAAGCTGCCCTCGGTCACGTAGCGCAGGATGTACACCGCTTCGCACAGGTTGCCCCGGCGTTCGATGCGCCCGTCGCGTTGTTCCAAGTCGCACGGCCGCCATGGCACGTCAAGATGGTGGACTGCATAGAGCCGCGTCTGCACGTTGGTGCCGATGCCCAGTTTGGCCGTTGATCCGAGCAGCACTCTGACGAGTCCCTCTCGAACCTTCTTGAACAACGCCGCTTTCGCTGCGTCCGTCTGGGCCTCATGGATGAAGGCGATTTCGCACGCCGGGATGCCCATCGCAATCAGACGCTGACGGATGTCCTCGTACAGATTGAAGGCGCGGCCTGTGGGCGTCCCGCTGTCGCAGAACACGATTTGCGCGCCCCGGAAGGGCGTGCTCTCCTGCCACAGTTGGTAGACCTTGCTGATGCACAGCCCGACCTTGCTTTGAGGGTCGAACGGCGCGCCGGCGTCCACCATGCGCATGTCCAGAGCTGCGTTCCGGCCATCGTTCGTGACGGCCAGCATGTTGTCCTCGCTCGGCTGGACCTCGCGGTTGCGGATCCGCTCTGCGCGTTCAACGATCTTCTTGATGAACTCCTTGAGTTGCTCACCGGCCTTGGCGGAAACGACTTGCGCCGCGCCGCCGACCAATGGTGGGGTTGGTAGATTGAGCATGTCGCGCGTGCGCACGTCTGCCATCTGCCGGAACATCGTCATGAGCTCCGGCATGTTCACGAATTGCGCGAACCGCGTTGCCATCCGGAAAGTGCTCCCGTCGGGGGACACCTCCAGCGACGTCACCGTCCGCCCGAACATTGCTGCCCAGGCGTCGAACGGAAGAAGGCCCGCGGCCTCCAGCGTCTTCGGTTGCAGGTAGCGCTGCATCACGTGGAACTCGGCCATCGAGTTCGCAATGGGCGTCGCGGTGGCGAACACCACACCGCGCTCGCGATCACCGTGCCGCGCCATCAGTTCGCGTGTCTTGACGAACAGGTCGAACGCACGCTGTGAGTTGGCGGTGGACAACCCGGCGACACGCTCCATTTGACTGAACCTGAATAGGTTCTTGGCCAGGTGCGCCTCATCGTAGGCTAAAAAGTCAATTCCCATGTCTTGGAGCGAGATGAAGTCGTCCTTCTTCCAAGCCGCGTTGGCTCGTTCGAGGCGTGCCTCCCACTCCTTTTCCATCCGCACGAGTTGCTTGACCTGGGGACGGTTGTCGCGGCTCTGCTTCAACTCTTCGATGGCCTCTTGGACCTCTTCGAGCTGCTGGGACAGGATGGCCTGGGAGATCTCCGGACTGGGTTTGACCAGCTCGAAGACGCTGTGGGTCATGATGACCGCGTCCCACGATCCGGTGGCGACCCGAGCGCAGAACTCCTTGCGGCGGTCCTTGCTGAGATCGTCCTTCGTGACCATGAGCACGTTGGCGTTGGGGTACGCCCGCAGGAACTCTGCCGTGTACTGCTCAAGCATGTGGTTCGGCACCACATGCGCTGGCTTGTCGACCAGCCCGAGGCGCTTCAGCTCCATGGAGCCGACCACCATCACGAGCGTCTTCCCCGCGCCGACGCAATGCGCGAGCAGGGTGTTGTTGCCCGTCATCACGCGTGCGATGCCGTTGAGCTGGTGCTCGGCAGGCGCCAGCACCCATGAGTACCCAGGCAGTCGCAGTCGCGAGCCGTCGTAGCGCCGCTCCACCGTCGAGTTGAACTCGTCGTTGTAGAGGCGATGCAGCCGCTTTGCGCGATCAGGATCGTTCCAGAGCCAGTTCCTGAACTCCTCTTCGATCTTGCCCTGAGCCTCTCGTGCGGCCGCCGTGTTCTCCACGTTGATCTTGCGGACCTCGCGGCCGTCGATCATGAGCGTGTCGTAGACAGTGGCCTGGCGGCCGTTCATCCCGTCCTGCATCAGCTGCAGGGCTTCGATGTCCGTCGTGCCCCACTTGCGGTCCAGCGCTGACGTCGTTGCACTTGTCTTCACCGCCCATACGCCGGAGATCCGGTCATACGAAACGGCCAGCGACACGTAGCTCGACGCGAATGTCTGCTGGTCCAGCGACCGAACGAAGTCGACGTAGTCGGCTTCGGGCACCCAGGGGGCACCGAGTCGCACGTCGATATCGCCCGGCGGCAGATCCGGGGGCAGCACATCGGTCAGCGCTTGCACGTTGACGCCGTAGGCATCGCCCGCGAACTTTGCCGCGGTCAGCTTCTGGCGCACATTGCCGCACAAATACTCTTCGCGGCTCTCGTACAGGCCCGTCTCGGGGTTCAGGAACGCCAGCCCGAGGCTGGCCAGGTATGGCATGACCTTCTCAGGCTCTTGCCCCAGCAGCTGGGCCAGGTAGGTTGGGTTGAGGTGTCCCGTTTCAGCGATCGAGATGGCGACCGCGTCCTCGGGGCTTGATGCTGTCACCGGAGCCGTTGACGGGCGGCCGGTGCGCGTGGTGAAGATCGCCGCCTTCGTGGCGACGTCGTTGTCTCCGTCGTAGACCTCCAAGCTGAGCAGGAGAGGCCAGTCCGGGTCGTGGCGGAACGCCATGGCATTGCCCTTGCTGTGGATCCATCCGTGCTGCTTGACCATGCGGTCGTACAGACGGTTCAGGGTTGCACGCAGGTTGTCGAGTTGCTCGTCAGTGGCATCGGTCTCCAACTGGCGCCGGAGCAGTGCACGCGCCGCGTCCCGCACACCGATGAGATGAGTCATCCGGTCAAGACGCGTCCGCGCCGTTTCGACGGGCTCGTACTGGCCATGGCGAACCACATGCACAGCGCCGTGCCGGAGCACGTAGGAGCCAGGCTTCTCGCCGTGCGCTGTGTCCAGCTTGAGGCGCTTTGCTTCCAGCTTGACCACGGCTTGTGTCGAGGTTGCGGAGTACACGCCAGTTGGCAGCAGCCCGGAGGCGTCGGCCAGCTTGACGGCGATGTCGTCCTGACGGCACACCGGCACCAGCACGCTGCCGTGCTGTGAGGAGACCAACTTCCACTGGCCGACCACATGAGCGGTCTGCGCCGCCCAGTACTCGTTCTTCATCCGCATCGAGGTGGCCACGTTGTCTGCGAGCACCTCGGCCGGAACCGGCGCGAGATTCAGCCATGCTGTGCCGGTCTCAGTGACCAGCGCACCCGGCTCCCGCTTCCGGAAGAAGAGGATGTCCGCGACCACTTCCGTATTGGCCGTCCGGTTGAACGTGCCCTGCGGCAGGCGCACTGCACCGAGCAGCTCTGCGCGGGTGTTGAACCATTGCCGCTTGAGGGATTCTTTGCCGTCCATGAAGTGCGACGACGTGATCACGGCGATCAGTCCACCTGGGCGCACCGCATCGAGCATGCGGCCGAGGAACCAGTTATGGATCGTCCACTTGCTGTACTGCTTGCGGCGGCTGCATGCCACCGTGTAGTTGCCGAAAGGCACGTTGGTGATGGCCAGGTCGTACCAGTTGTCCGGGCTCGCGAACTTCTCGAAGCCCGTGTGGTGCACCGCGGCCGCGTGGCCATAGATGCGCCGGCAGATGCGAGCTGTGAGGTCGTCGATCTCGACTGCCGTCACTTCGCTTCGCTTGGCGATCTCCTCGGGCATGCCGCCCAGGAAGTAGCCCGTACCCGTTGCCGGGTCCAGGACTCGGCCCCCTTCGAAGCCCATTGCGGCGATCGCCTTCCACATCGACTGCACGACGTGCAATGGCGTGTAGTGCGCATTCACCACGGTGGACCGGGCTTGGTCGAAGGCGCTTTGACCGATCAGCGCCAGCAGCGCTTCACGGCGATCGCGCCATTCCATGTAGCCGTTGAAGACTTCGGGAAGGCCGCCCCAGCCGGTGTAGCGGGAGAGAGTGACCTGCTCCTGTTCGGTCGCTGTACGGTCCTCCGTCTCCAGGTCGAGAAGGAGGCGGATGGCGGCGATGTTCGCGTCGAACTTCGCAACCTTGCCGCCGAGGTCATCGTGGATCGATGCTGGCAGCTTTGCCCAGGGCGCGGCATCTCGCTGCGCGATCTGGTTGAGGCGCTGCACCGCTTCAACTCGGGCGAGTTGCTGGGCAGCAGGGTGGAAATCCGGCTCGTCCTCTGCTTCCCGCTCAGGGATCGCAGAGACATCAAGCAGCGGATCGGGCAGTGTGCCGGCGGAGGTCGGCAGCACTTCGGTGATGCTTTCGTGATCGAGGCTGATGACCTCGACCACGATGGGCGCTTCGCTTGCTGCAGGAGCGGAGTGCTCTTGCTTGGGCGATTGATTGCTGAATGGCTCGTCGAAGAGACTGAGCGGGTCGAAGCCCGGCAGATACATCTGCTGGACAGCGGCTTGCTTGGGGTTCATCGTGTCCTCGCTACCGAGGGACACACCCAGCCCCGATGGGACTAGGAGATGTCCCATCGGGGGTTGCTGTGAAAGGCCGCACTGCGCGTGTGATCACCCTTGCGGGGCGAATCAGTGACGCTCGGATTGCGGCGGTCCGGTTTGCTGGCGTCTGCCAGGAAGAAACAGCAACCTCACGCGGAGGCAGGTCGAAGGACCTGCCCAAGACCTACGTCATAGGTCTTGGGCAGGCGCTCACGAGGGAAGGGAGTTGTCGCTGCTGACGACGTGAAAGCGGGTCCGTCTCCCGGGAAAGGACTGGACAGGAAACGGGAGACGCGACCGTACCTGGCGATGCTCGCGCGCGCCGAGGGGGCGCCGAATCCAAACGCAGGTGAATTGAGAAGCCGCGACCGTACCCGGCGCGGCACAGGCCCGATTGGGCTGTTGTGCGGCGATTCTAGTGTCGAAAGAGCCGTTGAACGGTTTGTAGTTGAGTTCTTCGATTGTTCTTGTGTCGAAACTTGGTCTACACTGGGTTCCACACGTCGCGGAGCCCAGCTGCCGCGGCCTTTCACCAAGGTGAGACCGGCAATGCCGGTCCATCGGACCCAGCGGACGGGCGGCCCATCATCGGTGAGGCGCGCTGTTGATCGCGGGAGGCCTTGTTTGATCAGCGGAGCTGGCTCTGCTGCTCAAAGAAGGTTTCTTCCGTCCCTCGGGACTGATAGTCGCTCTAGAAGCGGTCTGTCAAAACGACGCCACTGATCATGACGTCGCGAAGAAACCAGGCCAGGAGGCTATTCACGTCCTCCTGCCTGGTCAGCTGGTGGACACCCTTTTTTCGACCAGGCAAAAAGGACTCACCATGCAAACCCAAGCTCATCGTCAACCTTCGTTCTCGGCCGAGCAACAACGTGCCACCTTCGCCCAACTGGTGATGGTCGACACGCAGAGCGCAGTCAAGCTGTTGACTGCCTCTGATGAAACGGATGCCCTCGTGGCCTCCCTGGCGGACTACCCCGGCGCTCTCGAGCGTCTGGCGTTCGCTGACTTCGCCCCCATCTGGCTGAAGTCGCTGGTGCACGACGTCTGCAACGACGTCGGCTGCCCCATCCTCACCTGAACAGTGGGGAAGCCGCTTCGCACGGATCGCCTCGGCGATCTGTGCGGAGGGGTTGCACTCCGCCGATGCGCACGGCGCTCCTTCTGCGCGATCCCTCTTGATTTCTAGTCGTTCGCGGCGGTGGTTCCCTTGCGGTCAGACCGCATGAGGTGCCCATTGCGCGCCTGCTTGAGCGACTCCTCCGGCACCGGCTGCATCACTCCCAGCTCGACGGCCAGCTCGAAGATGGCCAGCACCGCCAGCGTGTCAGGCATTGCTTGCGCAATTCGGCGGTCGTACGTCTCACGCCCAATGCGGAGCATGTCCTCGTGACGCTCCGGAAGCTTGTTGGAGCCTGTGAGCTTCATCCAGGCAGTGCGTTGGTTTCGTGTGACCAAGTAGTCCATGCCTCGAAGCGTACGCGACGTGCGCGCTCGCGCAACCCTCCTTCCCACGACTCCAGGCCCAAGCCGTTGATCAACACGGCTTCGTCCTGCGGTTTCTTTGGCAGCAACCTGCCAATCCGCCGCCCACGTGGCGGCCTTTCACCACAGGAGAACTCCATGGCGCGAATGGCCATTCTTCAAGTGATCGTCCCCGAGGACGATCCCGCTCGCATCGGTGAACTGATGGAGCGAGCAGCCCAGGTCCTGAAGGACGCGGGCATTGCGATCGCGGTTCGCAGCGCGGACTCCGACGGCGCCCCGATGACCGGCGACGTGCCTTGGCGCGCCAAGCTTGCGCTGCACCAGGGCGCCTTCGACGAGGCCTCGGCCTGGCCGGATCACTTCGTGCTGCCCTTTGACCGGGTCTACGCCACGGACGTGACCGGCGAGGGGACGCTGACCATCCGGGTGCATTCGTGTGTCCAGGCCCCGGGCGCCATCCAGGGTGACATTGACCTCAAGGTCGAAGTCACTGAGGACGGCGTGCGGACATCGCTGTTCCCGCGCGGTGTGTACCGCAACGTGCGGCTGAACGACACCCGCGCCCATCTCGACTTCGAAGAGGCTGCGCTCCAGCAAGGGGCAAAGGCTTCGCCGGCAGCTCCGGGTTCGGTCGGCCGGCTCTTCGATGCCGCCACCGGGCGTCAGATCGTCGGTCCCGCGCTCTCGGTCGTGGCTGTTGGCCGTTACGGCCTGGCGGAGGCGACCGCAGGCGGCGGCTACCGCCTTTCTGGCGTCGTGCTGGACAACTACCACGATCACACGGCGACCCAGATCGTCGATCGCCGCATCGGCGGTACGGAAGAGGCCTTGTTCTTCACGGACCAAGGGCACATCGTGCCGGCGTCGCGCCTGGAACTGCGTGCGGTCTCCACAGCGAGTGGAGGCTGACATGAGCGCAGGGATCACTATCGAAGCTCTCGCAGAGCAGCGTCAGGATCTGTTCGCTCGCCAACGCGAGCTGGCGCGACGGGGTGCGGTCATGGCCCAGTCCATGCTCCAAGAGATGTTCGCGGCCACGCCGCTCCTCGAGAAGGTGGAAATCACTTTCGAGTACGACTGGCGTGAGAGGCGAGGGCAGCCTTACCGGCGGTGCCTGCCGATGGCGCGCATCACGTTCACGGCGCCGATCGCGCCCGTGGAGATGCTCACGTCCTACGAGTCGGAAGTCCGTGCGGACAGTCCGATGGACGCCGACGACATGGCCTTGCAGTTTCAGCTGCACCTCGAAGACCGGGGCGTGCTGAAGCGCATGGGAGAGCTGCTGGACGCCGGCGACAGCGCTTCGTTCATCAGCAGGTCCAGGTCGTCAGACCAGCCCGCTGCGGGCTTCAACCCAGTGCTTCTTGGCGAATTCGCCGAGGTGCTCTGACATCCGCCCCTCCGGGGGCCCCTCAAGGAAGAAACATGGGAGCACTCCCCACAGATGGCCGTGCTCGCGATGAACTACGTGAGGCGGCCAAGAAGACTCTGAATGCGCTGTACAAGTCAGCCAAGGCGCATTGGCCCGGGTTCCAGAAACGGGACGGGCAGCTTCAGATGATGGCTGCGATCCTCAAGACGCTCATGCAGTATCGAGAGGAGCACGAGAAGAACAACGGCGAACACCTCGCCGCAGTGGAAGGGAAGACCGGGTCGGGCAAGACCCTGGCCTATGGGCTTCCCGCGCTGGCCGTGGCGCATGTCACCGGCAAGCAAGTCGTGATTTCTACCGCCACGGTGGCGCTGCAGCAGCAGCTCTTCAACCGAGACCTGCCCAATCTGGCGCGGGTTGCAAAGGAGGTAGGCATCGAGGTCGAGTTCGCTCTGCTGAAGGGGCGCAACCGGTACGTGTGCCTGTCGAAGCTGGACTTGCAAGAGGACAGCTCTGCAGCCCCGGCCACTCCCCAAGCCGTGCAGCTGATCGGCCGCCTCAAGGACGCCTTCAACAGAAAGACTTGGGATGGGGACGTTGACAACGCGCCCGAGAAGGTCGACGAGGCAACGTGGCGCTCGCTCCAAGCGGACCGCGGCTCGTGCACAACCCGCATGTGCCAGCACTACAAGGCCTGTGCCTTCTACGCCTCGCGAGGCGCTGCGCAGCGGGCGAAGATCGTCGTGGCGAACCACTCGCTGGTGCTGTCGACCCTGTCGACGGAAGCCAAGCTGTTCGACCCGACGCAGACGCTCTTTGTGTTCGACGAGGGCCACCACTTGCCTGAGATCGCGCGGGAGCACTTCGCTGGAGAGCTGGCTGTGCGCAGCGCAGCGCGGACTCTGGAGAGGCTGGCCAAGACGCTGAATCGCGGATCGAACTGGGAGCCAACCCTCAAGGATGGACTTCAGCGCGTCGAGCGAGGTCTGAAGGAAGCTCGAACGCAGTTGCTGCAGCTGCACGCGGACTTCCTCGAAGACGAGGTCTTGCTCGCGAAAGGCGGCAAGCGCTTTGAACATGGTGCTTCGCCGGCGGCGCTCAATGCGGCGCTCAGCGAAGTCGGCCAGCGCCTCAAGGACGCTTGGACGGTTGGCGGTCATCTGGCCGTGGCCGTGCGCAGTTCGATGAAGGATGCGGCGCCAGGCGTGGCAAGGAAGATGCAGGAGTACCTGGTCGAGTTGGGCCCGATGCTGCTGCGCGTCGACTCCATGGCCAAGCTGGTTGCCCTGTTTAATCACGCGGGCCGAGTGCCCAAGGCGAAATGGCTGGCGGTGAAACAAGACGGCGCCGCCGACCCTGACGTGTCATTGCACGCGTCTTCCATGACGCCGGCAGCGGAGCTGGTCGAAAACCTCTGGGAGAAAGTCTCTGCAGGCGTGGTCACTTCGGCGACCTTGACGGCCTGCGGCTCCTTCGAGTTCTTCAACAAGATGACGGGCTTGAACCGGTACAGCGGCCGCACGGAGCTGTCGACGCAGTCTCCCTTCGACTACGGGTCGCAGGGCGAGTTGCGGATCGCGCGCATGCGAGCGAATCCCAAAAACGCGGAAGCGTTCAGCCAGGAACTGCAGCGTGCGTTGCCCGAGAGGTTGCGCGCCGGTCGCAACGGTCAGCTGGTCATCTTCGCCTCCAAGCGGCAGATGCAGGCTTGCCACGCGGCACTGGATGGTGAGCTGCGGGCTCGCGTCCTCATGCAGGGCCAGCAGACGCCTTCGGCGTTGATCGCTGAGCACACGAAGAGAGTGCAGGCAGGGCAGGGGAGCATCCTGTTCGGCCTCAAGTCCATGGGGGAGGGCATCGATCTGCCCGGCGAGCTCTGCGAGCACGTCTACATCGAGAAGGTTCCCTTCACGCCCCCTGACAACCC
>RXJW01000206.1:0-478 GCA_003963005.1 Burkholderiales bacterium
CCTGCTGCTGCTGACATGGCGCCTGCCATCGGGCTTGAAAGGCGCGCCTGTCGCGCTCAAGACCTGGACCGAGCTCGCCCGCAACCGCATGGTCGTGCTGCTGCTTCTGATCACGACGCTGCAGATGTCAGGACAGTTCGTCATCTTCACCTTCATGGGACCGCTGTTGAACAGGCTGACCGGTGCCGATGCCAACCAGGTCGGGCTGGTGTTCGCGATCTACGGGGCCTGCGGCTTCCTCGGTGTCGTCATTGCCACCCGGATCGTCGACGGCTGGGGAGCCTATCGGACGTCGCTCCTGTTCAGTTGTCTCATGTTTGCTGGAATCGCGGTCTGGACCCTCGGCGCGGGATCCTATTCCCTCATGGCGGTTGCCGTGGCGATCTGGGGCCTGGGCTTTGCGTCCACCAATTCCATGCAGCAGGTCCGCCTCGTGGCGGCGGCCCCGCCGCTGGCGTCAGCCTCTGTCTCGCTCAAC
>RXJW01000206.1:656-915 GCA_003963005.1 Burkholderiales bacterium
GATCAGCGGCTTGGCGCTTGGCAAAACCGGTCGGACCGGATTAAAGCCGCTGTGGTGGGAGGCTGTGGGGCGGAGATGGCGCCAGAGGAGGCGGATCATCTCGACCGGGTCGATCTCGCGCGCCCACGGTTTGGATGAAAGAGACATGGCATGAAAAAGACGATATTGAGCCTTGCCGCAGCGCTGTTTTGCACCTCTGCGCTGGCCCAGAACGCGCCGATGGTCGGTGATCGCCCGCTGGTGCAGGTCAAGCCGAAAG
>RXJW01000206.1:965-20243 GCA_003963005.1 Burkholderiales bacterium
CGGCCAGACCCGCCACGTTGTAGCCCAGCACCGCCACGAACAGGATGTTGGGCCCGGGGGCCGCCTGCGCCAGCGCGATCGACGACGTGAACAGCTCCTCCGACAGCCAGCCCTGGCGGTCCACCAGGTAGCGGTGCATCTCGGGCACGGTCGTGATCGCGCCGCCGATGGACAGCAGCGACAGCGTCATGAAATGCAGGAACAGGCTGAAGAGGTCGACGTGCGCACTCACGGCCGGCCTCGCAGCTTGAGCCAGGCGACCAGCATGCCGATCCCGCCCAGCAGGCACAGCACCTGGATCAGCGGCCAGCGCAGCAGCGCAATCAGCACGAAGGCCGCCGCCGCCAGGCCCAGGGCCAGCGGGCGGCCGAGCGGGCTCGTCTTGAGGGCCGGCAACAGCTTGATGCCGGTGGCCAGGATCAGCCCGGCCGACACCGCGCCCATGCCGCGCAGCGCATCCACCGCCACCGGGTGGCGCGACAGCTCGCTGTACAGCGCCGCCAGCCCGAGCACGATGAGGGCCGGGGCGGTCAGCATGCCGGCCAGGGCCGCGACCGCGCCACGCAGGCCAAAGAAGCGGTCGCCGACCATCATCGACAGGTTCACCACGTTCGGCCCCGGCAGCACCTGGGCAATGGCCAGCGTCTCGACGAACTCTTCCTTCGTGAGCCAGCCCAGCCGCTCGACCAGCTCCCGTTGCGCCACGGCGAGCACGCCGCCGAAGCCCTGCAAGGCCAGGCGCGTGAACGCCATGAACAGGTGGCGCGGAGACTCGGGACGGTTCAATGAAGCGCCTTCAGCGGATGACCTTCAGGGCGTCCGGATTGACGATGTTGGTGGGCTCGGAGCGGATGAAGTTCAGCACGTTGTCGAACGCGGCCTCGAAGTACAGCTCGTAGCTGTCCTGCTCCACGTAGCCGATGTGCGGTGTGCAGACGGCATTCTCCAAGCGCAGCAGCGGGTGGCCCTGCAGGATGGGTTCGCTTTCGAACACGTCGATGGCCGCCATGCCGGGGCGGCCGCGGTTCAGGGCAGACACCAGGGCGCCTTCGGTCACGAGTTCGGCGCGCGACGTGTTCACGAACAGTGCCGTCGGCTTCATCTGGGCGAGGTCGTCGGCCGTGACGATGCCGCGGGTGGCGTCGCACAGCCGCAGGTGCACCGTCAGCACGTCAGCCTCGGCGAAGAAGGCCTCGCGGCTGGCCGCGGCGCGATAGCCGTCCGCCTCGGCCTTCAGGCGCGAGCCCTCGCTGCCCCACACCACGACCTGCATGCCGAAGGCCCGGCCGTAGCCCGCCACGAGCTGGCCGATCTTGCCGTAGCCCCACACGCCGAGCGTCTTGCCGCGCAGCACCATGCCCACGCCGAAGTTCGCCGGCATGGAGGCCGCCTTCAGGCCGGCCTGCTGCCAGGCGCCGTGCTTGAGGTTGCCGATGTACTGCGGCAGGCGGCGCATCGACGCCATGATCAACGCCCACGTCAGCTCGGCCGGAGCGACGGGGCTGCCCACGCCCTCGGCGACGGCGATGCCCAGGCGCGTGCAGGCGTCCAGGTCGATGTGGCTGCCCACACGGCCGGTCTGCGAGATGAGCTTGAGCTTGGGCAGCTTCTCCAGCAGCTGGCGCGGGAAGGCCGTGCGCTCCCGGATCAGCACCAGCACTTCGGCGTCGCGCAGGCGCACCGAAAGCTGGCCGATGCCCTTGACGGTGTTGGTGAAGACCTTGGCGTTCAGCGGCTCCAGCTTGGCCGCGCAGCGGAGCTTGCGCACGGCGTCCTGGTAGTCGTCGAGGATGATCACATTCATGGTCGGGGCCCGCGCAAGGATCGGCGTGTGCGTGGGGCAGCGTGTTTGGGGGCATTGTGCCCTCGGCGGATGCAGCGGCCGGCGTTGCTGGCTACGATAGTTTTCCCTCAATGGAGACCACCCGATGACCCCGCTTTCCATGCACGCTGCCAGCGCCCCCGTCTTCGCGAAGATGCTGGGCAACATGCTCGTCTGGCTCGATGCCGCCAAGGCCCATGCCGAGGCCAAGAAGTTCTCGACCGACGTCTACCTGAGCTTGCGCCTGGCTCCGGACATGCTGCCCTTCACGAAGCAGATCCAGATCGCCAGCGACGCCGCCAAGGGCTGCATCGCCCGCCTGGCGGGCCAGGAGGCGCCCCGGTTCGAGGACAACGAGGCCACGCTGGACGAACTTGTCGAGCGCATCCGCAAGACCCGCGACTACGTGCTGTCGGTGCCCGCCGCGGACGTGGATGGCAGCGAAGGCCGGGAGATCACGATCCCGCGCCGCGCGGGTGATCCGCTGAAGTTCGACGGCAGCACCTACCTGCGTCATTTCGCGCTGCCGAACTTCTATTTCCACGCCACGACCACCTATGCGCTGCTGCGCCACGCAGGTGTTCCGCTGGGCAAATCCGACTATCTCGGGGGCTGACTGCGCCTCACGGGCGGGAATTGCTGCTCAAAACGCGGCCTATTCCCGCCGCCCGGCGGCAGGCGGCGGCTTGAAAATCGAGAGAACATCCGCTCACGCCGCCCGCTGCATGGACATGTCGACGCTCACTGCCGCCCAGCCCCCAGGCGCTCCTGGTTCCGAGGGGCTTGCCGTCGTTGAGCAGTGGCTCGGCCTCGCCCGCAGCGGCCAGTGGCCTCTGCCCCAGGTCATGGAGGCAGCGTCCCGGCTGCAGGCTGCCGGCGCGCTCGACGCTGCGGCCCTGCTGTACCAGACCTGGGTCGCGTCGACGGCGTCGCCGCTGCGCCATGTGGCCTGTTTCAATTGGGGGGCCGTCCTGGGTGAACTGCGCCGCCCGGCCGAGGCCGAGACCGTCTACCGCATGGCGCTCGGCATCGACCCGAACTTCGCGCAGGCGCGCCTGAACCTCGGCCACCAGCTCGAACACCAGGGCCGGGAAGAAGAAGCGCTGGCCGAATGGCGCACGGTCTACGAGAACCCGGCGCCTGCCAGCCTGGGCGCCGAGCCGCAGAGCCTGATCCTGCACGCGCTGAACAACGCCGCCCGGTTGCTGGAGCAGCTCAAGCGCTACGACGAGTCCGAGGCGCTGATGCGCCGCTCGCTCACGATCGACCCTCGCCAGAGCGATGTGGCCCAGCACTACGTGCACATCCGCCAGAAGCAGTGCGCCTGGCCGGTGTACGACACCTTCGCCGAGGTCACGCACAACCACCTGCTGATGAGCACGTCGCTGCTGGCGATGCTCGACGAGAGTGATGACCCCGCGCTGCAGCTGCTCACCTCGCAGCGCTTCGTGCACGAGAAGCTGCCCAAGGTCAGCGCGCCGCCCTTGCACCGGGGCCGCACGCGCACCGGCAAGATCCGCATCGGCTACCTGTCCGGTGACCTGCACATGCACGCGGTGGGCCTGCTGACGGCCGAGCTGTACGGGCTGCACGACCGCAGCCGGTTCGAGGTGCACGCCTTCAGCTGGAGCAAGGAAGACGGCACGCCGCTGCGCGCCCGCATCAAGGCGGGCTTTGACCACTACCACCCGCTGCATGCCCTGACGGACCGGCAGGCGGCCGAGCTGATCGCCGATACCGGCATCGACGTGCTGGTGGACCTGCAGGGCCTGACCAGCGGCGCGCGGGCGGCCATCCTCACGCACCGGCCGGCTCCCGTGCAGGTGAGCTACTTGGGCCTACCAGCCACGTCAGCCATCCCCGGGGTCGACTGGATCCTGGCGGACCATTTCGTGATGCCGCCGGAGTCGCTGCCGTACTACACCGAGAAGCCGATCTACTTGCCCAACTGCTACCAGGTCAGCGACCGGCAGCGCGTGGCCAACCCGGCGCCCAGCCGCGCCGACGTCGGCCTGCCGGAGGGGGCATTCGTGTTCTGCGCGTTCAACAACAACCACAAGATGAGCGAGACGGTGTGGCGCTGCTGGATGCGCGTGCTGCGCCAGGTGCCCGACAGCGTGCTGTGGCTGCTGGCCGACAACCCCTTTGCGCAGGCCAACCTGACGCGGGTGGCGGCCGAGGAGGGCATCTCGTCGCAGCGTCTGGTGTTCGCCGGCCGCGCCCAGCCGGCCGACTACCTCGCCCGGTTCACGCTCGCCGACCTGTTCCTGGACACCTTCCCGTACAACGCGGGCACCACCGCCAGCGACTGCCTCTGGATGGGCACGCCCATCCTGACGCGCTCCGGCCGCACCTACATCTCGCGCATGGCCGGCAGCCTGCTGACGGCGGTGGGCCTGCCCGACCTCGTCACCACGACGCTGGAAGAGTATGAGCAGCGGGCGGTGCAGATTGGCAGCCAGCCGGCCCGCGCGGCGTCCTACAAGCGCTACCTGGCGGAGAACGGGCGCAGCTCGCCGCTGTTTGACATCCCGGCCATCGTGCGCGATATAGAGCATGAATTCGAGCGCCTCGCGCTCGATGCCCGACAGAAAGCCTAAATGCTGCAGCGCCACGACCCGTTCTTCGACGGCCAACCCCAGGCGGCCGGCCTGCGGCTGGCCGCCAACGGCGAGCCGCCGCCGGCGCCCGACCCGCTGGAGAACCTGACCAGCCAGCCCGTCGGCGACCCGCTGCTGCAGGCGCTCGCCTGGCTGACGAGTCATCACGGCAAGCCGCGTTCCCCCCATTCGCTTCGCGCCGGCGCGCCCGTGGAGGGCGCACTGACGCCTGACGGCGCGATCCGCGTGATGCGCGACGCCGGCTACAACGCAGGCCTGCTGCGCAAGGGCATCGACGAGATCAACGGCCTGCTGCTGCCAGCGGTCCTGCTGCTCAATGGCGGCGATGCCTGCGTGCTGGTGCGCCGCCTCGACGACCCGGCGGCCGTGCCGGCGGGCAGTTGCCGTTACGAAGTGGTCTTCCCCGGGCCTGAAGCCGCTGCCGTGCCCGCCACGACGGGCGAGCTGGAGCCCGAGTACAGCGGGTTCCTGCTGGCCGTGTCACCCGTGGAGGCTGCTGCAGCGACCGATTCGCCGCTGCTCAAGCTGGCCGACAAGGGCATCGAGTCGCACTGGCTCTGGGGCACGCTGAAACGCTTCACGCCGTACTACCGGGCTTCGATGCTCGCGGCGCTGCTGTCCAACGTGCTGATGCTCGTGTCGGGCCTCGTCACCTCGGTCATCTACGACAAAGTCATCCCGCACCAGGCCATGGTCACGCTGTGGACCCTGGCCGTCGGTGCCGCCGTGGCGCTGGTGTTCGACCTGTTCGCCCGCCAGTTGCGCTCACACCTGATCGACCTCGCCGGCCGCAAGGCCGACCTGGTGATCAGCGCCAAGCTTTACCGCCAGACCCTCGGCGTGCGCATGGAGCACAAGCCGGCGTCGGCCGGCGCCTACGCCGCCTACCTGGCTCAGGTGGAGATGGTGCGTGAGTTCTTTGCCGGCGCCACGCTGTCGGCGCTGTCGGACCTGCCCTTCCTCGTCATCTTCATCGGGATGATCTTCGTCATCGGCGGGCCGCTGGGCTGGGTGCTGGTGCTGGCAGTACCGATCATCGTCGGTGTCAGTTGGGCGATCCAAGGGGCGCTGCGCCGTGCCATGCGCACCAACATGCAGGAAAGTGCCGACCTGCACGGCACGCTGGTCGAGTCGCTCGAAGGTCTGGAAGATCTCAAGTCGTCAGGCGCCGAAGGCCGTTTCCTGCGCCGCTACGAGCGCACGACGGCCATCGTGGCGGACACGGCGCTGACTTCACGGGCGCTGGCCAGCTGGAGCATGAACCTCTCCACGACGCTGCAGCAGGCCATCAACCTGATCATCCTGGTCTGGGGCGTGTACCTGATCCACGACGGTGTGATCACGTCGGGCGCCTTGATCGGCTCGGTCATGTTTGCCAGTCGCGCCGTGGCGCCGCTGGGTAGCCTCGTCAGCCTGGCCTCCCGTTACCAGGGCGCCCGCGCGGCCATGATGGCCTTGAACCAGATGATGAATGCGCCCGTGGAACGCGACAGCGGGCACAACTACGTGCCGCTGGCCAAGGTCACCGGCAAAGTGGGCCTGCACGACGTGGGCTTTGCCTACCCGGCAGCCGCCACCTCCCATGGCCAGAGCACGGCCGAGGCGGCATCGCCCCGTGTGCTGCGGGGGGTGACGATGCGCCTGGAGGCGGGCGAACGCGTCGCCATCCTCGGCCGGATCGGCAGCGGCAAGTCGACCATCCTGCGCCTGCTCGGCGGCCTGTACCTGCCTTCCGAGGGCATGGTCGAGGTGGACGGCATCGATCTGCGCCAGGTCGACCCGGCCGAGTACCGCGCGCGGGTCGGCTTCGTCAGCCAGGAGCCGCGCCTGTTCCTGGGCACGCTGCGCGACAACGTGCTGATGGGCCGCGGCCATCTTGACGCCGGGCGGCTGGTGGAAGTCGCCCAGCTGACCGGGCTGGATCGTGTGGTGGCCGCGCACCCGATGGGCTGGGACCTGCCCGTGGGTGAGATGGGGCAACTGCTGTCCGGCGGGCAGCGGCAGCTCGTCGCGCTGGCGCGGGCCCTGGTCACCAGGCCGCAGATCCTGCTGATGGACGAACCCACCAGCTCGATGGACGCGCAGAGCGAGATGGCCTTCCTGCGCCAGCTGCGCGATGCTGCGGGCAGCGCGACGCTGGTGGTCGTGACCCACCGGCCGGCGGTGTTGGAGCTGGTGCAGCGCATCGTCGTCGTGGACGCCGGCCGCGTCGTCATGGACGGCCCGCGCGACCAGGTGCTGGCTGCGCTCTCCGGCGTGCGCCCGGCCGCGCCCCCCAGTGGCGCTGAAGCCGGTGTGCACCTGCATCCCTCGGCGCAACCCGTGCAGCGGTCGGCCTCGGTATGAGTGCGCTCAGCAAGGAAGAGGGCGTTTTCGTCAGCGCCATCCATGCGGCACACATCGACGAGCCGCTGCCCCGGGCCACCTGGGCGCTGTATCTGCTGTGCGTCGTCGTCACGGCGGCCATCACCTGGTCGGCACTGGCCAAGGTCGACGAAATCACCCGCAGCGACGGCCGCATCGTGCCGGATGGCCGCGAGCAGGTCATCGCCAGCCTGGATGCCGGCATCCTGCGCGAGCTCAAGGTCCGCGAAGGCCAGGAGGTGCAGGCCGGCCAGGAACTGGCCTACCTCGACCCCACCCGCGTCGAGGCCCAGCAGGCCGAAGGCCAGGCCAAGCTGCTCGCGCTGAAGGCGGCTGCTGCGCGGCTCGAGGCCGAGGCCAACGGCCGGCCCGCCGTGCGCTGGCCGGCCGATATCGACCCCAAGGCCCGCTATGCCGTGGCCGAGGCCGAATCCTTCGAGGCGCGCAAGCGGCTGCTGGAAGAGGCCGTGGGCGCGATCAACCGCAGCCTCGGCATGATCTCCAAGGAGCTCAAGCTGGCGCAGGACATGAGCCGCAGCGGGCTGATGAGCGACGTGGAAGTGATGCGCCTGAACCGCCAGGTCAACGAGATCCAGCAGCAGCGCGCCGAGCGGCTGAGCCGCTACCGTCAGGAGGCGAGCCAGGAACTCGTGCGCGTGCAGAGCGAGATGGCCCAGCTCGACGAGCAGATGGTGGTGCGCCAGGACGCGCTGACGCGCACGGTGCTCAAGTCGCCTGTGCATGGCGTCATCAAGAGCGTCAAGGCCGGGACGATCGGCGGCGTGATCAGCAGCGGTGCGCCCATCCTCGAAATCTCGCCCATCGGTCCGAAGGTGCTGGTGGAGGCGCGCATCAAGCCCAGGGACATCGGCTTCGTGCGCCTGGGCCAGACGGCCGAGGTGAAGCTCGCCGGCTACGACTTCAATACCTACGGCGGCCTGGAGGGCAAGGTGACCTACATCAGCCCTGACGCCGTCACCGAAGGCGACAAGACGGGCGAAGGCCACTACCGCGTCATCGTCACCGCCGAGCGCAACAACCTGCAGTACAAGGGCGAGAAATTGCCGGTGATCCCGGGCATGACCTCGGCGGTCGAGATCAAGACCGGCGAGCGGTCGGTGCTGAGCTACCTGCTGCGGCCGATGTTGAAGTCACAGGAAGCGCTGCGCGAACGGTAATGCCCGGGCGCGGGGCTGCTTTTCCGGGCTTTGGCCGGGGGGGGCGGATGGTCTAGTGAGGGGGCCATGCTGTACCTGCACCGCCACCTCTCTGCCCTTGGTCTCGCCCTGTTCGGCTCGTTGGCGCTTGCGCAGTCGGGTCCGCCCAGGAAAGCCGTGCCGCCGGCTGCGCCCGTGGCCGAGACGCCTGCCCAGAGCGGCCGCTGCAACGAGGACGATGCTGGTCTCTCGCGCCTGGGTCGTGACATGAGTGCGCTGGAGACGGACAACGGCGACCCGCGGGCGGCGCTGCAGTCCCTGATCGACAAGAGTCTTTCGCGCAGCAAGGCGCTGGGCGCCGTGCGGCTGCTGACCGAGGCGGCACGCTACGACCTCGAGGAGACCCGGGCACTGGCCCGCCCGACGGCGACGCTGAGTCTGTCGGCCAATGGTGTCCACCAAAATGTCGGTGGCGTCACCGTGGGCAGTGGCGGCCAGTACAGCGCCACGCTGAGCGCCGGCATGCCGCTGTGGGACGCAGGCCGCATCCAGAAACTCACCGAGTGGCGCAAGGAACTTGCCGAAGTGGCTCTGCAGGGCCAGCGCAGTGCCGAGGAGCAGGTGTCGCTCAATGTCGTGACGCTGGCGCTGGATCGCAGTCGTTACGTGCTGCAGGGCCAGGTCTACACGCAGTACGTGCGCAAGATGGCCTGCCTCGTGGATGCGCTGGAGATCATCACCAAGGCCGACCGTGGTCGCGCGAGCGAGCTGGTGCAGGCGCAGAAAAGCCTTCAGCAGGCCGACCTGTCGCTGGAGCAGACGATGTCAGCGCTGCGCCAGACCGAAGTTCGCCTGAAGCGCTTGGTGGGAGAGCCGTTGCCGCCGAGCATCGGCATGAGTGTGCAGCTGTCCGTCTTGCCAGACCTGGAACAGATGCAGAGCGATATCCTGCTCGGTGCCGACGTGGCTCAGGCCGAGGCACAGGCCCGTTCCCAGCGCAGCTTTGCCGAGTCCGTGATCGCCGGCCAGAAGCCGACGGTGAACCTCACGGGCAGCGCCAGTGCGCTGTTCCGCAGCGGTGGCCCCGCGGGTGATCAGCGGACGAACGACATCGGCGCAGGCGTGTCCGTCACGATTCCGATCCTGCAACCCGGCGCCCAGGCCCAGGCCAGCGCGGCGGTCCAGCGCTACCGTGCCATGGTGATGCAGCGGGACGAGGCCATCGAGGCCAAGCGCTACCGGCTGTTGGAGATGAACGAAGTCGGCCTGTCGACGCTGGACCGGGCCAGGCGCATCGTCGAGATCCTGCGCAACAGCGACCGCGTGCGGGCTTCCACGTTGCAGCAATGGCAGCAGCTCGGGCGACGGTCCCTCTTCGACGTGATGGCGGCCGAGGGCGACTACTATTCCATGCGGGTGGCCCACGTGAACGCGATGTTCGATGCACAGCAGATCGTGGCGCTGATCTGGAGCATGGGGCGCGGCGTGGCCACACCGCTGCGCTGACCGGCCGAGCCAGCAATCCGGGTGAACGAGTAGGCAGCATGGGAGACGAGGCAATGATGCCAAGCGGCGATCCGTTCGTGCATTCGCACGCGCTGGTCGAGTCGACACAGGTGGGCCCGCGTACGCGCGTCTGGGCCTTTGCCCATGTGCTGCCCGGCGCCCGCATCGGCGCCGACTGCAACATCTGCGACCACGTCTTCATCGAGAACGACGTCACCGTCGGCGACCGCGTGACGGTCAAGTGCGGTGTGTACCTGTGGGACGGGATCACGCTGGAGGACGACGTCTTCGTCGGCGCCAACGCGGCCTTCAGCAACGACCCCGCCCCGCGCAGCCGACGCAGGCCTGCGGCCTTCCTCAAGACGCGTGTGCGCGCCGGCGCCAGCATCGGCGCCAACGCCACCATCCAGGCGGGCCTGACCATCGGCCCCGGGGCGCTCGTGACCGACGGCGCCGTCGTCACGCGCGACGTGCCACCGCGGGCGATCGTCGCGGGCAACCCGGCACACATCGTCGGGTACCTGGACACGCCCGAGGTCAAGGTCACCGGCGCGGCCATCACCGCTGCCGCTCTGGGCGACCAACTGCCCGCGTTGTCCGCCCGGGGTGCGGCGCTCTACGCGCTGCCCAAGATCATCGACCTGCGCGGCGCCCTGAGCTTCGGCGAGATCGGCCCGCACCTGCCGTTCGAGCCCAAGCGCTTCTTCGCCGTGTACGACGTGCCTGGCGAGGAGGTGCGCGGCGAGCATGCGCACAAGGCCTGCCACCAGTTCCTCGTCTGCCTGAAGGGTTCGTGCACCGTCGTGCTCGACGATGCCGAGCACCGCGACGAGGTGCGGCTGGACTCGCCGAAGGTCGGCCTGCACATCCCGCCGCTGATCTGGGGCATCCAGTACCGCTACTCGGCGGATGCGCTGCTGCTCGTGCTGGCCTCGCACACCTACGACGCCGGCGACTACATCCGCAGCTACGACGAATTCCTGGCGCTCGTTGGCCGCGCGCCCGGGGGGGCTGCATGACGCTGCCCTTCCTGGACCTGCAGCCCACCTATGCGGCATCGCGGCCGGCCATCGATGCGGCACTGGCACGCGTGGCGGCGAGCGGCTGGTTCATCCTCGGCCGCGAGCTGGAGGCCTTCGAGCGGCAGTGGGCCGACTACTGCGGCAGCGCCCACGCCCTGGGGCTCGGCAACGGGCTGGATGCGCTGCACCTGGGCCTGCGTGCGCTGGGTGTGGGCGAGGGCGACGAGGTCATCGTGCCGAGCAACACCTACATCGCGACCTGGCTGGCCGTGAGCCAGTGCGGCGCGCGGCCGGTCCCGGTGGAGCCGGACGTTCGCACCTACAACCTCGACCCCGCCCGCATCGAAGCGGCCATCACGCCACGCACCCGGGTCATCCTGCCGGTGCACCTGTACGGCCAGCCGGCCGACATGGACGCCATCAACGCCATCGCCCGCTGGCACGGCCTGAAGGTGCTCGACGACTGCGCGCAGGCCCATGCCGCCCGCTGGCGTGGCCGGCGCGTGGGGGCCCTGGCGGACGCGTCGGCCTGGAGCTTCTACCCCGGCAAGAACCTCGGCGCCATGGGCGACGGCGGGGGGCTAACGACCGACGATGCCGGCGTGGCCGACGCCGTGCGCGTGCTGCGCAACTACGGCTCGCGGGTCAAGTACCACAACGAGGTCAAGGGCCTGAACTCGCGCCTGGACGAGATGCAGGCTGCGGTGCTCGCCGCCAAGCTGCCGGCACTCGATGCCCTGACCGACCAGCGCCGCCAGATTGCCGCCTGCCTGTTGGACGGCCTCGCCGGCGCGCCGGTGGGCCTGCCCTTCGTGCCGGATGGCGCCGAGCCGGCCTGGCACCTCTTCGTCATCCGCCACGAGGCGCGGGACCGCCTGCAGGCCGCGCTGGCCGAGCGCGGCGTCGGTACGCTGATCCACTACCCGGTGCCGCCACACCTGCAGCCGGCCTATGCCGAACTGGGTTACGCGGCCGGCGACTTCCCCGTCGCCGAAGCCATCCACCGCGAGGTGCTCAGCCTGCCGCTGTGGCCGGGCATGAGCGAGGCGCAGGTCGCGCACCTGATCGATGCCGTGAGATCCGTCGCTTGAAACAAGGAGCTGCCATGTCTGCCGTCCTCGTGAAGCCCGCCCGCGTCCTCGGACGCCAGATCGTGCTGCGGGATGCGACGGTCCACGATGCCGAGTTCATCGTGGGGCTGCGCACCGACCCCATCAAGGGGCAGTACCTGTCCCAGACCTCGTCGGACGTGCAGGCGCAGCGCGAGTGGCTGCGCAGTTATGCTGGCGACGACAGTCAGGTCTACTTCATCATCGAGGACCGTGACGGCCAGCGCCACGGCACCGTGCGGCTGTACGACGTGCAGGGCGACTCGTTCTCCTGGGGCTCGTGGATCCTCGCCGACGACCGGCCCAGCGGCTTCGCGGTGGAGTCGGCGCTGATGGTCTATCACTTCGCGCTCGGCCTGGGCTTTGTGGCCTCGCACTTCAGCGTGCGGGTGGGCAACGAGTCGGTCTGGAAGTTCCACGAGCGCTTCGGCGCCGTGCGTACCGGCCAGCAGGGCGACGACTATTTCTACAGCATCTCGCGCGCCGCCATCGAGGCTTCGTTCGACAAGTACCGCAAGTACCTGCCCGACGGCGTGACCGTCATTCCCCGCTGAACTGTTCGATGACGTCCTATCTGGAACTGGTTCGCCGCCTGGAGGCCCTGCAGACCCGCGGCGAATGGCCGGCGATGCTGCTGGAGATCAGCAACCTGGTCATCGCCATGGTGAACGATCCGCGGGCACGCGGCGTGGTGTTCGGCTCCGCCGAGATGGACCGTTTCTGCCAGGTAGCAGGCGCGATGTCGGCCGGCCAGTTGTCCCTGGCCGCGCCGGACCGCTACAACGACCAGCTCGCCATCCACCTCGTCACCGAGGTCTACGAGGCCCAGGGCGGACACACGCTGGCGCTCAAGGATGTCATCCGTGCCCGGCCTGACCTGACGCACCTGATCATCGTCACCAATCTGCACGACCGCACGCTGCCGCTGGACAGTTTCAACCGCGACATGGCCAAGCCCGTGCAGATCGTCGCTGCGCCGGCGCTGTCGCTGCCTGACAAGCTGCGCTGGCTGCAATTGCAGCTCGACAGCCTCAAGCCCGGCCTGCTGACCCTCTTCAACCATCATTACGACGTGGCCGCCATCGGCGCCGCGCAGCCGGGCGTGGCGCGCGAGACGGTGTACTTCCACCACTGTGATCACGACATGGCGCTCGGTGTCTTCCTGCCGCATGCGCTGCATGTCGACTGCACCCACCTGAGCCACTACCAGTGCCGCCACCACCTCGGCGTGGGGCGGCAGGCCTACTGGCCGCTGGTGGCGCCTGATCAGGGCGCGCGCACTGGCCATGGCTTCATGGCGGGGGGCGAACTGCTCACCTGCGCGCACGGCTCGGCCAACAAGTTCCTCGCGCCGGGCCGCTACGGCTACTTCGAGGTGCTGCTGCGCCGGTTGACCGAGGTCGGTGGCAGCCACATCCATGTCGGCACGCTGCCGGCGGAGCCGCTGGCGGCCTTCCGGTCGCAGTTGGAGACCGCGGGCGTGGACCCCGCGCGATTCCGTCACCAGACGCCGGTGCCCAGCCTCTGGACCTGGCTGCGCGAGAGTGGCGTGGACTTGTGCATCTCGTCCTTCCCGGTGCAGGGAGCCAAGGGCATCGTCGAGACGATGGGCGCCGGCATTCCCGTGCTGATCCAGCAGAGCACGCTGGCCCGCATGCACTCCACGCGGGACCTGGCCTACCCCGAGGCGCTGTGGTGGCAGACGCCGGACGATTTCATCCGCGTGCTGAGCGAGGTGACGCCAGCCGTGCTGGCCGAGCAGGCTGCCGCCTCGCGCCGCTACTACGAGGAGTGGCATCACCCGCGCGAGCTGGCTTATGCCGTCAACAACCCACGCCGCACGGCGCCGCTGCCGCCGATGCGCGGCATGCCCTGCGACACCCTGGCGCTGTACCTGAGGTAGCTCATCGTGATTGATCTCGTCTGCGCCACGAGGCGCACGCCTGACACCTTCTGGAACGAGTCGGCGCTCGGCCTGTCGCTGCGCCGCATGGCGCACGAGAAGCGGTTGCTGCCGCGCGTCTACTTCGAGAACCGCCGCGGACTGCCGGCGCTGTACAACGAGCGCATCGCTGCGGCCGACGCGGCGCCCGTGCTGGCCTTCATCCACGATGACGTCTGGCTCGACGACCATTTCTTCTTCGAACATGCGATGGCTGCCGTGCACAGCTTCGACGTCGTCGGCGTCGCCGGCAACAAGCGCCGTGCGCCGATGCAGCCCAGCTGGGCCTTCCCGACGCTGCAGTTCCAGTGGGACGACCGCGCCAATCTGAGCGGCGTCGTTTCGCACGGTGCGTCGCCCTTTGGCACCCTCTCGGCCTTCGGGCCGGTGCCGGCCGAGTGCGAGTTGCTGGACGGCGTGCTGCTCATCGCCAAGCGCGACACGCTGCGGGCCAAGGAAGTGCGCTTCGACGAGCGCTTCGAGTTCCACTTCTACGACATGGACTTCTGCCGCAGCGCCCGCACCGCCGGCCTGCGCCTGGCCACCTGGCCGATCGCCATCACGCATCAGAGCGAGGGCGGCTTCGGCTCCAACGGGTGGCTGGAGAGCTACAAGAAGTACATCGGGAAGTGGGGAGCCTGAGCAGGGCTCAGAACCACTCCACCGGCAGCGCCAGCCCCACCCCCTTGAGCAGCCCGGCCCGGGCTTCCTTCAGTGGCTGCGTGGGTGCGGGCCAGCGGCGGTAGACGTGCAGGAAGTCCAGCAACAGCGTCGCGTTGTTGGATGACTCCTGCTGGCCGCGGCGGGCGCCTGGGTTCACGTAGTCCTTGTGCATGATGGCGCCGGCGCCGGGCAGGTGGACCGGCATCGCGCGCGAGCACACGCCGAGCAGCCAATCCCAGTCCTCCTGCGAGGCCAGGTGCGCGTCGAAGCTCAGGCCCTGCAGCAGGCTGCGCCGGTAGGCCAGGCAGTGCAGGGGGATGAAATTCTTGACCCACAGCATCGACACGTCGGCACCACCCAGCGGCGTGACTTGGCGGCTGAGTTCAGGGATGCCGGGCTGCTGGCGGTCCTCGGTGATGATGGTGACGTCGGTGAACAGCACTTGGGCGTCCGGCCGCTCGCAGTGCGGCTTGATGGAGGCCAAGTGGTGGGGCTCGAAGCTGTCGTCGTCGTCCAGGAACAGCACCCACTCGCCCCGCGCCAGGGCCAGGCCCTGGTTGCGGCTGTCGGCCGGGCCGTTCTTGCCGGTGCGCTTGACGAAGGTGTCGGCCGGGCCCAGATCTCGGGCGACGACGGCAGCCGTCTCGGCGTCGAGCGCGTCGGCCACCAGCAGGATCTCGAAATCACCGCAGGTCTGTGCCCGCAACGAGGCAATCGCCCGGGCCAGCGTGGCCGGGCGATGGTGCGTGGCCATGACGATCGAGAAAAAGGGCAGGGCAGCAGTGGGTGGCGGCATGGCGTGATACTAGGCCGGCTTTGCGTCAGCGGGGCCGGAATAGCGCCCCTGCGTCGGCGGAATTCGAGGCATTGGTGCGCCACCTCGCCCACTTAGGATGCAGGCATGCAAGCAGTGGAAGATTTGAGGGCCTTCGACGGGCTGCGCAGTGGCGTGGTCTTCTGCGCCTGGACGGGGCTGAACCCCATGTCGGCCCAGCGGGTGCAGGCCCTGTTGTCAATCCAGGTGCAGACGGGCTGCGCTGTGCAGTTGCTGACGGCCGCCAACATCCCCCACTGGCAGCATCCGGAGCATCCCTTTCACCCGGCATTTGCCTCGCTGAGTGCCGTGCACCAGTCGGACTACCTGCGCGTCTACCTGATGCACCATTACGGTGGCGGATGGACCGACATCAAGCACACCTCGCGTCCATGGGCGCCGTTCTTCATGCGCTTGCGCGCCTCACCTGCGCACGACCTGCTCGGCTACACCGAGGTGGGGCCTCACGGCGTCGCGCCGCTGCCGCCACCGGCGGGTGACCTGTTGCGGGCCAACTGGCAGCAACTGGTGGGGCTGTGCGCCTTTGTCGGTCGCCGGTATTCGCCGTTCACGGCGGCCTGGCTGGCGCGCACGCATGCGGTGCTGGACGCCAAGTTGCCGCAGCTGCGCGAGCATCCGGCACGCCATCCCCAGGATCAGACCGGGGTTCAATTGCCCGACGGCAGCATCAGCGCCTATCCGCTGGCCTGGACGGAGCTGCTGGGCAATGTCTTTCACCCCTTGGTGCTGGCGATGCGCGACCGCGTGCTGCATGACGAGATCGCGCCGAGCTTCACGAACTACCGTTGAGGGCTGACCGCCAAGGAGAAATACATGCCTGCTCTGCCTGACGTCGAGCTCGTCCAGACCCCCGAGGGACTGCGCTATCTGCTGCTGCGCGGACCGGACTCGCAGGGTGTTTCACAAAGCCTGCGCCTGCGGGGCAGCTATGAACCCAACCTGCAGGTGCTGGCGGGCGCACTGCTCCGAGCCAACCCGGGCCCGGGCCTGGTGCTGGATATCGGCGCGAACCTGGGCAGCTTCACCGTGCCCATGGCGCGGGCCTTTGCGGCCCTGAGGTTCCACAGCTTCGAGGTGCAGCCGCCGATCTACTACCAGCTGTGCGCCAACGTCTTGCTCAACGGCCTCGGCAATGTGTCAGCCCATCCCTTTGGTCTGGCGCAGGGAGCGAGCGTCATCGAGGTGGCGCTGCCTGACTATGCCGACGAAATCAACATTGGCTCCTTCAGCCTGGACCCGGCGATGCGCCAGGGCGTGCGAGGCGGAGAGTTCCACGGCGAGACCGTGAAGGTCAAGGTCGTGAACCTGGACAGCCTGTTCCTGGAACAGGTCCGCCTCGTGAAGATCGATGTGGAAGGGCTCGAACTGGAGGTGCTGCAAGGCGCTGCGGGCACCCTGCTGCGCAGCGGCTTCCCGCCAATCATTTACGAGGCCTGGGCCTTCGATTGGTACCGGGAGAAGAAGGCACGCATCGAGGCCTTCCTGCAAGGCCTGGGCTATGTGGTCATGAATTTCGACGGCAGCGAAAACTTCGTGGCGCAGCACCCCGGTTTTGGCGCCCTCATCGGCTGGCGTTGAGCTGGCCTGCCCCATCTGCGTCCCTGCGAGGTCAGCCTTGAAGAACCCCAACGCCCTGGTGTCCAGCCTCTACGGCCAGATGATCGTCAACCTGAATGACAGCGTCATCACGCGGCATATCCTGGAGCATGGCTACTGGGCCATCCAGGACATCGAGCTGATCAAGTCCCTCGTGAATTTCCAGCTCACGCGCCAGCCGTCGGTGATGTTCTACGACGTGGGCGCCAATATCGGCACCCACTCGCTGGCGATGGCGAAATCCTTTCCGGGCCGAATCACGGTCCGGGCCTTTGAAGCACAGCGGCAGATCTTCACGATGCTCTGCGGCACCATGGCGCTCAACAACCTGTCCAATGTGCATTGCCACTTGAACGCCGTCAGCCAGGTCGACGGTGAAGTGCTGCAGATCGGACTCCTGGACTATCACGCGAAGAACAACTTCGGTGCGCTGGAGTTGATGCCGCCCGTCCGCTCGGACCAGCAGGCCGTGTCGAAGGTCGCCACCGAGCCGGTCAGGACGTTGACGCTCGATGCGTTTGATGAGCGTGTGGACTTCATCAAGATCGACGTGGAAGGCATGGAAGACAAGGTGCTCGCCGGCGCGCGTGCGGCGATCCAGAAACACCGCCCGGTGCTCTTCGTCGAAATCCACAAGACGGACAGTGCGCGTGTTCTCCAGATGTTCAGCACCGAGATCGGCAACTACCTTGGCTTCCTGCGTGGCATCGATCTGATCCTGATTCCCCTGGAGTACGGCATCCAGGTCGAAAACGCCCAGCGGGTGATCTGAACGGCGTGGGCTTCTGACCACGGCGGGCATGCTGCGGCAGCCTGCACCCTGAGAGCAAGGCCCGGCGGTGCGAACCGCCGGGCCTTTTCTTCAAGGCCTAAGCCGGCCACGGGCCGGCCCCCGTCCCCGATCAGAAGAGCGATCCGTTGTTGTTGCGACGATGCTCTTCTTCCTCAGCCAACTTGCGGTCGATGGCGGCCAGATGCGCGTCTGGCGAAGCCGCCGGGATCGTTGCCTTGGCGAGGTCGACGTGTTCGCCACCCAGCAGCGGCGTGCTCGGCGGCGCCAGCACATCGTGGAGATTGACCGTCGCATCCTTGCCGTCGTCAGGCTTCTGAGGCTGCACATCCTTCGTGAACCACACGTCCGCCACGACATGCTTGCTGCCGTCGGTCGTGGTGTAACTGGACACCAATCCGATCAGGTTGCCGTTGTCGCTGCCTGAGCCCTTGGTGGCGTTCAGGTCGATGGAGGTGATGCCCAGTTCGTCCAGCGTCTTGAGCTCGCCGGCGTCGGTCTTGCCGTCATGGTTGGCGTCCACCCAGACCTTGAGGTCCTTCCAGTGGGCGTCGTGGCTATCCAGCTTGCCGTCGTGGTTGGTGTCCTGCTCGGCCATCGCTTCGTAGCCGTCCTTTGCATGCTTGCCGTTGGCCAGGATGGTGCCCATGCCGAACAGCTCGCTGCCGTTGTTGATGACGCCGTCGTGGTTCCGGTCCATCACCAGCAGGCCGTCGTTGCCGGCCACCCAGCCGACCTTGTGAGTCTGGCCGGTGCCCAGCAGGTCGAAATTGACGCCCTGCGCGGCAGCCAAGGTGTTGACACCGTGGCCATCCAGATCCAGCACGATGGGCGTCACTGCGAAGTAGGCGTTGTACTGCGCGTTGCTCATTTCGTGCACGGCTGCACTCGTCAGCGCATCCAGCTGCGCCATGCTCATGGCGCTGATGTCCTGGGTGCTCAGGCTGTGGATCTGGTCGCTCGTGATGCTGTGTACCTGGTCAGTCGTCAGCACGGAAGCTTGCAGCGTGGTCATGGCCGCAATCTGCGGTTCTTTCAGTGCGCTGAACTGCGCCGTGGTCAGCGCCTGCCATTGGTCGGTACCCAGGGCCTGGATGTTCGACGATGACAGCGCGCGCAGGTCGTCGGTTTCCAGGCGGCTGGCCTGGGTCGCGGTGAGGCTGGCGATCTGTGCAGACGTCATCACGCCGAACTGGTTGGTCGTGAAGGCGTTCAGCTGGCCCGTGGAGAGGTTGTGGATCTGGTCGGTCGTGAGATAGCCCACCTTGCCACCGAGGCCTGTCAGCTGCTGCGTGGTCATCGCCGCCAGATGCGGGTCGGTCAGCGCCTGCAGCTGGTTGGCGCTCATGGCGCGCAGGTCATCGGACTCCAGTGCTTGGATCTGTGCCGTGGTGAGCACATGGATGTCCGCGGGCGTCAAGGCGGCTGCCTGAGAAGAAGTCAGGGCCACCATGTCAGCCGTTGTCAGACCGGCCACTTGGTCCGTGGTCAGCGCCGCGATCTGTGCGGTTGTCAGCGCTCGCACCTCGTCTGTCGTGAAGGCCTTGATCTGGTCGGAGTTCAGGCCTTGCAGGGCCGTTGTCGTGACCGCGCGCACGTCGGCCGTCTCCAGGCTCTTGAGTTGAGCCGTCGTCAAGGCGCCAAACTGGTCTGACGTCAGGGCGGCGTACTGCCCGGTGGTCATCGCGATCAGATTGGCCGTCGTCAGATTGTGCAACTGGTCAGTTGTCAGGGCGAAGACCTGGGTCGTCGTGAAGCGGCTGACCTCGTCCGTCGTCAGCACGTTCAGGTTGCTGGTGGTCAGGCCCTGGACCTGATCGGTCGTCAGTGCCACCACCTGGGCGCTGGTGA
>RXJW01000036.1 GCA_003963005.1 Burkholderiales bacterium
AACGCCGGCCAGATCAAGACCGGCTCGCTGTCGCGCTCGGACCGCATGGCCAAGTACAACCAGCTGCTGCGCATCGAGGAAGACCTGGGCGACGTCGCCGTCTACCCGGGCCGCGCCGCGTTCTACAACCTCCGCTGAGCCTTGAAAGTCCTGGCCTTCGTCCTGGCGGTCTTCCTGATCGCCATCCAAGCCCAGCTCTGGGTGGGCCGGGGCAGCATTCCCTACGTGGCCCACCTCCGGGAGGAGGTGGCCGCGGCCCACGCCGAGAACGACAAGGCCCGGGCGCGCAACGCCCAACTCCAGGCTGAACTGCGCGACCTGCGCGAAGGCCTGGAGATGGTCGAGGAGAAGGCCCGCTTCGAGCTGGGCATGATCAAGTCCGACGAGGTCTTCGTGCCCGTCGCGGCGGCCTCCGGCGCGCGCCGCTGATGCTCGCCACCGCGTGGGCGGCGCTGCTGGCGCCCGCCTTCACCGCCTTCGGCAGCCCGATTTCCTGGCTGGAACTCGTGGCCTTCGTGCTGGCCGTCTGGATGGTCATCTGCAATATGCGGGTCCATCTGCTGGCCTGGCCGCTGGCCTTCGTCAGCTCCCTCCTCTACTTCGCCCTGTTCTGGGACGGCAAGCTCTACGGCGAAGCTGCGCTGCAACTCGTCTTTGCCGCACTGGCCGTCTGGGGGGCGTGGCAATGGCGCTTCGGCCGCACCCGAGAGGGCACGGCGCTCATGGTGCGCCGCCTCGGGTTGCGCGGGCTGCTGCGGCCGGTGCTGCTGACACTCGCGGCCTGGCCATTGCTGGGCCTGTTCCTGGCCCGCGTGACCGACAGCCCCCTGCCCTACTGGGACGCCTTCCCGACGGTGGCCAGCCTGCTCGGCCAGTGGCTGCTGGCGCGCAAGTACGAAGAGAACTGGCCGACGTGGATCGTCGTCAACACCGTCAGCGTGGTGCTGTTCGGCCTGAAGGGCTACTGGCTGACGGTGATCCTGTATGCCGGCTTCATCCCGATGAGTGCGATCGGCTGGCGCGCGTGGAGGCGGGCTTGAGCCGCATCGTCGCGCTGCTGGGCGCGGAATGCACCGGCAAGTCGACGCTCGCCGAGGCGCTGGCCCGGCACCGCGGCGCCGGCCTGGTCACGGAGTACCTGCGCGAATGGTGCGACAGCCACGGCCGCACGCCACGCAGGGAGGAGCAGGCGCACATCGCCGACGAGCAGGCCGCCCGCATCGAGGCCGCGGCGAGCCGGCATGCCCTGGTGATCTGCGACACCACGCCCCTCATCACCGCGCTGTGCAGCCAGCACTACTTCCAGGACGACCGCCTGCTGGACGCCGCCATCGCCTTCCAGCGCCGCTGCGACCTGACGCTGTTGTGCGCGCCCGACCTGCCCTGGCAGCCCGACGGCATCCAGCGGGACGGCCCCGAGGTGCGCGCCCGTTTCGACGCCCGCTTGCGCGTGACACTCCAGGCCTGCGGCCTGCCGTGGGTCGACGTGGCGGGCGACGAGGCCGCGCGCCTCGCCGTTGCCCTGGCGGCCCTTCAGCGCCCGAGCAGCAGGTAGTCGAACAGATGCGTCCCGCCGGCTCCGCCGAGCGGCACGAGCAGCGCCTTGAGCAGCGGCTGATCGAAGAAGGACGCGAAGGCGCCACTCTGCTCGTTCTCGACCGACGCGATCAGCCGCTTGTACGGCTCCACGAGGTCAGACAGGGGTTTGCCGCTGCCCGCGAGCCAGCGCAGGTCGGCTTGCATCGAGGCCAGCGCATGCCGGCGCGTGGTCTCGGCGGCCCGCTTGAGCAGGACCGTCAGGCCGATCAGCACGGCCACATAGAAACTCACGCTGATCGCGATGGCCGGCGTGAGCGACCAGTTGTCGAACAGCCGGCTGCGCGCCACCACGAGCAGGGCCAGCACCACGAAAGGCCCGATCACGAGGCGCGCGACCGGCGTGCTGCGCCGCGCCACGATCTGCACGTCGATCCAGTCGTCCAGCAGCGTGTGTACCGCGAAGCCGCCCCCCTCTTTGCTGCGCTCCTCCGGCTTCGCGCAAAAGCGCTGTGACCACAGGGCCTTGTGCTCCTCGCCCAGGGCCTGGGCGAACATGGCAATCGTGCTGTCCGGGTAGAAGCTGCGGCCGGCATTGAGGTGGCGCACGAAGCGCATCAGCAGCATGGTGGCGTCAGCCACAGCCACCACCAGCAGCGGCAGCAGCAGCAGGATCGCGTAGAGCGTGGCCGTGACCATCTGCCGGTGGTCGTCACCGCGCACGGGCACTTCGGGAATCTGCCCCTCCGACAGGCACAGGAACAGCAGCCCGACGCAGCAGATCGTCAGCGCGAACAGCACCAGCGTGCGTGCTGCCCGCGGCCGGGCCTCGCCGCGCTCGCCGTACTCCTTCCAGAGCTGGTCGAAATCGCAGCTGTAGCCCACGCCAGGCCGCCAGAACATCACGCTGACATGCTCGAACCAGCCGCTGGCCAGTTGCCGCAGGTCGCTGCGCACGATGGGCCGGGCAACCGGACGCGGCAGGCGCAGCCAGTCCGAATCGCGGCGCAGCTGGTTCAGCGTATCGGCCCAGGCCCAATCCAGCGTCCACAAGATCGCAAACAGTGCCAACAGATGGATCAGGTGAGACGGCCAGGCGCTCACCCCCTCCAGCCAGGCCACCGGCTCGCAGCTCTCGCAGACCACCGCCTGCCCGGCGCTACCGCTGGGCCAGGCCAGCCACACCCACACGGCCACCACCATCAGCACGATCACCAAATGCAGCCGATCCACCCCGGCGGGCTGGTCCGGCGACACGGGCTGCTCGTGCCGCGCCATCAGCAGGGACGGCAGCACCGCCAGCAGGGCGCCGAACGCGGCGAGGCTGGCCAGCAGCAAGGCATGCACGAAACCCAGCTGGCTGGGAAACAGGAACTCGATCAGGCTGGCCAGCACGTAGGCAAAAAGGCCCGCATGCAAGGCGACGAGCACGATGGCCGTCATGTCCATCTGCGGCT
Source organism: Burkholderiales bacterium (assembly GCA_003963005.1). Taxonomy (GTDB): domain Bacteria; phylum Pseudomonadota; class Gammaproteobacteria; order Burkholderiales; family Burkholderiaceae_C; genus Pelomonas. The sequence continues at coordinate 2,994 of RXJW01000036.1, forward strand.
GGTTGTCCGCGGTCGGCTCCCGCAGGAAGGCGCGCCGCGCCTGGCGGATGGCCGGCGTGGACGGCCACGCCAGCAGCGCCCCGCCCATCACCACCACGAGCAACAGGGCTGCGCCGCTGCGACCCGCGCCCGGCGGTGTGGGCCGTGCCTCCAGCGCGTAGCCTGACAGCGGCACCGCGCTGGAGCGGCCGATCTCGTACACCGACGGCTTCTGCAGCGCCGGCTCGAGCGCCAAGCGCTCCTCGCGCTTGCAGGCCTCGCTGCGGCAGCCCGCCCGGCGCGCAGCGGCATAGGTGCTGACCTGGTAAATGTCCCGCAGCGGTGGCGTGCCCGCCTGCAGGTCCACGCCCGACGCGCCCACGGGCGGCGGATAGAACGCCAGCGGCAGGCTGCTGGCCACGACCAGGTTGCGCGTGAAGGCCTGCGTGCGCGGGTGCAGGTAGCGCGCGTCCATGTCCGTCGTGAAGAACATCCGGTCGGAGAAGTCCTCGTGCAAGGCCTGCAACACCAGCAGCTTGTCGTGCACGTCGTTCGCAAAGATGCCAATCGCGCCGATCGGCAGCCGCGTGAGGTCCGACTCGCTGCGCTTGAGCTCCGTCCCGAGCCGACGGAGGTAGTCCAGCTGGTCGCGGCTCTCCGGCCATTCCAGCGTTGCTGCCTTGGTGGGCGGTGCGCTGCTGCCGCTGCCGGATTCCCGCGTCGTCACGCCATCGATGCCGCGGAAGAAGTAGATCACCTCGACCTGGATCGGCTGGTCCTTGGCACGGCTGTCCGGCAGGCGGTATTTCAGCTCGCTCACCAGGGATTGGGCGTACAGGGAGTCCCGCTCCGCCACGATCACCACGCGCCGCCCCTGGTGCGGCAGGCGCAGGGCCAATTCGCCGACGATGCGTTTGATGAGCTCCGAGTCCGTGCCGATCGTGCGCACCATCTGCACCGGGCGCACCGGGTTCACGCCGGTGATGCGGTTGAACTGATCGGTGACGAAGGACTCCAGCTTCTGGTCACTCAGCTCGCTGATCATGCTGTTCGGCGCTGTCGAGGCCGAGTTGTAGAACTCGGCCCCCGCCAGCAGTTCGTAGCCTTCCTGCAAGTCCTTCGGCAGACCGCCGCTGGCCCCGGCAACACCCGACCCGCAGCGCGCCGCCGCCGCCGTCGCGGCCGGGCTCTGGCCCGCGAACGCGGCGTGCTTGCGGTCGGCGGCGCAGCGCAGGTCCATCAGGGCCATGCGCAGGGCATCAGTGGACGACGGCCCGATCACCGCCAGGCTGGGCATGCGCAGCGTGTCCACGCCCCCAGGGGCCGCCAGCTTGCGCGCATCACCGCCCACGAGTTGCTGCGTGAGCCGCGCCAGCGCGTCCAGCTTGCGGTTGGGCAAGGCGTTCTCGTCGACCCACAGCAGCGCGATCTGGCTGTACCGGCGCGGCTTGTCGCCCTTGGCATCGGCGTCAGCGTCGGTCTTGCGGCGGTGCTCTGCCCGCGCAGACAGCAGCTCGTAGGGCACGACATAGCTGTCCTTGGCGCGCGCGGCACGGGCCCGCTTGTCCTGTGCCGGTGTGGCCACCGGTGCCGAGGCGCTCGGGCTGACCGCGTTGCCCGCGGCTGTCGTGGCCGACTCCGGTGCCGACGCCGGCTCCAGCAGGCTGAACTCCAGCAGGCTCAACCGCTCGGCGTTGTCGGGCACGTAGTCCTGCGCGAGCAGGCCCGCGAGCGTGGCGTAACGCAGGCGGCGCCGCGCCTCCTCGGCACCGACGAAATCGGCGCCGGGCATCAGGCCCAGGATGATCAGCGTGTCGTCGAGCCGCTGGTCGTGGTCACGGTCGAGCTTGGCGAGCATGCGCTGGGGGTCGCGCACGTCGGCAACGCGATCGCGGCAGTCGATGTCCAGCGTCTGCGAAGTCTGCTTGCGCACGCGCTCGCAGCGCTCGGCCCGCTCGATCTCGTAGCGGCGCAGCGCTGCGAAGGGGTCCTCCCAGAGCCGGGCGTTGACGTCGAGGTCCGGGTCCAGCGGCGCCTGGGCACGCGCCTTCTCGGCCGGCCGCAGCGGCTCAAAGGCGTGGGGCACGAGTTGCGTGCTGGCCACGAAAGCCACCAGCACGGCCGCACTGGCCCAGGGGAAGCTGCCGAAGCCGCCTTTGTCCGCCACTGTCGCCTCCTCGCCTGCCTCCAGGCAGGCAAGACGCGAAAGTCGCGCTTTGCCGGGGCGCCGTCAATCACTTGCACGCCATCCATCCTCACATGGGAGGACGGCCGCGGGGGTCACTGCAAGGTGCTGGAGCTGCCGCCTTCGGGCTGCTGGCCACTCGGCGTGAACAGTGCGCCCACGTCCACGGCATCGAAGCGGTAGTGCCGCCCGCAGAAGTCGCAGCCGATCTCCACATCGCCCCGCTCGGCCAGCACGCTGTCGATCTCCTCGCGGCCCAGGCCCAGCAGCATCTGGCCCACGCGCTCGCGCGAGCAGGTGCAGGCAAACCGCGGCCGCAGCGGCTCGAAGCGTGTGACCCGCTCTTCCCAGAACAGGCGGCGCAGCACGGTGTCGGCGTCCAGGGTCAGCAGTTCCTCCGACGTCAGGGTGCTCGCCAGCATCGAGATGCGGTTGAAGGCGTCGGACAGGCCGATGTCGTCCTCGTTCTTCCTGCCTTCGAGGTTGCCTTCCCCCTCGACCGGCAGGCGCTGGATGAGCAGACCGGCCGCGATGTCGCCGTTGGCCGCGAGCACCAGCTTGGTGTCGAGCTGCTCGGACTGCAGCATGTAGTGCTCCAGCACCTCGCTGACCTTCTGCAGCGGCTCGCGCTGGTCACCATGCAACGGCACGACGCCCTGGTAGGGCTGCTGGCCGGGGAGCTTGTCCTTCGGGTCGAGCGTGATCGCGCAGCGGCCCTGGCCGCGCAGGTTGACCATGGCCTCCAGCGTCGCGCCGGGCTCCACCGTGCCGACGCACTTGGCCGTGGTGCGGAACGTGAGGTCGGGCTGCACCTCGGTCACGGCCACCTTGACCGGGCCGTCGCCGAAGATCTGCAGCACCACCGCGCCGTTGAACTTGATGTTGGCCTGCATCAGCACGCCGGCCGCGCTCATCTGACCGAGCAGATCGCGCAGTTCCGGCGGGTAGGCCTGACCAGGCTCGCGGCGGGACAGCACCTCGCGCCAGGCGTCGGTCAGGCGCACCAGCATGCCGCGCACCGGCAGCCCATCGAACAAAAACTTGTGCAGTTCGCTCATCGGATTCTTTTCAGGCCGGCGTGGTAGCGGCGGCCGTTGTTGACGTAGTGGGCGGCGCTGGCCTTGAGGCCCGCCTTCTGCGCGTCGGTCAGCTCGCGCACGACCTTGGCGGGGGCGCCGACGATCAGCGAGCCGTCGGGGAATTCCTTGCCCTCGGTCACCAGCGCGCCGGCGCCGACGATGCAGTTGCGGCCGATGCGCGCCCCATTCAAGATCACGGCCCCGATCCCGATGAGGCTTTCATCACCGATCGTGCAGCCGTGCAGCATCACCTGGTGCCCCACGGTCACGTTCTCGCCGATGACGAGCGGAAAGCCCGTGTCGGCATGCAGCACCGAGCCGTCCTGGATGTTGCTGCCGGCGCCGATGGTGAGTGTGTCGCTGTCGCCGCGCAGCACCGCGTTGAACCAGACGCTGACGCCATCGCCGAGCGTCACGCGGCCGATGACCTCGGCACTGTCGGCCACAAACGCCGTCTCGGCCACGTCGGGGATGTGCTCGTCGAGCTGGTAGATCGCCATCGCGGGCCTCCCTGCAAAAGGCCGGATTCTAAAATTGCAGGGATGTCCGAACTTCGCCTGGCCACGCTCGGCCCTCTGCTGACCGCCGACGCGCCCGCCAAGGCTGCGGCGACACTCGCGTTGCCGACCGACCTGCCCGTCGATCCGGCCGCCGTCATCGACCCGCCTCCCGGCATTCCGGCCCGCCCCGCGCGGCCGCAGCTGGTGCCTCACATCCGCCTGAAGCCGCCTTCGATGCGAACGCCGGCCGGCATTGCAGCGCTCGTTCACAGCATCGCCCACATCGAGCTGAACGCCATCGACCTGGCGCTGGACATCTGCTGGCGCTTTCCCGGCATGCCTGAGGCCTTCTACCGCGACTGGCTGCGCATCGCCCAGGAGGAAGCCACCCACTTCACGCTGCTGCGCAACCACCTGCTGACGTTGGGTTTCGACTACGGCGATTTCGACGCCCACAACGCGCTCTGGGACATGGCCGAGCGCACCCGCCACGACCTGTTGGCCCGCATCGCCCTCGTGCCGCGCACGCTGGAGGCGCGTGGCCTGGATGCCTCCCCGGGCGTACGCGCCAAGCTGGTGGGCGCAGGCGACCATGCCGCAGGCGCCATCCTGGACGTGATCCTGCGCGACGAGATCGGCCACGTGGCCGCCGGCAACCGCTGGTATCGCTTCGTGTGCGATCAGCGCGGCCTGGACCCCATCGCGACCTACGCCGAGCTGGCCGAGCGCCACCAGGCGCCGCGCCTGCGCGCCCCGTTCAATCTGGACGCTCGACGCGCGGCCGGCTTCGACGAGGCCGAACTCGCCGCCCTGGGTGCGCCATGACGCGCATCCAGGCCAACCTCCTGCTGACCTTCGTCGCGCTGATCTGGGGCTCGGCCTTCGTGGCCCAGAACAAGGCCATGGCCAACGTCGGCCCGCTGCTGTTCACCGGCGTGCGTTTCCTGGTCGGCTCGCTCGTGGTGATGCCGCTGGCGGTCCTGGAATGGCGCCGTCTGCGGCGCGAGGCTCGCCCGCTGTCGCGGCTGGACGGGGCGCACATCGCCGGTCTGGGCTTTCTGATGATGCTGGGCGCGGTCATGCAGCAGATCGGCATCCAGTTCACGAGCGTGACGAATGCCGGTTTCCTCACCGCCGTGTACGTGCCACTCGTGCCGGTGCTCGCGTGGCTGCTGCTGCGCCACGTCGCGCACTGGTCAGTCTGGCCGGCTGCCGGGGGCTGCCTGGTCGGGGCCTTTCTCCTGTCGGGCGCGCATGAACTGCGCATCGGCCTGGGCGACTTGTGGGTGCTGGGCTCCGCCGTACCGTGGGCCGTGCACGTGTTGATGGTGGGCCGCTGGGCTGACCGCATGGGCGCGCCCTTCCTCGTCGCCAGCGGCCAGTTCGCCGTCTGCGGGCTGCTGTCGCTGGTGGCCGCGCCCTCCCTGGAGCCGCCGCGCTGGGAGGGCCTGATCGCCGCCGCCGGACCCATCGCCTACACCGGTGTGCTGTCGGTGGGCGTGGCCTTCACCGCCCAGGTGGTGGCGCAGCGGTATGCGCACGCGGCCGATGCGGCCATCATCCTGTCGTCGGAGACCCTGTTTGCCGCTGCCTTCGGCTACGTGCTGCTCGGCGAGCGACTGGACGCGACCGGGTGGCTGGGCTGCGGGCTCATGCTCGCCTGCATCCTGCTCGTGCAGCTGATGCCGCTAGTGGGAACCCTGAGGCGGCGCCGAATTTTGACAACCCCGTCAAATTAGCTTTTAGACTTTGCCATCCCTTTCGCGAAAGCCCCGCATGAGCGCTGACGTTTCGAAGCTGGACGCCTACTGGATGCCCTTCACCGCCAACCGGCAATTCAAGCAGGCACCGCGCCTGCTGACGCAGGCTGACGGCATGTTCTTCCGCGATGACAAGGGCCGCGAGGTGCTCGACGGCATTGCCGGCCTGTGGTGCGTGAACGCCGGCCACAACCGCCCGCGGATCGTCCAGGCCATCCAGCAGCAGGCGGCGGAGCTGGACTTCGCACCCCCCTTCCAGATGGCGCATCCGAAGGCCTTCGAGCTGGCCGAGCGCCTCGCGCAGATCGCACCGGCAGGCCTCAACCGCATCTTCTTCACCAACTCCGGCTCGGAGTCGGTCGAGACGGCGCTGAAGATGGCCATCGCCTACCACCGCGTGCGCGGGGAAGGCGCCCGCACCCGGCTCATCGGCCGCGAGCGCGGCTACCACGGTGTGAACTTCGGCGGCATCTCGGTCGGCGGAATGGTCGCCAACCGCAAGATGTTCGGCAGCCTGCTGTCCGGCGTCGACCACATCCGCCACACGCACGATCCGGCCCGCAATGCCTTCTCGGTGGGCATCCCGCAGCACGGCGCCGAGTTCGCCGACGACCTGGAGCGCCTGGTGGCGCTGCACGATGCCTCCACCATCGCCGCCGTCATCGTCGAGCCCGTGGCCGGCTCCACGGGTGTGCTGATCCCGCCGCAGGGCTACCTCCAGCGCCTGCGCGACATCTGCGACAAGCACGGCATCCTGCTGATCTTCGACGAGGTCATCACCGGCTTCGGCCGCACCGGCAACCCCTTCGGCGCCCAGACCTTCGGCGTCACCCCCGACCTGATGACGGTCGCCAAGGGCATCACCAACGGCTGCGTGCCGATGGGCGCGGTGTTTGCGCAGCAGAAGATCCACGATGCCTTCATGACCGGGCCGGAGCACCTGATCGAGTTCTTCCACGGCTACACCTACTCCGCGCACCCACTCGCCTGCGCGGCGGGCCTGGCCACGCTGGACACCTATGCCGACGGCGACCTCCTGACCCGCGCCGCCCATGTACAGGACGAGTTCGCCCAGGCCCTTCACTCCCTGCGTGATGAACCCAACGTCATCGACGTGCGAAACATCGGCCTGGTCGGCGGCATCGAACTCAAGCCCCTGGACGGTCAGCCGGCCAAGCGTGCGTTCAACGTCTTCCTCGACTGCTGGGACCAGGGCCTGCTGATCCGCACCACGGGCGACACCATCGCGTTGTCACCGCCCCTGATCATCGAAAGCAGCCACATCGAACGCATCATCGACACGCTGCGCGGCGCCCTGCGCCGGGCGGCATGACGAGCGGCCGCGCCGCGTTGTCCGACTAGACTGCGCGGCTGCACGGCTGAAGGCCGTCCCGAGGATGTTGATGAAGTTGATCGCCCGTTGTGCCGCCCGTGCGGCCCTGTCACTTGCCCTGCCCCTGCTGGCGTTGCCAGCCCTGTCCCAGACACTGAGCTACCTCGGCCAGCAGATCGTCCCGACCACCGCCAGCTTTCGGGGCGTGCTCGTGGGAGGCCTGTCGAGCATCGATTACGTGCCGTCGACGGGCCGCTACCTGGCCATCAGCGACGACCGCAGCGATCGAGGCCCGGCCCGCTTCTACGAACTGGCCCTGGACCTGAGCAAATTCCGCCGCAGTGCCACGCCGGGCGACGCGGGCGTCACCTGGGTCAACATGACCACCATCCTCGATCTCGACGGCAAGCCCTTCGAGCGCAACATGGTGGACCCCGAAAGCCTGCGGCTGGATGCCAGGCGCAACCTGATCTACTGGAGCAACGAGGGGCAGCGCAGCAGCCAGGGATTTCAGAATCCCACGGTGCGCCGCATGACGCTGGACGGCAAACCCGCCGGCGAATTCCCAGTGCCGCACTACTACAACCCCAGCGGGAGCAACGGCGGCCTGGCTGCGGGCGACATGGGCGTCTACAACAACCTCGCCTTCGAGAGCGTGGCCATCACGCCGGATGGCAAGACGCTGTGGACGATGACCGAGAACGGCCTCGCGCAGGACAGCCTCCCCAGCGCCGTCGGCCGTGGCACACGGGCGCGCATGCTGTCGTTCGACCTGGACACCGGCAAGGCGGGCGCCGAATACGTGTACGACGTGGCGCCAGTGCCCTTCCCGCCGGCCAAGTCGGGCGACTTCGCCACCAATGGCGTGCCCGACATGCTGGCGCTGTCCGACCATGAATTCATCGTCATCGAACGTGCCTACGCGGTCGGCGCCACCACGCCCGGCATTGCCGCGCTGACCAAGCAGCCCACCAGCAACACGATCAAGCTCTTCCTGATCGACACCCGCGGTGCGACCGACGTGTCGGGCTGGCCGACGATCAGGGGCCGTGAGCTCACGCCGGTCAAGCGCACGATGCTGCTGGACCTGTCCTCTCTGAAGAACGACGACGGCAGCGTGCTCGCGCTGGACAACATCGAGGGCATCACCTTCGGCCCGGTCGTGGACGGCAAGCGCACGCTGATCCTCGTCTCGGACAACAACTTCAATCCGGCCCAGTTCACGCAGTTCGTCGCACTCACGGTCGACGGCCCGCTGCCCTGACCACCATGCAGGCCGTGCCCTGGCGGGCCTACGCGCTGCTGGCGGCCAGCACCAGCCTGGTGGGCAGCTACGTCGGCTTGTCCAAGCTGCTGGTGGCGGTGTTCCCCGTGTTCCTGCTGGCGGGGCTGCGCTTCGGCCTGGCGGCGCTGCTGATGCTGCCGTGGCTGAAGAAGCCGGCGGACGAAGCGCCGCTGGATGGCCGGGCCCGGCTGCTGCTCTTCCTCGAATCCTTCCTCGGGAACTTCCTGTTCTCGATCTGCATGCTGTTCGGGCTGCGGCAGAGTTCGGCCGTGGTGGCGGGCGTGATCATGGCGGGCATCCCGGCCGCGGTGGCGTTGTTGAGCTGGGCCTTCCTGCGGGAGCGGCCGAGCGGCCGGGTGCTCGGGGGCATCGCCTGTGCCGTCGGTGGCATCGCCCTCGTGGCGACCGGCAAGCAAGGCGGCGCCGAGACCACGCTGGTCGGCGCCCTGCTGCTGCTGGCCGCGGTGTTCTGCGAGGGCTGTTATGTCGTCATCGGCAAGACCCTCACCGCCGGGCTCGGCCCGCGCCGCATCAGCGCACTGATCAACCTGTGGGGCCTGGCGCTGGTGTCCCCGCTGGCGGTCTGGCAGGGCCTGGGTTTTGATTTCGCCGCGCCGCGGCTGCAAGACTGGGGCCTGCTGGCCTACTACGCCGCCACGGCGAGTGTCGTGACGGTGTGGCTCTGGATGGCCGGGCTCCAGCGCCTGCCAGCCGCGCAGGCCGGCGTGTTCATGGTGTTCCTGCCGATGAGCACGGCACTCGTGGGCCTGCTGCTCGGCGAGAGCCTGTCGGCGCTGCAGGCGCTCGCCTACGGGCTGGCCCTGTGCGGCGTGCTGCTCGCGACCTGGCCCGGGGCCGCCTCGCGTCGTTAGGATGCCGGCATGTCCCTGGATGCCGACCTCGCCCGCTGGCGCGAGCACCTGACCCGTTTTGCCGCCCTGCTCGGCAACCCGCCCGACCGCGCCACGTCGCCGCAGCCGGAGTCCGCCCCGGGCCACTGCCTCGTGCTGGCGCCCCATCCCGACGACGAATGCATCGTCGGCGCGCTGCCGCTGCGCCTGCGGCAGGAGGCTGGCTGGCGCGTGACCAACGTGGCCGTGACCCTGGGCAGCAACCCCGAGCGGCAGGCGGGCCGATGGGCCGAACTGCAGGCCGCCTGCGCCGTGCTCGGCTTCGACTGCATCCGCGCCGGCGGTGAGGGCCTGGCGGACGTGCGGGCCGACACGGCGGATCGTGCGCCGGCGCTCTGGGCCGCGCACGTGCGCAGCGTCGCCGCGCTGCTGGCTCGAGAGCGCCCGTCGCTCATGCTCGTGCCTCACCTGCTGGACGACAACCCCAGCCACCGCGGCACCTACCGGCTGGTGGCCGACGCCCTGTCCGTCGCCCGGCTGGACACGGTGGTGGCGCACACCGAGTTCTGGTCGTCGCAGGCGTTGCCCAACACGCTCGTCCAGACCAACATCGCCGACACGGCGCGCCTGATCACGGCGCTGGAGCGCCATGTGGGCGAGGTCGAGCGCAATCCGTACCACCTGCGGCTGCCCGCCTTCCTGGCGGACTCTGTGCGCCGCGGCGGCGAGTTGGTGCTCGGCGCGGGCGAGGCCCCGCCCGACTTCGCCTTCGCCACCCTTTACCGCCTGGTCGCCTACCGCGCCGGCCAGCCCGTGGCCGAATTGCCGCGCCGCGTCTACCCGGCCGATCTGGCCCTGTCTTCAGCCCTGCTCACGCCATGACTGCCACGTCCCATCTCCGCGTCCACCAGTTCGCCGGCCTGACGCCCGGCCCTCGCCTGCTCGTGACCGGCGCCGTCCACGGCAACGAGGTGCATGGCACGCAGGCGCTGGCCGAGATCATTCGCCAGCTCGATGCCGGCGAGCTGACACTGCAGCGAGGCACGCTCACCTGCGTGCCGATCGTCAACCCGCTCGCCCACCAGCTCAACCGCCGCGAGGGCGACCGCAACCTCAACCGCAACTTGCGCCCGCCCGTCATCGCGCATGACTACGAGGACCGCATCGCCCGCGTGCTCTGCCCGCTGATCGCGCAGCACGACGGCATCCTCGATCTGCACAGCTTCCAGGGCAACGGCGCGGCCTTCGCGATGATCGGGCCGCGCAACAACACCGGCGAGCTGGAGCCCTTCTCGCAGGAGGCGACCGAGTCCGCGCTGGCGGCCCGGCTGGGGGTGGGCCGCATCGTCGAAGGCTGGCTGTCGACCTACGCGCTCGGCCTGCAGCGGCGCCAGCAGCGCGAGCACGACGGCTCCCGCCGCGCGAGCCTCATCAGCGATCCCCACTACGGCGTGGGCACCACCGAGTACATGCGCTCCACCGGCGGCTGGGCCATCACGCTGGAATGCGGCCAGCATCTGGACCCGAACGGCCCGCAGGTGGCGCGCCTGGCCATCCTGCGCACGCTGGTGTTCCTCGGCATGCTGGACGAGAGCGCCGTCGAACCCCACCGCCCCGTGCAGCCGCCCGAAGTGCTGCAGCTCTACGACGTCATCGACCGCGAGGACCTGGGCGACCAGTTCGCCCGCGAGTGGGCCAGCTTCGACCCCATCGCCCAGGGCCAGACCATCGGCACCCGCGCCAGCGGTGAGGCGGTGGTGGCGCCGAGCGAAGGCCGCATCGTGTTCCCGAACGTGAAGTCGCAGCCGGGCACCGAATGGTTCTACCTGGCCCGGCCGAGCGATCGGCAACTGGGCTGACCGGCACCCCCGCATGAGCGACGCCGCCAGCCCGCGCCCCGCCGGCCGCCGCCTGTGGCGGGTGGTCTTCAAGGTGCTGCACGAGGTGGCCTCGATCGGCTTCGGTGGCGGGCTGGCGGCCTGCCTGCTGATCAACGGGCTGGCCGATCGCTCGTCGCCCGAGGCCTTCGCCACCGCACGGCAGGCCTTCTCGATGATCGCGACCTACCTGCTGGTGCCGTCGATGGCCGTGGTCGTCGTGAGCGGGCTGCTGGCCATCGCCGCCACTCGAGGCTACATGGACGCCGGCTGGGCCTGGCTCAAGGCCTTGCTGGGCATCACGGTCTTCGAGGCGACGTTCATGGTGGTCGGCTCCAGCAGCCGCCACGCCGAAATGCTGGCCGCGGTGACCCGCGATCCGGCCGCCCTGGACGCCCTGCTCCGGTCCGAGCGCCACACAATCCTGCTGCTGATCGTGCTGAGCATCGTCAACGTGGTGCTGGCGGTGTGGCGTCCTCGGTTGACGTACCGGGTTCGCTGAGCGCTGCCGTCATCACCGCGCGCGCCAGTACCCGGGCCTGCGGCCATGCCGAACTGATCACGGCAGTATTCGGTGGCCTTTGCCAGCTCCGCTGCAGCCTCCGGCGCAAGGACAAACGTCACTTCAGCTGCGCACGGATCCGCGCGAGGGCCTGCTCACCATCCAGCCACTGCCGGGGGGCCCGCGGCCAGGCGCCGCTCGCGGCGATCAGCCTCGTTGGCCCAGGCCTCCTCCCAGGCCGGGTCGTGGCCGAGGCTGACCAGCAGCTTGTCCACGAGGCGGGAGCGATCAGCCTGCGACAAGCTCAGCAGCTCGGCCTCCAGGACCTCGATCGGAATGCTCATCGAGGACCTCCAACATTCTGCGCGCTAGCATGCCACAGCCAACGGCGCTCAAGCCATGGTCCCACGCGCCTGCATCGCATCCCGCCACCTCAGCAGATGCGCATGCTGCTCACCCGGCCTCACCTTCACGGCGCGGGCGAAGTCCACCGCCACGACGGCCGTGATGTCGGCCACGCTGAACTGGCCTGCGGCGATGAAATCGCGCCCCGCCAGCCGGGCGTTCAAGGTGTCCAGGAAATGCTGCAGCCTCGCCAGGCCGCGCTCGGCCAGCGCCGGGATCTGGGCATAGTCCACCGGCCCCGGCAGCGCCCGGCCTGCCATCGCCGGGCTGCTGTTGCGCAGGGCCTCCGCAATCGCCATCAGGCCCTCGAACTCGATGCGCCATTGCCAGGCGGCGATCTCGGCCTTGTCCAGCGCGGTGCGCCCGAGCAGCGGCGGCTCCGGGTAGCGCGCCTCCAGGTAGGCGGCGATGCCCGCGTTGTCGGTCAGCACCGCACCTTCCTCGGTCACGAGCGCCGGCACCGTGCACTGCGGGTTGATGCGCCGGTAGGCGTCGCCCAGCTGCTCACCGCTGCGCAGGTCCACCTGCACGGTCTCGTGCGCGATGCCCTTCTCGGCCAGGAAGATCCGCGCCCGGCGCGGGCTCGGCGCGGTGGCGCAGTCGTAGAGCGTGATCATGGGGCGAGCTTGTCCTGCGTGCGGGTGTCGAAATCGCTGGCGTCGTGGCGCTCGTGCAGCTGCGTGGACGGGTCGCCGAACACGCGGTTGACCTTGCGGCCGCGCTGCACCGCCGGGCGCTGGGCGATCTCGTCGGCCCAGCGGATGACGTGCGTGTACTCGTGCACCGACAGGAACTCGCCCGCCCCGTAGAGCTGCCCCTTGGACAGCGCGCCGTACCAGGGCCACGTGGCCATGTCGGCGATCGTGTACTCGTCGCCCGCCAGAAAGCGCCGCTCGGCCAGCAGCCGGTTCAGCACGTCCATCTGGCGCTTGACCTCCATCGCATAGCGGTTGATCGGGTACGCCAGCTTCTCGGGCGCGTAGGCGTAGAAGTGGCCGAAACCGCCGCCGAGGAAAGGCGCGCTGCCCATCTGCCAGAACAGCCAGCTCAGCGTCTCCGCTCGTGCGGCGCCGCCAGCAGGCAGGAAGGCGCCGCCGAACTTCTCCGAGAGGTACATCAGGATCGCGCCCGACTCGAACACCCGCACCGGCTCCGGCCCGCTGCGGTCCAGCAGCGCGGGGATCTTGGAGTTCGGGTTGACCGCGACAAACCCGCTGCCGAACTGCTGCCCCTCGTTGATGCGCACGAGCCAGGCGTCGTACTCGGCCCCGGTGTGGCCGAGTGCGAGCAGTTCCTCCAGCATGACGGTCACCTTGACGCCGTTGGGCGTGCCCAGCGAGTAGAGCTGCAGCGGATGTCGTCCCACGGGCAGTTCGTGCTCGTGCGTGGCGCCGGCGATCGGGCGATTGATGTTGGCGAACTGGCCGCCGCTGGCCTGGTTCCAGGTCCAGACCTGGGGCGGGGTGTACTCGGACATGAGATGGAGGAAAGGGCTTGAACCCGTGAACGGTAGCGCAATCCGGCAAGTCCCCACGCGGCACGAACCGCGACAATCCGGGGCATGCGCATCGACTTCATCTCCGACATCGTCTGCCCCTGGTGTGCCATCGGGCTGTACTCGCTCGAGGCCGCCGCCGCCCGCATCCCGGGCCTGACGCTGGACCTGCATTTCCACCCCTTCGAGCTGAACCCCCGCATGGGTCCGCAGGGTCAGGACATCGAGGAACACCTCGCGGAGAAATACGGCGCCAGCCCCGCCGCGCTGGCGGGCACCCGGCAGGCCATCCGCGAGCGCGGCGAGGCCCTGGGCTTCGAGTTCCGCATGGAAGCCCGCAGCCGCATCTACAACACCCGCGATGCGCACCGCCTGCTGCACTGGGTCGACGAGGCCCACGGCGGCACGCTGCAGCGTGCGCTGAAGGTGGCACTGCTCAAAGCCTACTTCACCGAAGGCCGCAACGTCTCCGACCCGGCGGTCCTGCTCGACGTCGCCCGGGCCGTGGGCCTGCCCGAGGCCGACACCCGCGAACTGCTGGCCAGCCGCCGCTACGACGCCGAGGTGTCCGCGGCCGAGGACGAGGTGCACCGCCAGGGCATCCACGCCGTGCCCGCCATCGTCGTGGATCAGCGCCACCTGATCCAGGGCGGCCAGTCGGTCGAGGTGTTCGAGCAGCTGCTGCGTCAGGTGATGACCCAGCCGGCCTGAGACAATCCGCCGACGTTTCCCGAAAGCCCGCCGCTGGCGGGCTTCTTGTTTCCCGAGCGCCCATGTTCAAGAACCTGATCACCTACCGCATCGGCGAAGGCTGGCAGACCGACGCCCAGCAGCTTGCCGAACAACTCGCCAAGGCACCCTTCCTGGCCTGCGCCCCCACCCAACCCCTGGCCGTCGGCTGGGCCCCGCCCCGCGGCATCGAGCACGCGCCCCTCGTCGAGGTCGTCGACGGGCACTGGCTGCTCAAGCTCAAGCGCGAACAGCGCCTGCTGCCCTCCTCGGTCGTCAACGAGCGCGTCGAAGAACTCTGCGAGCAGATCGAAGCACAGACCGGCCGCAAGCCCGGCAAGAAGGCCAAGAAGGAGCTGAAGGAGCAGGCTGCGCACGAGCTGCTGCCGCGCGCCTTCACAAAGACCTCGGCCACCCAGGTCTGGATCGCGCCTTCGGCGCGCCTGCTGTTCGTGGACGCCGGCTCCAGCAGCCGCGCCGACGAGGTCATCACCCTGCTCATCCAGGCGAGCCCCGGCCTGAGCCTGCAGCTCGTGCAGACGGCCGAGAGCCCGGCCGCCTGCATGGCGGCGTGGCTGATGGACGGCGTCACGCCCGAGGGCTTCCAGATCGAGCGCGAATGCGAGCTCAAGGGCAGCGACGAGCAAAAGCCCGTCGTGCGCTACGCCCGCCACCCGCTGGACATCGACGAGGTCCGCGCCCACCTGACCAGCGGCAAGATGCCCACGCGCCTCGCGCTGAGCTGGAACGAACGCGTCGCCTTCACGCTGACCGAGGCGTTCGCGATCAAGAAGATCAGCTTCCTCGACCTGGCCTTCGAAGGCCGGCCGGACGTCAGCGGCGACGAAGCCTTCGACGCCGACCTGGCACTGGCCACGGGCGAACTGGGCCGGCTGATCCCCGCACTCATCGAGGGCCTGGGCGGCGAGCACGACTTCGCCGCGGCACCCGCCACAACACCCGCGGCAGCGCCCACCGCACTGCCGACCGAGCCCCTGCCCGAAGGCGCCGCCCCCTGGTGACGCGTCAGAACCCGAGCTTGAGCGTCAGCCGCACGGTGCGCGGCTCGGCAGGGTGGACATGGCGGTCTGCCACGGGCGCGGCTTCCCCCGGGAGCTGGGACTCGTAGAAGTACTCGATGTCGTTCACCCGGCGGTTGCCGAGGTTGAAGACGTCCAGCGTCACTTCGCTGCCCCGCCACAGGCTGCGGCTGACGCGCAGATTCGTCGTCAGCGAGCTGCGGGAACGCACGCTGTTGTCCTCGATCAGCGCGCCCGAGCCCAGGTAGCGCCATTGCAGGCTGGCCGACCAGGGGCCCAGGTCCCGCGCGGTGACGGCGAGGGACGCCACCTTGTCGACCGCATTCGGAATGCGGTTGCCGGCCGGATCCTGGTCGGCGAAGCGGGCATGGGTCCAGGCCAGGAAGGCCGTCGCGCCGCCGGTGCCGGCGTCATCGCCGTCGGCCACCGCGACGGCGTCATGCGTGTCGGCACCGTGCGTGTGGACGAACTTGCCGTGGGCATGCGCTTGCCCGTCGGCACGGGGCTTGAGCTGCGCGAGACCGAGGGACTTCAAGGGCTGCGGCTGTGCGGCATGCAGGCGGTCCAGCAGCAGGCGCAGCGCCGAGGGCGAGGCTTCGTGCCCGGGCTGGCTGGCATGCACATGCCGCTGCCCCTGCAGGCCGACCACCCACTGCAGCACGCCCTGCAAGGGCAGCACGACGAGCAGCACCGTCACGAGGGCGGTGCTGCAGGGGCGAGGTCGGCAGAGTCACGGGCAGCAATCTAGGGGGACCGGGTGGGACAGGGACCGGGCCACTGGATGGTGGACGACGCCGATGGCCCCCGTGTGACAGCTACGCACCTGCCGGCGGCCTGGATGCAGCCCCTCAGCGCGTCCAGCCCTGGTAGGGGTGCACCGCGAGGTTGGCGTTGACGTAGCGACCGTCGCCGGTCACTTCCGCCCCTAGCCATGCCGGCCGCGTGAACGCCTGCGACTCGGACACCAGCTCGATCTCCGCGACAACGAGGCCGGCGTTGGCGCCCAGGAACTCGTCGACCTCCCAGGTCATGCCGTCGACCAGGCACAGGTGCCGCACCTTCTCGACCACCGGCCCGTCGCTGAGCGCCAGCAACTGCCGCGCGTCCTCCACCGGCACGGGGTACTCGAACTCGGCGCGCGCCGCCCCGGTGGTCGGGCCCTTGATCGTGAGGAAGGCCCGTGGCCCGGCGATGCGCACGCGCACGGTGCGGGCCGGGTCGCGGCTCAGGTAGCCCTGGCTGAAAGGCGTGGCCTGGCTGGCCTGTTCTCGCCAGGCCTCGCTCACGACGAGAAACTTGCGCTCGATCTCAATGCCCATGGGACGCCGCCTTGGCTGCGGCTTCACGCAGCTTGTCCTTCTTGCTCTTGCGGGTGGTGCTCTTGATGCCCCCCGTGGCCTGGGCCTCGCTGGCGACGGCCGTCGGCTCGAAGCCGGCCAGGCGCTCGCGCGGCACCCGCTCACCCTGACGTTTCTCGATCAGGCGGAAGTGGCTCTCCGCGTTCTCGGCGCTGTCCGCACAGATGAAGCTGACGGCGACACCCTCGGCGCCCGCCCGGCCCGTGCGGCCGATGCGGTGGGTGTAGTCCGCCGCGGAGCGCGGCAACTCGTAGTTGATGACGGCATCCAGCGCCTCGACGTGCAGGCCGCGGGCCGCCACGTCGGTGGCCACGAGCACCTGCACACTGCCGGCCTTCAGCGCCGCCAGCACGTCGCGGCGCGCGCCCTGGCTCAGCTCGCCGTGCAGCACGCCGGCCTTGAAGCCGTGGGCGAAGAGCTTGTCCGACACCAGCTCGGCCGTGTAGCGGCTGGCCACGAACACCAGCACGCGCTGCCACGGCTCGTCGCGCAGCAGCTGGCGCAGCGCGGGCAGGCGTTGTGCGCGGTCCAGCTGCAGGGCGCGCTGGGTGATCCGCGGCGGCGCTTCCTCGACGCTGATGCGCACCGGCTCGTGCAGCAGCCCTTGCGCCAGCGCCTGCACGGCCGGCGGGCAGGTGGCCGAAAACAGCAGCGACTGCCGCCGCGCCGGGAGCTGGCCCAGCACGCGCTGCAGTTCGTCGGCAAAGCCCGCGGCGAGCAGGCGGTCGGCTTCGTCCAGCACCAGGCACTCGACACCGGCCAGCGTGAGGCCGTTGTGATCCAGCAGGTCCAGCAGGCGTCCGGGCGTGGCCACGATGACGTCACAGCCGCCGCGCAGCGCCATCAGCTGCGGGTTGATCGACACGCCGCCAAACGCCAGCGCCACCTTCGGCCGATGCAGCAGCCGACCGGCCAGTTCCCGCAGCAGCTCAGCGGTCTGGGCCGCGAGCTCGCGCGTGGGCGCCAGCACCAGCGCGCGCGGCCCCGGGCGTGGCGGTGAAGCGACCAGGCGCTGCAATAGCGGCAGCGCGAATGCGGCGGTCTTGCCGGATCCGGTCTGGGCCAGGCCAAGGACGTCGGCGCCCGCCAGGATGGGGGGCAGGGCCGCCGCCTGGATGGCGGTGGGCGCGTGGTAGCCCAGTTCGCGCACGGCGCGCAGCAGGGCGGGCGACAGGCCCAGGGAAGCGAAGGACATGCGCGATTAGAACAAGGCTTGCTGGTCGCCGGCGAGTTGCCCGGCAGCACGTGCCTCGATCAGCAGCAGCCGGCGTTTGGTCTCGACACCCCCGGGCGCGGAGAAGCCCGTCGGCTCACCGCCGGCCCCCATCACCCGGTGACAGGGCACGATCGGCGCGAACGGGTTCTCCCCCTCCGCACGGCCGACGGCACGGGCGGCGCCGGGCTGGCCCAGGGCGGCGGCGATCTCCCCATAGGTGCGGGTCTGGCCCGGCGGGATGGCGCGCGTCAGTGCATGCACCTGACGCCGGAACGCCGGGATGCCGCGTTCGTCGAGCGGCACGTCACGCAGGTCGCGCATCTCGCCGGCCAGCAGCGCGCGGATGCCCTCCGTGGCGTGGCGCGCGAACGGGGGCAGCGCGTCGGTCAGGACGGCCCCCGGATGGCGACGCTGCAAACGGGCGGGGCTGGCATCCGGCAGCAAGGATCCGACGATGCCGACGCGGCTCCACACCACGCCACACCGCCCCAACGCGGTGTCGAAGCTGTGGCACCACAGGGGTTCGTCCGGCGGCAGCGCTGCCGCATCCCTGTCCACGGGGATGCCACCCGGCGTCATGCCGCGGCCAGCAGGCCTGACAGGCGCGCAGCCGTGGCCTGCGCGGCCACGTCGCGCGGCGGCAGGGTCTTCAAGCGGTGATCGCTCCACACCTGGCGCCAGCGCCGCGCGCCGGGCGTGCCATTCCACAGCCCGAGCGCATGGCGCATCGCATGCGGCCAGGAGCGGCCGGTGGCGTGCAGGCGGTCCAGGTAGTCGAGCCAGGCGGCCTCCACCTGCTCGCGCGAGGCCGCCGGGTCGGGCTGACCGAAGAAGCGCGAGTCCCACTCGGCCATGCTCCAGGGCTCGTGGTAGGCCTCGCGGCCGATCATCACGCCGTCGACCTGGGTCAGCTGCGCCGCGATCTCGTCAGGCGTCTTCAAGCCGCCATTGACCGCGATCGTGAGCTGCGGGAACTCGCGCTTGAGCTGGGCGACGACACCGTAGCGCAGCGGCGGGATCTCGCGGTTCTCCTTGGGCGACAGGCCCTGCAGCCAGGCATTGCGGGCGTGGACGATGAACACCTCGCAACCCGCCGCCGCCACCGTGCCGACGAAGTCGCGCACGAATTCGTAGCTCTCGATCTTGTCGATGCCGATGCGGTGCTTGACGGTCACCGGCAGCGCGGTCGCATCCCGCATCGCCTTGACGCCATCGGCCACCAGCTGCGGCTCGGCCATCAGGCAGGCGCCGAACGCCCCTTTTTGCACCCGCTCGCTCGGGCAGCCGCAGTTCAGGTTGACCTCGTCGTAGCCCCAGCGCTCGGCCAGCCGGGCGCACGCCGCCAGGTCGGCCGGCTCGCTGCCGCCGAGCTGCAACGCCACAGGATGCTCTTCCGGGTTGAAGTCGAGGTGCCGCGGCTGGTCGCCGTGCAGCAGGGCACCGGTCGTGACCATCTCGGTGTAGAGCAGCGCATGCCGCGTGATCAGGCGATGGAAGTATCGGCAGTGCCGGTCCGTCCAGTCCATCATGGGCGCGATACTTAAACGCCAAGGTGAACAATTAGACGTAACCTGTTGATTTTTATCGTTTTCCATCTTCACGCCACTTCGCTACTGTCGATCATTTGTGCGGGATTTTGAGTATCCAAGCGGGCTCTGCGTGACTAGCCTGTGCAACTGAACGGCCCAGTTGCACCGTCCAAATTCACCCAGTTGCACCGAGGATCGACATGGCTTCCATCACCCCGCGCGGCGACAAGTTCCTCGCCCAAGTCCGCATCAAGCAAGGCGGCGTCCTGATTTTCTCAGAGTCGAAGCTCTTCGACACCCGGCCACAGGCATGTTCGTGGGCCGAACGTTTGGAGGCCAAAGTCAAGGCCGAGGGCCCCGCCAAGCACGCCACGTCCAAAACGACGGTGGGGCAACTCGTTCGCCTGCACCTGAAGGCGCAGCTCAAGGTGCGGCCGCTGCTCGGCCGCTCGACGATTCACAACCACGAGAAGATCGCGGCTGAGTTTGACCACATCCTGGTGCGGGATCTGCGCCCCAAGCACCTGATCGACTACGCCGTACGCCGGAAAAGCCAGGACGGCGTAGCACCGGCCACCATCAAGAGCGACCTCTCGCCCGTATCCGCGGCGTTCGGGATCGCGCGGATCGCTTACGAAATCGACGCGGACCCGGAGATCATTCAGACCGCGATGCGCTACCTGGACGAGCAAGGCTTGGTGTCCAAGTCCAAGGAGGTCATTCGCTGGGTCGACCAGGACGAGGAAGACGCTCTGCTCGGGGAGTTCGCCCGCCGCAACCAGCATCACTCGACCGAGATCGACATGACGTTGATCTACAAGTTTGCCCTCGCCTTTCCCCGCCGGCTGGGTGAGCTCGGCCGCCTGGAATGGAAGGACATCGACCCCAAGCGCCGGGCCATCATCATCCGCAAGGTCAAGCATCCGAAGAAGAAGGAATACAACGACCAGGTCGTTCCGCTGCTGACGCCGGCCTGGGAACTGCTCAAGATCATTCCGAAGCTCGACGCCCGCATCTTTCCCTACAACATGGAGTCGGTTTCCGCAGCCTTCGAGCGCGTCCGGGACCGCATCGCCGAGACCGGCCTGCCTCGCATCAAGGACCTCCGGTTTCATGACCTCCGCCACACCGGCATCAGCATGCTGTTCTGGCACGGCTTCCAGATCGCGGAGGTGGCCATCGTGTCAGGGCACACCAACTGGAACACGCTAAGGCGCTACACGCACATCAGGCCCGAAGACCTGCACCGGCGATTCGAGCAACTGAAGAAGACCGTTCAACCCACGGCGAAGGCCAACGTAGATGTTGCGGCCGCCGGTTAGCCTCCCTCGCGCGACCGTTGTACCGCGTCTCGTGCGCTGTATCACAGAAGCGCGCAAGGAACCAAGCGCGAATGGCCACACGCTGTTGCTCAGACTCCGGCCGGCTTCAGCCACCGATCGTCCGGATCGAAAGGGCCGCCTGTACTTCACTTGGCCTGCGGCGGTAGGTTGTAAACATCGTCATCGTCATCCATGCGGTCGTTCCGACCCATGCTGAACCTGTGCGCTCATATCAGTGGGTGCCGTGGATGTGTCGTCGCCGACCGTTGGCTGCTGGCGTGGCGGCGGCACGATCCAGTTCACCAAGGATGCCGCACTCCGCCACTGCGTGTGGCGACGCGCAGCGAGCGCGCAGCGCCTTGAGTTCCTTCTCCAGTGCTCGCAGCTCGCGGATGCGCTGCGCCACATGCCCGATGTGCGCGTCCAGCAGCGAGTTGACCCCGCCGCAGTCGCTGGCAGGGTCCTCCCTCAACTCGATCAGTGCCCGCACTTCGTCGAGGGCCATGTCCAGATTGCGGCATTGCCTGATGAAGGCCAGCCGCTCGGCATGGATCGGCAAGTACATGCGGTAGTTGTTATCGGCGCGCGCAGGAGGCGGTAGGAGGCCTTCACGCTCGTAGAAGCGGATGGTCTCGATGGGCGTGCCCGTAGCTTCGGCCAAGGCTCCAATCTTCATCGTCGGCACCTTTGCCTTTCTGAAAGTCTCGTGGAGCTTGACTCTACACCCACTACAGGGTTTCCAATCCGTGGATGGATATCAAGATCAAGCCCGTCGAAGGCGCCGCTGCTTGCGACGGCGCCGCCTGCTGCGACCACGCCCAGAGCGCTGCCGCCGGCCCTCCCACGGGTGGTGTCGTCTTTCGGATCGCGACGATGGATTGCGCCTCGGAAGAGGGCGAAATCCGACGTGCACTGGAGCCGCTGCCCGGCATCCGCAGCTTGAGCTTCCAGCTCGGCGCTCGCACGCTGGCAATCGATGCTGATGCTCAGCAGCTGTTGCAGGCCTTGGAAGCGATCCGCAAGGTAGGCTTCGACCCACAGCCGCTGCCGACTGCGCGGGAACCCAAGGGACGCGGCGGC
The DNA here is from genome assembly GCA_003963005.1 of Burkholderiales bacterium. Classification (GTDB taxonomy): domain Bacteria; phylum Pseudomonadota; class Gammaproteobacteria; order Burkholderiales; family Burkholderiaceae_C; genus Pelomonas. The sequence continues at coordinate 24,519 of RXJW01000036.1, forward strand.
GAGGCGCACGGGCACGACCATGCTCACGATGATCACGACCACGACGGTGGACATGAGCATGGTGCGGAGTCGGGCATCAAGCGACTCGGAGCGGCCCTCGTGCTGGCCGTCGCGGCCGAAGCGTTGTCGTACTTCGCGCCAGCGTTGCTGACCTGGCAACTCGCCGGCATGGCGGTGGCCGGTGTCGCCATCTGGCTGGCCGGATTGGACACCTACAAAAAGGGACTGAACGCGCTGCGCCGCGGGAGCCTCAACATCAACGCGCTGATGAGCGTCGCCGTCACGGGCGCGTTCGTGCTCGGCCAGTGGCCCGAAGCGGCGATGGTGATGGCGCTCTACGCGATTGCCGAACTCATCGAGGCGCGCTCTGTCGATCGGGCGCGCAATGCGATCAAGGGTTTGATGGCACTGGCGCCAGAGGCAGCCGAAGCGCGTCAGGCAGACGGAACCTGGGTCAGCGTGCCCACGAGCGGCATCGCCGTCGGCAGCGTCGTTCGCTTCAAGCCCGGCGAGCGAGTGCCGCTCGATGGCGTCGTGACCGCAGGCAACAGCGCCGTCGACCAAGCCCCGGTGACCGGCGAGAGCATTCCTGTCGACAAGACCGTGAGCGACCCGGTGTTCGCTGGCACGATCAACCAAACCGGTGCCCTCGAAATCCGCGTCACGGCCGCCGCGAACGACTCGACACTGGCCCGCATCATTCACGCGGTCGAGCAGGCGCAAGGCTCGCGCGCGCCGACGCAGCGATTCGTGGACCGCTTCGCGGCCATCTACACGCCGGCTGTTTTCGTCATCGCGGTGGCGGTGGCGCTGCTGCTGCCTCTGTTGGGTGGCGTGCCGTGGGTGCAGGCGGCCTACAAGGCACTGGTGCTGCTGGTGATCGCCTGCCCGTGCGCGCTGGTCATCTCGACCCCGGTCACCATCGTCAGCGGCCTGGCGGCTGCTGCTCGCAAGGGCATCCTGATCAAGGGCGGCACGTACCTGGAGCAGGCCCGGCTCATCAAGGCCGTCGCGCTCGATAAGACCGGCACCATCACTGAAGGCAAACCCCGCCTCGTGCACTGGGAGGCGCTGTCCAACTCCGACCCGGTGGCCATCGGCGCGAGCCTCGCGGCCCGATCCGACCACCCGGTCTCCAAAGCCATCGCCGAGGGGCTGCCGGGCCAGCGCCTGGAAGTGGCCGACTTCGAAGCCCTGGTCGGGCGCGGAGTCCAGGGCCGCGTGGACGGCACGCCCTACACCTTGGGCAATCACCGCCTGATTCACGATCGTGGGCTGTGCAGCACCGAACTGGAGACCAAACTCGCCGAGCACGAAACGGCGGGACGGACGGTGACGCTGCTTGCTTCAGCCGATCGTGCCCTCGCGCTGTTCGCCGTCGCCGACACGCAGAAGGTCTCATCGACTCAGGCCGTCGCCGAACTGAAGGACATGGGCGTGACGCCGGTGATGCTGACCGGCGACAACGCCAGCACCGCACGTGCCATCGCCACGCAAGCGGGTATCGAGGACGCGCGAGGTGACCTGTTGCCGCAGGACAAGCAGGCGGCGATTCAGGACTCACAGCGCACGCTGGGCGTGACGGCCATGGTGGGTGACGGCATCAACGACGCACCGTCGCTGGCGCAAGCCGACATCGGCTTCGCAATGGGCGGAGCCGGCACCGACGTGGCGATGGAAGCGGCCGACGTGGTCATCATGACCGACGACCTGCGCCGTGTGGCCACGACGATCCGCCTGTCGCGCGAGACGCACGTGGTGCTGTGGCAGAACATCGCCCTCGCGCTGGGCATCAAGGCCGTGTTCCTGGTGCTGGCGGTGTTTGGCAGCGCGACCATGTGGATGGCGGTGTTTGCCGACATGGGCGCCAGCCTGCTGGTGGTGGCCAACGGCCTGCGGCTGCTGCGCCGATGAGAGTGCCGGCCGATTGCCGTGGCGCCGAGGCCGGCGGCGCATGAACGCCTTGCAGATCGCAGTGCTCGCGCTGGTCCAGGGCGTTGCCGAACTGCTGCCGGTATCGAGTTCGGCTCACGTTATCCTGGCTGAGAAGCTGATGGGCCTGGACCCCACGGCCCCTGACATGACGCTGCTGCTCGTGATGCTGCATCTGGGCACGATGTTCGCGGTCATTGTCTACTTCTGGCGATCCTGGCGGCAGACCTATTTCGCGTCGCGCCACGCCTTTCAAACGAACGGGCTGCAGGTGGCGCTGGCGACCGCGGCCACCGGGGTGGTTGGTCTGGTGCTGCTGCAGGCCATCAAGCATCTTGTCGCCGGCAACGCAGCCGGCTTCGAGATCGAGCAGTTGTTCGGCAACACGCGCCTGATCGCAGGGGCATTGGCCGCAGCCGGTGTCCTGATTCTGGTTTCGGCGATATCCGCGAACACCGCAAACGGCGAACTGAGTCTGCAGAGTGCGGCGTGGATTGGCGCCGTCCAAGGCGCGTGCCTGCCGTTCCGCGGCTTTTCCCGGTCGGGGGCAACGATTTCCAGCGGGCTGCTGCTTGGCGTCAGCCGACGGCGGGCCGAGGAGTTCAGCTTTGCCTTGGCGGTCGTCCTGACCCCGGCAGTCATCGCCAAGGAGGGCTACCGCTTCGTGCAGGCTCACGCCAGCGCTGGCACCAGCGCGCCGCTGTGGCATCTACTGGGTCCGAGCCTGGCGGGCATGGGTCTGAGTTTTCTCGCCGGGCTCGCCGCGCTGCGCTGGTTGTCACGCTGGCTGGAGCAGGGGCGCTGGTACCTCTTCGGCGCCTATTGCTTGCTGGCTGCGCTGGTTGTCTTGATCGTCGCCTGACGGCTCGATATGCGTGCACGGACTCTCGCCCAAAGGCTGGCCCGCGCGTGCAAGAGAAATTAGAATCATTCGTATTGATATGTTCGGACCCTGGTCATGGTTTCATCGCGTCGCCACCTGCCGTTGATTGCTTTCGCTTTTGTGGCGCTCCTCGGGTTCGTCTCTAGGGGCAACGCGGCCGAGCCCGGCGTGGATGCCAAGGCCAAGCAGGTCTGGCAGTTGCTCGACTACGTCGCCGTGGACTACGGCGGTGCGGTGGCCAACGGAGCGGTGCTGAAAGCGTCGGAATATGCCGAGATGCAGGAGTTCGCTGCGGCGGCCGAACGGCAGATGGGCGAATTGCCGCGCGGGGATGCCAGCGCCAACCTGCAGAAGCAGGTGACTCAACTGCGCCAAGCGATCGCTGATAAGGCCGACCCAACAGCCGTGGCGCAGCTGGCTCATGGTCTGGCTGGCGAGGTGCTGAAGGCCTACCCGTTCCCGATCGCGCCGGCACAAGCGCCCGATCTCCGGCGCGGTGCGCAGCTGTTCCAGGCGCAATGCGCTGCCTGTCACGGCCCGCAGGGCCATGGCGATGGCCCTGTGGCGGCCACCCTCGACCCCAAGCCCACGGCCTTGTCGGAGCACCTGCGGGCGCGCGAGCGTTCGCTCTTCGCGCTGCACCAAGTCATCAGCAATGGCGTGAACGGCACCGCGATGGCCAGCTTCGGCGCCTTGCCGGAAGAAGACCGCTGGGCGCTGGCGTTCTTCGTCGGCACCTTGCCCTACGCCGCGGCCGATACGTCGGCGGGCGCAACCCTCTGGCAGACCAGTGCCAAGGCGCGCGAGGCCATGAGCGGCCTGGATGCGCTGACACAGACCTCCGAACACGCGCTGGCCGAGCGGCTTGGCGCCGAGTCAGCCAGGCCGGTGATGGCCTACCTGCGCGCCAATCCGCAGGCCTTGGCCGCGAACAAACCGGGCGGTACCTCAATCGCCAAAGCGAAGCTCGCGGAAAGCGTCGTTGCGGTACAAGCCGGTGATCGGGCGATGGCGACCAAGCTGGCCTTGTCGGCTTACCTCGACGGGTTCGAGCCGGTCGAACCGGCACTGGCAACACGCGACCGCCCGTTGTTCGAGAAGATCGAGGCCGGTATGGTGGCCTATCGCGCCAAGGTGGCGAACGGCACCGTCGGAGACGTGCAGGCATCGGCGCAGGCACTGCAAGGCTTGCTGAACGACGCCGAGAAGGCCTTGGCGCCATCCGACAACGATGCTGCCGCCGCGTTCATCGGCGCGTTGACCATCCTCCTGCGCGAAGGCCTGGAAGCGCTGCTGGTGGTCGTGGCCATGGTGGCCTTCCTCAAGAAGGCCGAGCGGCAGGACGTGCTGGTTTATGTGCACGCCGGCTGGATCGCTGCATTGGCCGCAGGTGGCGTGACCTGGGCCGTGGCAACTTACATGGTCAGCGTCAGCGGCGCGAGCCGGGAGCTGACCGAAGGGTTTTCATCACTGTTTGCCGCCGTCGTGCTGCTGGGCGTGGGCATGTGGATGCATCAGAAGAGCGTGGCCGGTCGCTGGCAGGTCTATCTCAAGGAAAAGATGTCGTCGGCGCTGACCAAGCGCGCGGCCTGGTTCCTGTTTTCGCTGGCGTTCATCGCGGTCTACCGCGAAGTGTTCGAGACGGTGCTGTTCTATGCCGCGCTCTGGACCGAGGGCAATGGCTGGCCGCTGCTTGGCGGTCTGGTGGCGGGCATGGCCGTGCTGGGAGTCGTGGCCGCGGTCTTGTTGCGCACCAGCGCCAGGTTGCCGATCGGCAAGTTCTTCGCCGCCAGTTCGCTGTTGGTGGCGGTGCTTGCCGTGGTGCTCGCCGGCAAGGGCATCGCCGGCCTGCAGGAGGCGGGCTGGATACACACGAGCCCGGTCGCCTTCCCGCGCATCGACATCCTGGGCATCCGGCCCACGTGGCAGACGCTGCTGGCGCAGCTGACCGTTTTGCTCGTCGTGCTCATCGCGTTCATGGTCAACACGAGATCGAGCGAAGCACCCGCGCCAAAGCGCGCCTGAGTCGGCCTCTGTCGCGCAAACGATCACCGCTACACTTTCGTCCATGTCCCGGCTTCTCATCATCGTGCTGCTGTTGTGGCTGCCGTTCCAGTTCGCCTGGGGCGCAGCCGCGAGCTATTGCCAGCACGAGCAAGGCGCGGGTGTGAGCCATTTCGGGCATCACAGCCACAAACACCAGGGCAAGTCGCTTCAATGTACCGGTGACTCGACCGCCGACAAGAAGACCTCGCTCGCCGACGAAGACCTCGACTGCGACTACTGCCACATCAGCTGTGCACAGCCGCTGGTGCCCGTGTCATTCGGGTGCGACATCGATCTGATACAGCACGCCGTACCGAGCACCTTCGTCAACGGGCACTCGCCCCACATCCCCGACCTGATCGAACGCCCCAAGTGGACCCTCGCCGCGTGATTCGGCGAGCGAGTCCCTGCGTGATCTTCCGGTACCACACCGCCGCGTAGCACCGACTTCCTCGCCGAATTCTTCCGGTCTGTTGTTTCCCACAACGAGGAGAGTTCGATGCGATCGAAGACGCTGGCGCATGCCATCGCGATGGCAGCTGCCGCAATTGCGAACAGCGCCTTTCTGTTCATACCCACGGCCGGGCTCGCGCAGCCGGCACCGCCTGCGCAGGCCTCGGCCACTACCGCGCTGCGCGCCCTGACCTTGCAAGAAGCGCTGGCCCTGGCCGACGCGGCCAATCCGGCACTCAAGACCAAGCAGGCCCAGCTCGCTGCCGCCGAAGGTGTTCAAACCGACGCCAACGCGCTGCTGTCCAGCAACCCGCAGTTGTCGCTCGACCAGACTCGGCGCGCGGTCCCACAGGCCGGGCTCGGCACCGAGACCCGGCGGGAGTGGAGTGCCGGGATTTCCCAGACGCTGGAGATCGCCGGCCAGCGCGGCCACCGCCGTGATGCCGCTGCCGCCGCGCTGTCGGCGCTGCGCTCGGAGATCGAGGAGGCACGCCGGGTCGCGCGCGCGTCGGCGTCCGAACGCTTCCATCGCGTGCTCGCGCTGCAGCAGCGCGTCGCACTGGAGGCCGAGGCGGGCAAACTGTTCGACGACACTGCAGCGGCGATCCAGAAACGCCGCGCCGCGGGCGAAGACACCAAGCTCGACGCCAACATCGCGACCGTCGAAGCCGAACGCGCACGCAACCAGCTCGCGCTGGCGCAAGAGCAACTCCTCGATGCGCGCGCCGAGCTGGCGGCCACGCTGCAACTCCCACCCGCGAGCCTGCCGCAGGCCGTCGGTGAACTGACGCTGCCGCAGGCCAAGCTCACGCTAGGCGACCTGATGGCCTCGGTCGATGCGCAGCCGCGGCTGCGCGCGTTGCAGGATCGGGAGAACAGTGCGACCGCCAAGCTGAGGTTGGAGCAATCGAGCGTCTACCCGGACGTGACGGTCGGCCTGAACGTCGGCCGCGAAGGACCGAACGACGGTCGCGAACGCCTGACGACCGTCACCGTGTCCGTTCCCCTGCCGCTGTTCAAGCGCAACGCCGGTGGCATCGGCCAGGCGCGATCCGACCTGAGCCAGGTGCAGATCGAACGCGAGGCCGCCTCGCGCGACGCTCGCGCGACGGTCAGCTCGCTGTGGCTGAAGCTGAACAGCCTCGAATCGCGGGTGCGCCGCCTGCAGGGTTCGATGCTGCCCGCGCTCGCCGACAACCAGCAGTTGTCGCTGAAGTCGCAACGCGCCGGCCAGATTGGCTTGCTCGAATTGATCGTCGTCAGCCGCCAGGCGCTCGATGCACGCCGCGACCTCAACGACGCACTCGCCGACTACCACGTCACCCGCCACGCCCTGGAGGCTGCGGCCGGCCTGGCGCTGGAAGGAACCCAACCATGAAGAACATCAACTCGAACTCACTCGTCTCCGCGCTGACCGCGGCCGTTCTGGCTGTCATGCTCACTGCCTGCGGCGGCAGTAAGCCGGCCGACCCCAAGGAGGCGAAGGAGGCCAAAGAGGCTCCCAAGGCCGAAGGCGCCAAGGAAGCCGACGGCCTGAAGCTGTCGGCCGAAGAAGCTACGCGCGCCGGACTCAAGGTCGAGACACTGGCGCAGCAGGCCTTCGCCGACACGATCACGGTCACCGCGACCATTCGTCCGAACCAGGACCGCATCGCACGTGTCGCGCCGCGCATCGAAGGGCGGATCGTCCAGGTGATGGCCGGCCTCGGTGCGCAGGTCAAGGCGGGCCAGCCGTTGGCGGTGCTCGACAGCCTGGCCATCGGCGAAGCCCAGGCAGCACTGCTGCACGCGCAGTCGAGTCAGCGCGTCGCGCAGGCCGACTTCAAGCGCGCGGAATCGCTGATCGCCGACGAGATCATTCCGCAGCGCGACTTTCTGCGTGCCAAAGCGGACCTGGAGAAGTCATCTGCGGAACTGCGCGCCGCGCAGGACAAGCTGCGCCTGCTCGGTGGATCAGCAAAGGCCGATGGTGCCGCCAACTCGACCTTCCCGGTCATGGCGCCTCTGGCCGGTACCGTCATTCAGAAGAAGGCGACGGTGGGAGAACTGGGTGCGCCGAGCGACCCGCTGTTCACCGTCGCCGACCTGTCCAAGGTCTGGATCGAGGCGAACCTGACCGACGACACCTTGGCCAAGGTGAAGGTTGGCTCGGCGGCGACGGTCACCGTCACGGCGTATCCCGGTGAACGTTTCGCCGGGCGCGTGACCTACATCGCCAGTCTGCTCGACAAGGACTCGCGGACGATCCCGGCGCGCATCGAAGTCGAAAACAAGGACGGCCGTCTGAAGCCAGAGATGTTCGCCACCGCGACCATCGAAACGAGCGGTGGAACTGCCGGTGCCAAGCGCGAGGTGCTGTCGGTTCCAGACGCGGCGATCCTGCTGCTGCAGGGTCAGCCGACCATCTTCGTGGAGGAGCACGGCAGCTATGAAGCACGCGCCATCGAGCCTGGCGACAAGCTGTCCGGCCGCACCGTCGTCAAGTCCGGTGTCGCCGCCGGCGATAAGGTGGTCACCGCAGGCGCCTACGCGTTGAAGGCTCGCCTGCTCAAGTCGCAAATCGGCGACGCGCATTGAGAGAGAAGAACCATGCTCAATGCCATCGTCGACGCTTCACTGCGTTACAAGGTTCTCGTGCTTGTCGCCTTCCTCATCGTCGTGGGGCTGGGCGTGCAGGCGTTTCGTCAGGTGCCGGTGGATGCGTTCCCGGACGTGACGCCGATCCAGGTCAACATCTACACCGAATCGCCCGGCCTCGCGGCCGAGGACGTGGAAAAGCTGCTCACCACACCTATCGAAGGCGCGATGGCGGGCTTGCCCGGCGTCGAGGAAGTGCGCTCCGTGTCGCTGTTCGGCCTGTCCTATGTCGGCATCTACTTCAAGGACAACGTCGACATTTACTTCGCCCGACGCCTGGTCCGCGAGAAGCTGCAGGAAGCCAAGGGGCGTCTGCCGCAGGGCTACGGCGAGCCAGTGCTCGGGCCCAACAGCTCGGGCTTGGGCCAGGTGTTCTGGTACACGATCGAGTCGGCTGACAAGAAGCTGAGCAGCATGGACCTGCGCACGCTGCACGACTGGACGGTGCGACTGATCCTGCGCACGTCGCCCGGCGTCGACGACGTGATCTCGTGGGGCGGCGACCAGAAGCAGTACCAGGTGCAGATCGACCCGCGCAAGCTCATCAAGTACGGCTTGTCTTTCAAACAGGTGATGGAGCGCCTGGCGGCAAACAACAAGCAGGTGGGTGGGCAGTCGATCAACCTCGGCTCCGAGCAGTACCTGGTGCGCGGCCTCGGCCTGGTCACCAACACCACCGACATCGCCGGCATCGTGGTGGCAGAGCGCAACGGCTCGCCGATCTACGTGCGCGACGTGGCGGATGTGAAGGAGGCGGCGGCACCGCGCTTCGGCGCTGTCACCCGCGACGGCAAGGAGGCGGTGCTCGGCATCGCGCTGTCACGCGTGAACGAGAACGCGAAGAACGTCGTCGATGCGGTCAAGGCCAAGCTCGCCATCGCCCAGGCCGCGCTGCCCAAGGGCGTGTCGCTGGTGCCGATCTACGACCGCACCGAGCTGGTCGAGAAGGCGCTGAAGACGGCGGAGAGTTCGCTCGTCGAAGGCGCGGTGCTGGTCGCGATCATTCTGTTCCTGTTCCTCGGCGAGTTCCGCTCGGCCATCGTCGTGATCGTGACCTTGCCGATGGCGATGCTGATCGCCTTCATCCTGATGCAGCAGTTCGGCGTCTCGGCCAACCTGATGTCGCTGGCCGGCCTGGCGATCGGCACCGGGATGATGGTGGACGGGGCGGTCGTGATGGTCGAGAACGCGTTCCGCCTGCTGGCGCATGCGAAGGAGTCCGGCAAGCCGATTCAGAAGACCCACCTGATCCTCGAAGCCGCACGCGAAGTGGTGAACCCGGTCGCGTTCGCGATCCTGATCATCATCGTCGTCTTCCTGCCGTTGTTCTCGCTGACCGGGCTCGAAGGCAAGCTGTTCAAGCCTATGGCCTACACCATCACCTTCGCGATGGTGGGTTCGCTGCTGCTGTCGATGACGCTGGTGCCGGTGCTTGCGGCGCTGATCCTGAAGCCGAAGGAGGAGCGCGACACCTTCCTGGTGCGCTGGGCGAAGAAGGCCTACCTGCCGCTGCTCGACTGGGCGCTGGAGCGCAAGAAGCCCGTGATCGGATCGGCGCTCGTGCTTCTGATCGGCTCGCTGGCGTTGTTCCCCTTCCTCGGCAAGGAGTTCATGCCGCAGTTGCAGGAGGGAACGATCCAGTTTCGCGTCACGGGCATCCCGTCCACGTCGCTGGACGAATCGATCCGCGTCTCCAACTTGGTGAGTGACACGCTGCACAAGCAGTTCCCGCAGGTGCGCTCGGTGCTCGCCACCATCGGCCGTGCCGAGGGCGGTGAGACCACCGACGTGAACTACATGGAGATCAATCTCGACACGAAGCCGCAATCGGAGTGGCCCGAGAAGATCAGCTATGCGACGCTCGCGCACGAGATGCAGGAGGCGCTCGAGAAGGTGGTGCCGACCGTGGTCTTCGGTGCCACGCAGCCGATCCAGTCGCGTGTCGAGGAGTTGATCTCGGGCGTGCGGGCGACGCTGGCCTTGAAGCTCTACGGCGAGGACTTGGAGACCCTGGATCGCCTGACCGCGCAGTTGAAGGGCGTTCTCGACAAGGTGCCTGGCGCGGCCGACTTGTCGGCCGAGGCCAACAAGGGCAAGCCGCAGCTCGTCATCAAGGTCAACCGGGAAGCGGCGTCGCGCTACGGCATCAACGCCGACGAGATTCTGGAAGTCGTGCAGGCCGGCATCGGCGGCCAGGCGGTGTCGACGCTGATCGACGGCACCCGGCGTTTCGACATCGCGGTGCGGCTGGCCGACGGCTTCCGGGTCGATCCGGCATCCATCGCCGCGATCCCGATCCGCACCGGCGAAGGCGCGCTGGTGCCGTTCTCGCAGGTCGCCACCATCGAACTCGACGAAGGCTACTCCTTCGTGCGCCGTGAAGCCTTGCAGCGTTATTCCGTACTGCAGCTCGACGTGAAGGGCCGCGACGTGGACAGCTTCGTCAAGGAAGCCGACGCGAAAATCAAGGAACAGGTCAAGCTGCCGGCGGGCTATTGGGTCGAGTGGGGCGGCGCGTTCGAGAACCAGCAGCGCGCGATGGCACGCCTGGCGGTGATCGTGCCGCTGACCATCGGCCTGATCTTCATGCTGCTGTACACCGCGTTCAACTCGGTGCGGCATGCGTCGCTGATCATCGCCAACGTGCCGTTCGCGATCATCGGAGGCATCGTCGGGCTGTTCGTCAGCGGGCAGTACCTGTCGGTACCGTCAGCCATCGGCTTCATTGCAGTCTTCGGCGTGGCGATGCTGAACGGCATCGTGATGGTGTCGTTCCTGAACGACCTGAGACGACAGGGGCGCTCCGTGCGCGACGCGGTGCGGCAGGGTGCGGCCTTGCGACTGCGGCCGGTGCTGATGACGGCCTCGGTCGCGATCCTCGGCCTGATCCCGATGCTGCTGTCCACCGGGGTCGGTGCCGAAACACAGCGGCCGTTGGCGACCGTCGTGGTCGGCGGCCTGTTCACCTCCACCGCGCTCACGCTGCTGCTGTTGCCGCTGATCTACGAATGGTCCGAGCTGCGCGCGGAGGCGCGGCGTGCGCGTGCCGAGGCCGCTCTCCAGGGCGCTTGACATGGCACTGACCCAAATCCTCGGCCTGACCCTGATACCGGTCGGCGCCACCGTGCTCGGTGGCGCGATTGCCATCTTCAGAGTTCCGAGCGAAAGGACCCGAAGCCTAGTGCAGCACTTCGCGGCCGGCGTGGTCATGGCCGTGGTCGCGGGGGAACTGCTGCCGGAGATGACCCGGGAACATCGCCCGCTTGGCGTGCTGATCGGGTTCGTCCTCGGCGTGGCCTTGATGCTCGGGGTCAAGGCCTTCACCGAACGCATCGAACGCAGTAGCGAGCAGGCCGGAGAGGCTGCTGGCGACAGCAAGACCGGGCTGTTGATCGCGGTGGCCATCGACGTACTTCTCGACGGGCTGCTGATCGGCGTCGGGTTCGCGGCCGGGGAACGGGTCGGCACGCTGCTGGTGGTTGCCCTCACGCTCGAACTGCTGTTTCTCGGCGTCTCGGTCGCCGCGAGCCTGACCGAAGCGAAGGTCGGCCGCACACGCACGCTGATGACCGTGGCGGCCTTGAGCGCGCTGGTCATCCTTGGGGCTCTGCTGGGCGGGTCTCTTCTCGCGGGACTTTCCGGCCTCGCGCTGGAGATCGTGCTGTCCTTCGGCGCGGCGGCACTGATGTACCTCGTCATCGAGGAACTGCTCACCGAAGCCCACGAGGTCAAGGAAACGCCGCTGATCACCGCGTCGTTCTTCGCCGGCTTCGTGGCGCTCTATCTGCTGGAGTTGATGGCATGAGCCGCAGCCCATACGGCATCTGTTTCATTGAAAGGCATGACATGAAGGAAATCAAGGCTTACGTTCATCGCAGCCGCGTCGCCGACGTGATCGCTGCCGTCAAGGCCACGGCGGCCTGGGGCTCGGCCCTGAAGGCGCGTGGGCACAACCTGGCGGTGTACATGGTCAAGGGCTCGCTGCTGCCGCTGGCCGATGAAGACCGGCACTACTCGATCGACTTAGGCGACGAGGTCGTCAACGAGTACAAGCTCGAACTGCTTTGCGACGACGCCGAGGTGGACGAACTGGTCGATGCGATCCGAACCGCTGCCCTGACGGGGCAAGCGCACGCAGGGTGGATTACCGTGACGGAGCTGTCCCGGGCCATTTCGGTGCCATGACCACGACATCATGAAGCGCAGACGAGTCGCGGCACTCATCTCGGCGGGGACGGTATCCGTCATGTTGAGCGGCTGCATGACGCCGCCGGCGCGGCGCGTCGAAACCGACGGAACCTACTGCTATCGCATCGGCAAGAGCTACCGCCAGAAGTTGACTTGCACCGCCGTGCCGGTGCCACCGGACGCGGTCGAAGCCAGTGCGAAGCGGTTCGAGCCGAGTCCCGGGGCAGCGATGCTGTACATCGTGCGAAGGCGCTGGGGCGACACGGCGAACCGGGTCCCCGTGTCCATTGACGATCGCCCGCTCGTCGTGACGATCCCGGACTCGCTGGTGCGTGTTCGTCTGAAGCCTGGCAACCACCAGGCCGCGCTCGATTGGGAGGGCAAGCGGCAAGTGAAGTCCTTCACCGTCGCAGCCGGCGAAGTTTTATTTGTCGAAGTCGACGGCAGCGTGTGGGCGTGGGGCGCCAACTATGGATGGGCCGAACCCGATGCGGCGGGTGCGAGGAAAAGGGCGTCGAAGTCCAAGCTCATTGCGGACTTCGATTTGGGGTCGTGAGGCACGGGGTGACCTTGCATGGCTCGCGGAGGCGGCGCCGTCATGAACCTACGCTTGGGTCAGCCTGCAGTAGCAGTAGATGAACTTCTGCACGGTGCCGAAGGGCGTGTGGTGCACTTCCCGCTCCTGCTTCAGCAGAGCGAATGCCGCTCCGAACTGCGCATGCAGTTCGTCGGCCGAATAGCGCATCACCGGCAGGCCGCTGCATTGCGTCGGCCCGTCCTCGGCGAACGTGGCGACGATGACATGCCCCAGCGGCTTGACGGAGCGCAACACGTTGGCAACGTAGGCCCGTCGGTCACTTTCGCTGGTGAGGAAGTGAAAGACCGCTCGGTCGTGCCACACATCGTAGGAATGCTCGGGCAGGCGAACGTTCGTCACGTCGCCCACTCGCCAGGAGACGGCCTCGGCGCGCGTGCCAAGACGATGTTTGGCGGTTTCGAGTGCGGCTTCCGAAAGATCGAGGACTGTCAGCGCGCTGTACCCGTTTGCGAGCAGGTCGTCGATGAGCGTGGAAGCGCCACCGCCGACATCGATGATGGAGCCGGTGAGGGGCGTTCCGGTGCCGAGGATGAGAGCAAGCGACTGCTCGGCGTGCGGCTGATACCAGCTTACGGCCTCGACGGCCTTCGAGGCATAGACACGTTCCCAGTGCTCTTTGGATTGCATGGTGGCTCCTGGGACAGCAGGATACTACCGGGCTGGCATAGCCTCCCGGGACTGTGCCACTGCGCCCGCTACAGTGCCCTGCAGTACCCCATTCGTAGAGAAACCGGCGTCCTGCGTCATGGACTTGCAATTGGCCGTCATAGCCGTGACCGGCGCAGCGCGAATGACTCAGAACTGACGGCTGAAGGCCCGTCAATTCATACGCCGAGCCGGAACGCCGATGTACACAATCGCTCGACAGACTTCCCACGCGGCCACGCCCGGACAGTCGTGAAAGGAGCACAAACATGATCAATCGCCTGACCGACGGCCTGAACTTCAATGCCCAGGCCCTTACCTTGCGCGCCGAGCGCCAGCGTCTGATCGCCAGCAACATCGCAAATGCTGACACCCCGGGCTACGTGGCCCGCGACTTCAACTTTGCGCAGGCGCTGCGCGAGGCCACGGGCGCGACCCGGCTGGCCAGTGGTGGGTCGCAACCCGCCGACTACAACGCCGTGTCTACTCAGGCACTGGTCCAGCGAAACCTTCTGTACGCAACTCCCAGCCAGACCAACCTTGATGGCAACACGGTCGACATGGACCGCGAGCGCGCCACCTTCGCCGAGAATGCCATCAAGTACGAGTCGACGCTTCGCTTTGTCAACGGCCAGGTCAAGACGATGATGGATGCGATCAAGGGCAACAGTTCTTGATCTTGAGCGTGCCCGCGCGCCGGGCACGCGGCGGAATCGGCAACATGACAAATCTGTCATCTAGGCGTCGCATCTGCGAACGGACTGAGGCCCTACATTGACGTTTCGCCGCGCCGTCGCGCGGAACTGGATACCGTTGCTCGATTGCTTGACGGCACAGGTGCGGTAAAGTGCGGACATGGGGTTGTTTCGAACGCTATTGATGTGGTTGCTGGTCCTGGCGGTTCCCGCTCAGGGCGCATCGGCTGCGACCATGGTGTTTTGCGGCCCAGTACATCACGGCGCGGCCCAGGTGCTCCACGACGGTCCTGGTTCCGCCCCTGTGCACGACCACCATGCGGACGGCGTGGTTGCCGATCACGAACACCCGCGGGCAGACGCCGATGCGGCGGCATCGTCCGGTGTCACGGCGTCGAGCAAGGTGGTCCACCACATGAAGCACAAGTGCAGTGCCTGCGCATCCTGCTGTGCGGCTGCCGCCTTGCCTTCGGCATTCATCGCGTTGCCGACACCTCTGTTGGCCGATTCCTTCCTGCCGCTTGCGCCCCTCAGCGTCGCGTCCGTGCCCATCGACGGCCTCGAACGGCCACCTCGATCCTTCCTCGCCTGAAGCGTCTCTGACGCGGTTGCGCGCCCTCGGTGGCGCCGCGCCGTCGTCTTGTCGACCCGCCCTGTTCACTCGCCTTTGACCGTAAGCGGTCGGCGTCAGGGCATCAGCGAGGACTCCCATGTCACCCCATCTCCGTGCCATTGCGGCAGCGCTGTGGCTTGCCGGCTTGGCCACTGGCGCGACGGCCCAGCAGACCGCCCCTTCGCCAGCCGCTAGCGCCGCTTCGTCAGCGCCGGCTGCGTCCCCGACACCCGCTCGTGGCGGCGCCTATCGCTCCGCCTTCGAAGGCTACAAGACCTTCAACGAGCAGCCCGTGCTGTCTTGGCGCGAGTCCAACAACGTCGTCGGCCGCATCGGCGGCTGGCAGGCCTATGCGCGCGAAGGGCAAGGCGGTCCGACCGCGGCCGGCGGCGACACATCTGCCACCCCGTCGGACAAGGCCGCCGCACCGGCGATGCCGGCAGGTCACAGCGGCATGAAGATGGCCGACCCGATGCCGCCCGCCACAGCCGGCTCGGCGCCCGCCAAGGCGCCAATGGCGATGCCGGCGCCTGCGCCCATGCCCAAAGCGAAACCCGCAGCGGCTCCGGCTTCGGCTTCGATGCCGGGCGGCCACACCGGACACCAGAAACCATGACGAACGACATCAACAAGCCGGCTCTGTCGGCAACGGCAAGGCTCCAAGCCAGCCGGCACTTGCCTGGCAAGCGTTTGCTGATCGCAGCCGCAGCGACGCTGGCCCTTGCAGGCTGTGCGAGCACGGCGATCGACCAGAACTTCGGCAGCGCGCAGAAGATGAGCCGTGAGAGCCTCGGCGCCGAGGTCAAGTGGCTGACCACCGATGAAGCACGACGCCAGGCCCAGAGCGACGTGGACGCGATGCTGGCCAAGCCCCTGGGCGCGGACGAGGCCGTGCGCATCGCACTCGCCTACAGCCCTGCCCTGCAGGCCATGCTGTACGAGGGCGCGGCCAACTCCGCTGCAACGACCCAGTCTGCGCGGCTGCCCAATCCGGTGTTTGCCTTCGAGCGCCTGGTGCGAGGGTCCGGGGGAGCGCGTGAACTGGAACTGACCCGAACGCTGAGCTTCTCGGTGCTCGATCTGCTGCTGCTGCCGTCCCGGCTGCGCCTGGCCGACTACCAGCAGGAATCCAACCGGCTGCTGCTGGCCACGGGTGTCGTGCAGGCGGCAACTGAAACGCGTCAGGCCTGGGTGAATGCGGTCTCGGCTCAGCAGTCCTTGCAATACGTGCAACAGGTCAAGGCGACCGCCGACGCGAGTTCCGAACTCGCTCGGCGCATGCAAGCGGTGGGCAACTACAGCAAGCTCCAGCGTGCGCGCGAGCAGGCCTTCGCAGCCGACGCGGTGGCGCAGCTGGCGCGCGCCACGCAGGCGGCGCGCAGCAGCCGCGAAGCGCTCATTCGCGCGCTCGGCCTCAACGAGCAGCAGGCCGAAGCGCTCAAGCTGCCCGAGCGGCTGCCCGACCTGCCGGCCCAGGCCAAAGACGAGGCGACCATTGCCAAGGCGGCGATGGAGCAACGCCTGGATGTGCGCATGGCGCGCGCGAACCTCGACTTCGTGGCGCGCGAGCAGGGGCTGACCCGCGTGACCAGCATCGTCAATGGCCTGGAAGTCGGCGTCACCCGCAAGAACGAAACCGGCTTGGCGCCACAGCGGGGTTATGACCTGTCGGTGCCGCTGCCGATCTTCGACTTTGGCGATGCCAACCGCGCCCGAGCGGAAGCCACCTACATGGCCGCTTTCCATCGCGCCGCGCAGACTGCGGTCGACGCCAGCTCGCAGGTACGGGACCACTACGGTGCCTACCGGACGGCGTACGACCTGGCCCGGCACTACCGCGACGAGATCGTGCCGCTGCGCAAGACGATCGCCGAAGAAAACATCCTTCGCTACAACGGCATGCTGATCGGCGTGTTCGAACTGCTTGCAGATTCGCGCGAGCAGATCGGCAGTGTCGTGCAGGCCATCGAAGCGCAACGCGACTTCTGGCTCGCCGACGCAGCGCTGCAGGCCACTCTCATCGGCAAGCCGATGGCGATGGACGGCGGCTCGGCCGCCGGCCGCTGAACTCTTTGACGGAAACAACGATGACTACCAATCGACGCAACTTCCTGCTCGGCGGCGCCGGCGCAGGCGTCGCCGTGGCCGCCGCAAGCGTGAGCAAGGTGGCGATGGCCGCCTTGCCCGAGCCGGTGATCCAGACGACTCCCAACACCATGCCGCCGCTGGTGCCCAACACCGGCCGCAACTACAACCCCGTGGTCACGCTCAACGGCTGGACCTTGCCCTGGCGCATGAACAACGGCGTGAAGGAATTTCACCTGGTCGCCGAACCCGTGGTTCGCGAGATGTCGCCCGGCTTCAAGGCGCACCTGTGGGGCTACAACGGGCAGAGCCCGGGGCCGACCATCGAGGTGGTGGAAGGCGACCGCGTGCGCATCTTCGTGACCAACAAGCTGCCCGAGCACACCACCATCCACTGGCACGGGCAACGCCTGCCCAATGGCATGGACGGCGTGGCCGGCCTGAACCAGCCCGCCATCAAACCTGGCAAGACCTTCGTCTACGAGTTCGTTGCGAAGCGACCGGGCACGTTCATGTACCACCCTCACGCCGACGAGATGACGCAGATGGCGATGGGGATGATGGGCTTCTGGATCACCCACCCGAAGGCCAAGCATCCGCTGATCGACGAGGTGGACCGCGACTTCGTCTTTCTGCTCAATGCCTACGACATCGAGCCAGGCGCGTACACGCCCAAGATCATGACGATGCTCGACTTCAACCTCTGGAGTTGGAACAGCCGCATCTTCCCCGGCATCGATTCGCTGAACGTGCGCAAGGACGACAAGGTGCGCATCCGCATCGGCAACCTGACGATGACCAACCACCCGATCCATCTGCACGGTCACGAGTTTCTGGTCACGGGTACGGACGGCGGACCGACGCCGAAGTCGAGCCGCTGGCCCGAGGTGACGACCGACGTGGCCGTGGGTCAGATGCGCCAGATCGACTTCATCGCCGATGAAGAAGGGGACTGGGCGTTCCACTGCCACAAGAGCCACCACACGATGAACGCGATGGGCCACGAGGTGCCCACGATGATCGGCGTCGAGCACCGTGGCGTGGTGCGCGAGATCAACAAACTCATCCCGGACTACATGGTGATGGGCGAGCGCGGCATGGCCGACATGGGCGAGATGGAGATGCCGATTCCGGACAACACCGCCCGCATGATGGGCGGCGAAGGCCCCTACGGCTCGACAGAGATGGGCGGCATGTTCAGCGTGGTCAAGGTACGCAAGGACCAGCCGCACGGTGACTACAAGGACCCGGGTTGGTACAAGCCGCCCGCGGGGACCACCGCGTTCGAGTGGACTGGCGCGATGCCAGAGCCGGCCCGCTTCGCTGCCGAAGGCGGTACGTCGATGCCGCCTTCGCGGCGCCAGTCGCCCAAGGAAATCGAAGTGCAGATCAGGAAACCGGCCGCCGGTTCTGCGCAGCACAACCACTGAGCGGCAAAGACCTTTCCTTCCCTACGTTCCCAACCACGAAAGACACCCATGAAAAAGCTTCTCATCACTGCGGCTGCCGCGATGTTTGCCGTCGGCAGCTATGCCCACGGCGACGAGGACCACGCCGCGTCGGCCCCCAAGTCCGGGGCCAAAGCGGCCGACGGCCATGCCCACAGCCACGGCGACTCCGACGCGATCGGCGTGCCCGGCCAAGCGGCCAAGGTCACGCGCACCGTCACGGTCGACATGACCGACGCGATGCGCTTCAACCCGGCCAGTTTCACCGCCAAGCAGGGCGAAACCATCCGCTTCACCGTCAAGAACTCGGGCAAGGTCAAACATGAGTTCGTGCTCGGCACCGAGAAGGAGCTCAAGGAGCACTACGAGTTGATGAAGAAGTTCCCGGAGATGGAGCATTCGGACCCGAACATGGTGACCGTCGCCCCGGGCAAGACCGGAGAAGTGATCTGGCAGTTCACCAAGGCGGGGAAGATCGACTTCGCGTGCCTGCAGCCCGGCCACTACGACGCCGGCATGAAGGGCGCTGTGAACGTCGCTGCTGTGAAGGGTGCCCCCATGAAGGCGGACGGCCATGGCGACCACAAACACTGATCTGCAGCGTCGCGATTGGCTGCTCGGTGCGGCCGGCGCTGCGTTGTTGGCGACAGCGCCCTCGCAGTCGTTCGCGCACGGTGCCGAGGCGCACCTGGAGATGTGGAGCAACGAGGGCTGCGAGTGCTGCGGGCAATGGGCCAAGCACCTGCAGAACTACCGCTTCGATGTCACCCAGCGTCAGGTTGAAGACGTGGCTGCCATGCGCAAGCAACTCGGCATGCCGGAGAAGTACGCCGGCTGCCACGTCGCCCGCGTCGGCCGCTATGTGATCGACGGCCACGTGCCGGCACTCGACATCCTGCGGTTGCTGCGCGAGCAGCCGAGTGCCATCGGCCTGGCGGTGCCGGACATGCCCAACGGTTCACCGGGCATGGAGCGCGGTGACCGCAAAGACCCGTACCAAGTGCTGTTGGTTGGCTTCGACGCCAGCGCAACGGTTTTCAAGTCCTACCCCTGAAAGGAACCCACCATGAAGTTCAAGTCCACCCTCATCGGCCTGTCGCTCTTCGCCGCGTCCGGTCTCATCGGCCTGGCACAGGCGCAGACGGCGGCCCCCGCGGCGCCTGGAGCGATGCAGATGCCCGCCGGCGCAATGACCGACGGCGAGGTGCGCAAGGTCGACAAGGACAACAAGAAGATCACCCTCAAGCACGGCGAGATCAAGAACCTGGACATGCCGGGCATGACGATGGTCTTCGCGGTCAAGGACCCGGCAATGCTCGACATGGTCAAGCCCGGTGACAAGGTCATGTTCAAGGCGGAGAAGTCGGGCGGCGCGCTGGTCGTGACTGAGATCCAGCCCGTCAAGTAAGCAGACATCGATCCGGCTGCCGATGGTGAGCGGCCATGCCCCACGAGTTTCGCGAACT
Source organism: Burkholderiales bacterium (assembly GCA_003963005.1). Taxonomy (GTDB): domain Bacteria; phylum Pseudomonadota; class Gammaproteobacteria; order Burkholderiales; family Burkholderiaceae_C; genus Pelomonas. The sequence goes on from RXJW01000036.1 coordinate 44,208, forward strand.
TCAGTACCAGCCGCACGAGGTGTTCACGAACATCCTCGTCGGGGGTGCTGTGTCTTCGATAGTGATCGTTTTGCTCGTGCTGTATCTCCGTTGGAGACATCCGAAGCAGCCGAAGGCCCCCACGGCGCGGCGTGACGCACCGGCCGCGAAAAAGCGCCGCCGGAGACGCTGATGAAGACGAGCATCCCACGGCGGCGGGCAGACTTCATCACTGATCGAAGGGTGACGGCTGCGAATGACCTCACGGCACCGATCGGCCCGTCGGCGTCCGCGCGGGGACGGCTTGCGATGATTGACACGCAGGACCTGCTGGGCGGCCCTCAGGCCAGCGGCGGCGACGTGCTTGACTGTGTCGTGGTTGGTGGCGGCCCCGCCGGACTCACCGCAGGGATGTACTTGCGGCGCTTTCATCGCACGGTTCGTGTCGTCGATGCCGGCTCGAGCCGAGCGCGACTCATCACGCGCTCGCACAACGTCGCGGGCTTTCCGGATGGCGTGGCGGGCGGGCACTTGCTGGAGAAGATGAAGCAACACCTGCGACAGGTGGGTGGGCACCTGTGCTACGACACGGTCGAACAGATCAGGATTCGCGATGCTGGCCTCTTTGCTGTGGGTCTCACGCATGAGTTGCTCTGGGCTCGCAACCTGATGCTGTGCACCGGCGTTAAGGATCGGCTGCCCGAACTCCCGGGACTCGATGGTGTTGCTGCGGCCGGCCTGCTGCGTCACTGCCCCGTCTGCGATGCATTCGAGTTCACCGGCAAACGCATCGGTGTCCTCGGCAACTCAAAACACGGGGTGAAGGAAGCGGCTTTTCTGCGGCACTTCAGCAAAGACACCTGGTTCGTCGAGATCGACGGGCGGCTCGATGACCTCAGCGCGGACATCGATCTTCATCGGCTTCGTCAGTTGCCCGGCGTCGCCCGGCACGTTGCGGTGAACCACGATCGCCAGGCCTTCGTGACGCTCGACGACGGAAGTGGTCATCGCTTCGATGTCCTGTACGCAGCCTTGGGCGTCGACCCACGCACGCAGTTGGCACGATCGCTTGGCGTCGTTCTCGACGAGAACGGAACGATCGTGACCGACGCGCACGGCCGCACGAGCGTGAGCAACGTCTACGCGGCTGGGGACGTGGTTCGCGCGCTCGACCAGATCGCCGTCGCCTTGGGTCACGCGGCCATCGCTGCCACGGCGATTCACAACCACCTGTCGCAAGTGCACGCTGGCGGCAGCCGGCCAGCCAGATGACAAATCCGTCATCTTCTCGCCGTGAGACTGTCGGGTGCCGAGGTCGACGATCAAGTTTCGCAGTTCCGGTCATGGCAGTCGCGCTAGGCGGGTTGCTGCGGGCCACTTCACGAGGACCGAAACATGAAAAATCTCGCCAAACTGACCGCTCTCATGCTTGCGGCTTTCGCGTCCGGCCTTATCCAGGCCGCGCAGACCCCCTCCGCCTACACCGCTCAGTGCGATCAAGCCCATGTGGAGATCGCTCGCAAGGGTGTGCCGATGGCTCAAGCGAAGCGGCTCGATGTGTCTGCTGTGCAAGTCCGCGGTATGTTGCCAACCCCGTCCCTGAGCGGCGTCCCGCTGGCGCAGGCGAAGCAGCTTGTTCGACCAGCTGCTGCGCAGCCGGCGTCGACGGAGATTCTGCTCAGTGGTGTGCCGCTGAACAGAGCGAAGTACGGCGGTTCGGCGCCCCCCCATTGCACCTGAAGTGCCCCCGCTTGGCATGGATTGCAGGCGCACGCCATGACAAACCGCCGAGGAGTTCTCGTGGCCCTCTGCGGCATCGCCTTGGTTCCTTTGGCCGGTTGCATGACCAAGCCACTGCGCCCGGTGAACGCCGACGGCACATACTGTTTTCGCATCGGCAAGCGCTATCGTCAGACGCTGACCTGCACGACCGAGCCCGTGCCCAGCGAGGCCGCAGAAGAGGAAGCCAAGCGATTCGAGGGAGCGGCTGGCGCGCTGACGATTTACGTCTTGCGAAAACGCTGGGCCGACGCCAGCAACCGCGTCCCCGTTGGCGTGGACGGCCGTGCTCGCATCGTGACCATTCCCGCGTCGCTGGTACGCATCCGCCTGCCGCCGGGGGACCACCAGCTTGCGCTGGAATGGGAAGGACGGTCTTTGGAACAACGGGTGTCGGGCGCCGTGGATGAGGTTCGCTTCGTCGAGCTGGTCGGCTCGGTCTGGAGTTGGAGCAGCACCTACCACTGGGAGGAAGGATCACTGGCAGATTCGCGCGGACGCGCCCTGAGAGCCAAGCTCATCGCCGACCTCGACTTGCGGGGCTGACCGCGACAAAGGGGTCGGCGCAAAGCGCGCTCGACCAGACCGGCTACCGAAATCAGCACTTGACTCTGCCACCGTGGGAAGGTCCATAGTGGATGGATTGTGCCGCTTGTGTCGGTACCCCGCCAAGGGCGCCCTTTCTGAAAGCAAGAATGCCATGGACCCCCACTCTCATCACGCCATCCGCCCGGACGCCTCCCCCGCTACTGGGGCGGTGATGGAGATGTCGGCAGCGGCATCGTCGGGCACGATCTACACCTGTCCGATGCACCCCGAAGTCCGGCAGCCGATGCCCGGCAACTGCCCCAAGTGCGGCATGACGCTGGAGCCGATGCTGCCGACGCTGGAGGCCGAGGACGACAACCCGGAATTGCGTGAGTTCACGCGGCGGTTCTGGTGGACCCTGCCTCTGACGATCATCGTCACCTTGTTGGCCATGTTCGGCCACCGGCTCGGGCTGTTCGCGATGAGCACGCAGAGCTGGATCGAACTGTTCCTCTCGGCACCGGTCGTGCTGTGGGCCGGCTGGGCGTTCTTCGTGCGGGGTGTGCAGTCGGTGCTGAACCGCAGCCCGAACATGTGGACCTTGATCGCGCTGGGTACGGCGGCGGCGTCGATCTACAGCGTGGTGGCGACGGTGGCGCCCGGCGTGTTCCCGGCCAGCTTCAGCGCGATGGGCCGAGTAGCGGTGTACTACGAGGCCGCCGCAGTGATCATCTCGCTCACGTTGCTCGGACAGATGCTGGAGCTGAAGGCGCGATCCCAGACTTCCGCCGCGATCAAGTCTCTGCTCGGTCTGGCCCCCAAGACCGCCCGTCGCATCAACGCCGACGCCAGCGAAGAAGACATACCGTTGACCCATGTGCACGTAGGCGACCTGCTGCGAGTCCGACCTGGCGAGAAAGTGCCCGTGGACGGCGTTGTCGTCGAGGGTCACAGCGCAGTCGACGAGTCGATGCTCACCGGTGAACCGATCCCGGTGTCCAAGCAGACCGGCGACAAGTTGATCGGCGCCACGCTGAACACCTCCGGCGCGTTGGTCATGCGGTCCGAGCGCGTCGGTGCCCAAACCATGCTGTCGCAGATCGTGCAGATGGTCGCGCAAGCCCAGCGCTCGAAGGCGCCAATGCAGCGCATGGCCGACCAGGTGGCGGGCAAGTTCGTGCTCGTGGTGATCGCCATCGCCATCCTGACACTGCTCGCCTGGGGCTGGCTGGGTCCACAGCCGAGCTGGATCTATGGCCTGGTGAACGCCGTGGCCGTGCTGATCATCGCCTGCCCCTGTGCATTGGGTCTGGCGACGCCCATGTCGATCATGGTCGCTACAGGCAATGCGGCAACGCAAGGAGTGCTGTTCCGCGACGCTGCGGCGATCGAGAACCTGCGCAAGGTCGATACCCTGATCGTCGACAAGACCGGTACGCTGACCGAAGGCAAGCCGGCCTTCGACCGTGCCGTCCCGGTCAGCGGAACGAGCGCGGACGAGGTGCTGCGCCTGGCGGCCAGCCTGGACCAGGGTAGCGAACACCCGCTCGCCAGCGCCATCGTGCGGGCCGCGCGCGAGCAAGGCTTCGCACTGGACAAGGCCGAGAACTTCGAGTCCAGCACGGGCATCGGTGTTCGTGGTCAGGTCGGTGGCCAGCAGTTGGCGTTGGGAAACACGGTCTTGATGCACCAGTCGGGCGTGGCCGTGGAGGAACTGCTCGCACAAGCCGAGACCTTGCGTGCCGAAGGTGCCAGCGTGATGTACCTGGCGGCCCAAGGGCGGCTGCTCGGCCTGCTCGCCGTCTCCGACCCCGTCAAGCAGAGCACTCCCGAGGCGCTGAGTGCGCTGCAGGCGGCCGGCCTGCGGGTGGTGATGGCCACCGGCGACGGCATCACCACCGCCAAGGCCGTCGCGGCCCGGCTGGGCATCACCGAGTTCCAGGGCGAAGTGAAGCCGGCGGACAAGCTGGCGTTGGTGCAGCGGCTGCAGCGTGAAGGCCGGGTGGTCGCGATGGCCGGCGACGGCATCAACGATGCACCGGCCCTGGCCCAAGCCGACGTGGGCATCGCCATGGGCACCGGCACCGACGTGGCCATGAACAGCGCACAGGTCACGCTGGTCAAGGGCGATCTGCGCGGCATCATGCAAGCGCGGGCCATCTCCGAGGCGACGATCGCCAATATGAAGCAGAACCTCGGCTTCGCCTTTGTCTACAACGCCCTCGGCGTACCGCTGGCGGCGGGGCTGCTCTACCCGTTCACGGGCTGGCTGCTGTCGCCGATGATTGCGGCGCTGGCCATGAGCCTGAGTTCGGCGTCTGTCATCACCAATGCACTGCGTTTGAGAGGAGCAAACCATGAAGGCATCTCGGCCCGCAACCCGCTGTGGACGCCCAGCCCGGGCAATCGCTCTGGCTCTGGCGGCCATTGCCACTAGCGCCACGGCCGATGTGGTGGACATCGCCTGGAACGCCAGCGGGCGTTTCGAGCACAAGCTGAGCGTGGCGCCGGGCAAATTCGCCGAGGTCTGCGGCAAGCTTCCTGCGGGCCTGAAGGTGGACTGGGCCTTCGAGGCCAGCGCGCCGCTGGATTTCAACGTGCACTACCACGTCGACAAGGAAGTGGTGTTCCCATCCAAACTGACGGCCGTGGCCGCCGCCAAGGACACCCTGGATACCAAGATCGAGCAGGACTACTGCTGGATGTGGAGCAACAAGTCGGGCGCACCGGCGACCTTCACGATCAGGCTGCAGCGCTGATGGTCGCGGACGCCGACACACTCGGTCCCCTTGTCGAGCGCTGGAAGGCCGACCCCGGAAGCACCTATCGCAGCTGGTTTCTTTGGGATGAACGGCTGAAGAACTTTCGGTCCATACGGCGCGGCCTGGCCGCCGTGGTGCGCGAGATCGACGCCGGCACTTTCGGCAACGTGTACCGGGGCTCGTCGCTCGAAGTGGTGGTGGGCTCGATCGCCGAGCAGCGGCAGATTTTCAAGGGCGCGGACCACGCGTTCCTGTGGAAGCCCAAGCTGCGCATACCTGACATCTACGAGAACGCCGACAACCAGAGGGCCTTTGCGCGCCTGCTGCATGCTTGCGAGTGCTGCGACACGGCGGAGGCCGTGATCGACGCCATCCGCCGCATCGATGCCGTCGCGATCAAGGGCCTGGGGCCGGCGGTGGCCAACCTGCTGTATTTCATCCACCCGACGCTGGTCGTGCCGTTCAACACCGCCATCGTGAAGGGCTACAACGCGCTCACCGGATCGGCCGTCAAGCTCGGCCGCTGGGACCACTACCTGACGCTGCGCGAAGGCGCGTTGCGCATGAACGCTCAGCACCGTGCGCTCTTGTCCAACGATCTGGGAGCTGTAGCCGGCCTGCTGTTCGACGTGGGGAGCGGGCGCTACGCCGCGCCGCCGCGCGACAACGATCCCGCAGCGCTGGCGGTCTGGCAGGCTGATCTGCAGCGCGTGCGCGAGGAGTCTGCTGCGTCCGAAAAGTTGCGCACTGCACAGCAAGCCACCGACACCACCCACCACGAGATGCAGGGCTGGCTGCGCGATCTCGGCCTGGCACTGGGGTTCGATGTCTGGATCGCGTCCAACGATCGCAGCCGTTCCTATGGTGCGGGCCGACTCGGCGACGGATGCTTGACAGCGTTGATGGCGGACGGAGTGCCGGCCTCGGAGTCCGTCAGGCTGATCGATGTGATCTGGCTCGACCGCGCCGCTCACCGTGTTGCTGCCGCCTTCGAGGTCGAACACTCCACGTCGATCCATTCCGGGATCGTGCGCATGCTCGACCTGGCGCTGGGTTCGCCACTGGGTGAAGGCAGCGCACTGTTTCTGGTAGCGCCCGATGAGCGGCGAGGCGAAGTCGCGCAACAACTGCACCGCCCTGCTTTCATGCGCGTTGCTGAACTGGGCATCCGCTACCTGCCGTACAGCGAACTGCGCGAGCACCGGCACGCCATGGCGCGCTTTGGTAGTGGGATCAGGCCGGTTCTGGAGGCTTCTACCTTGCTAAGCCGTTGACCCGGCGGAACGGTCAGGTCGGCATCAGCGAAGCCGCGTTTCCCGCGTAAGTCGTTGACCAAAAGCGGCGCGTCAACGATAATGATTATCATTGCTATTTGGAGGAGTGAGCTTGAACCGTCTCAAGATGTTGGTCGCGGCTGGGCTCCTTGGCGCCGCGCTTCAATCGTCCTTCGCTGGTGAATCGCCGTTTGGCTGGATCTACACCGCAGAGGTCGCGCCACCGGGCACCAAGGAGTTCGAGCAATGGGTCGACGTGCAGCGCACCCAAACCCAGGGCAGCTACACCAACGTTCGCCTGCGTTCGGAGTTCGAGTTCGGCATCACGTCGAAGTACCAGACGGCGGTCTACCTGAACTCGCGCTACATCAATGCCTACCGCAACGGGATCGATGGCACATCCAGCGGGCCTAACACCGACATCCCCGACGACTTCGACCCGACCTCGCGCTACAGGCTCCGTCGGGTCGAGTCCATGTCATGGGAGAACCTCTATCAGCTCTCGAACCCGCTCGTCGACCCCATCGGCGTCGCCCTGTACTTCGAGCCGTCGCTCGGTCCGCGCAACAAGGAGTTGGAGTTCAAGCTCATCCTGCAGAAGAACTTCCTCGATGACCGGCTGATCTGGGCGACCAACCTCGTCACGGCCCTGGAGAACAACAAGCGCGGGAGTGGCGTCGAGAAAGCAACCGAAGTCGATTTGCTGACCGGATTCTCTTATCGGTTCCGCGACAACTGGTCCGCGGGCCTGGAGGTGCGCAACCATCGCGAGTTCACGGGCTACGGCTATGGCGTTCCGAACCATTCAGCATGGTTCGCCGGCCCCAACCTGCACTACGCGAGCAAGGCTTGGTGGGTGACATTGGCATGGCGCCAGCAGCTCAAGCAGGCCAGCGGCTTTCAGGATGATCAGCGAGAAGTGATCAGCAACGGCCGCATCTACGGTGACGAGCACACGCTCAACCAATTCATGCTCAAGGTCGGCGTGCCGTTCTGACGATGCGCTGGGAACCCTTACTCGCCGCTCCGCTGGTTGTCATCTCCTCGGCAAGTTGGGGCAATGTCTACCTGTCGACGGAACAGGCGCAGCAGGCGATCTTTGCCGGCGCGAAATTCACGCCCGTACGCCTCATGCTGACACAGGAGCAGCGCGATACGCTGCGCGCACGTTCTGGCGTCTACGAGCCTTTCAAGGAAGATCGGGTCTGGTTCGTCGATGGGGGCGGCTTCTTCATCGTCGACGATGTGGTGGGCAAACACGAAACGATCACCTATGCCGTGGGAATCAATCGCGATGGCAGCGTCAAGCAGATCGAAATCCTGGAGTACCGCGAGACCTACGGCTCCGAAGTTCGGGACCCGGTTTGGCGCAAGCAATTCGTCGGCAAGACCTTGGAGGCTCCGGTAAGGCTGAACAAGGACATCGTGAACATCACCGGGGCAACGCTGTCGTCCAAGCACATCACCGATGGCGTTCGCCGGGTGCTCATGCTGCACGACATGGTTCTCAAGGGATTGCCCCATGGTGTCCGTTGAACGCATGCGCCCGTTGCTGGGCACCTTCGTGACGATACGGGCAGCCCCCCGTCTGGGCCTGTCACAGATTCAGGTCGAGGAGGCAGTCGAAAGCGCGTTTCGCGCAATGGTGCGGGTTGATCGATTGATGAGCTTTCATCGCTCGATGAGCGATGTCAGCAGGATCAACCGGAGCCGTCGCGGAACGCACGTGCGCGTGCACAGCTGGACGCATGCCGTGCTTCGTGCGGCAGCGGAGTTGAGCGCATGTACTCGCGGCGAGTTCAACTGCAACGTGGGAGGCGCGCTGATGCGAAACGGACTTCTGCCCAAGGTACACGGTCGGCCTGGAGGGCGCAGCAAACCTGTCCATCGGACCCTCGACGACGCGCTTGTCTTGCGGCGCGACCGGACCGTGAAGTTACGCGCCGCCATGTCGTTGGACCTGGGCGGCATTGCCAAGGGTTTTGCCGTGGATAAGGCCGTGCACGCCTTGAAGGCCCGCGGCGTGACTTGCGGCGCCGTCAACGCGGGCGGCGACCTGCGCGTATTCGGAATCGACCCGCAGCCGGTGTGGATACGCGACCCAGCTGCGCCGGCGCAGGCCCGACTCATGGGCGAGCTGACCGAAGGCGCCATCGCCACGTCGGCGACGTACTTCACTGACAGACTCAAGGCGAGCGGGCATGGCCAAAGCGCGATCGTGGACCGCAAACGCCGCCGCGTTCGAGTGGCGGGCAGCGTGTCCGTCGTGGCACGTACCTGCATGCTGGCCGACGCGCTGACCAAGGTAGCAGTACTCCGCGGACGCATTCCCAGAGACACTGCCCGCCGAGCCAACGCCTTCATGCTCGCGCTATGACGACTCACCGCCACCCTTTCAGCATTCGATTGCCAGGCTGGCAGCGCTGGTGCACGTACCTGGTTCTGATTGCCGTCGCCGCCAGCGGTATCGCGTGGAGTCTTTTCCATGACGTGCTGCAGCTCGGGTGGATGCTGGCCGAGCGTCGGCTGCTCGTCCTGCACGGTGTTATGGCCGCCGCCACGCTCGTGCTCGTCGGTGGTCTGATGCCGTTGCATATCAGGCTGGCGTGGCGTGTGCGGCGCAACCAGACGACCGGCGTGATCTGTGTCGCCGCGATGAGCACGCTGTCGCTGAGCGGGTTGATGCTGTACTACGGCGGAGAAGACTGGCGTGATGTGATCCGCTGGAGCCATATCGGCATCGGTCTGGCTACGGCGCTCGCGGTTCCCCTGCACGTTTGGCGGGGACGCCGTCTTGCGGCAATTCAAGCGGACCTTGCCGGCGAACGGAGCCCGGCGGACTCCGTGCGACGCTTTACGGCGTAGCTCGGACCACCTCCGACGGCCGCGAAATGGATGGGAAACAGCTGGCTGCTCAAGGGCTCACAGGTTCCATCCATCAGGCAAGCTAGCCGCGCCTGTTCCCGCTGCCAACATTGCCGCTTTGCAAGTGAGTTGGTGCGCGGACAGCAGGTTGGCGGAAGGAGCGAAAGCGATGGACCTCTCGATCAAGGCACTCGACCTGACCAGGCCAGTCGTCGGCATTGCACACCCAACCGAACGGGCATCTTCGGTTCAGGGCGGTGGATTCAAGGACGCGATGCTGCAGGCCCTTCAGGCAACCAGCGATCTGCAGGCTGAATCAGCACGCTTGAGCAAGGAGTTCTCGCTTGACAACCCCACCGTTAGCCTGGAAGAAACGATGATCGCCGGGGTCAAATCCACCATCGCTTTCCAGGCCACGCTGCAGGTGCGCAACAAGGTCGTTCAGGCCTACACGGACATCATGAACATGCAGATCTGATATGAGTGGCGTGTCGCCTGCGGGCCGTGGCGGTCATTCAGCGATGACTCCGGTGAGCGGCGCTGCTCAAATGTCCGCTGCGCGCGAGCCCGGCACCGCTGCCGGAAACCGATGACGTCGCAGGACTTGCGCCTTCGGGGGCACCTGATATCGGATCGGCAGCGGCGCTCGGGCCTCGAGCGGAGCGATCGGTCCCAACGTACACCCACCCGACTTCACCACCCAGCGCCTTCCAGCCATCCGAAGTGACCGGGTTGCGTCGCCAGTCGGCAAGTTCCTGCATGACCTGCGCGCGGGTCTTGCTCTCGGGCATCACATGGGTTGTGCCGCCTGCCTCGCCCGAACCCGGTGTGAATCCCGAGGTCGCCAGGGCGGGCAGCGACAGCGTCGCTAGCAGCGCTGTCAACGCAAATCGGACGTTCATGATCAAACTCCTTTGCAATGCGGGGGAAGCTCTTCCCACCGGGGATGACGCGCGTGCCAGCACCAACGCCGCCTTACCGCACCGCCTCGATCGCCGTCACGATGAGCGCACCATCCATCTTGTCGGCCGCGAATCTGACCTTGCTACCAACCTGAATGGCGTCGAGCACGCTCGCTTCCTTGACCTTGAACACCATGGTCATCCCCGGCATGCCGAGGTTCTTGATCTCGCCGTGCTTGAGGGTGACCTTCTGGCTGTCCTTGTCGATCTTGCGGACCTCGCCGTCCGTCATGTCGGTGATGGGTGTGCCCGCCGCCGCGACGATCGTGACCGGCTGGTCAACGGCCTGGGCGTACGCCGCGGTGACGAAGGGGGGTGCGAGGGCCATCAGCAAAGCCGCGAGGGTCTTGACGTTGATCATCGGTTGTATTCCAGGGTCAGACGCGTTGCGAAGCAAGGCGACGGGTGCGCCGCCATGCGGTTCAGTTGCGGTGGCCGTTCTTCAACAGGCCGTCCAGGCGCGCCACCTCATTGCCGACCGGCGTCAGCTTGCGGCCGTCGGCGGTTTCCAGCACCTCGTTCTTCTTGAAGAGCCAGGGCTCTCCGAACTTGTTCTCGCGCGCCATCTTCCCGTCCTTGAAGATGTACAGCGTCGAGCCGTCCTTGAGGCTGACGACTTGCGGTGCGGCTTGCTGCAGATCGTCGCGTGCGAACGCGGGTGCTGCGGCACCGACAACGGCGGCGGCCAGGGCGATGGCGATCAGATTCGAATTCATGAACGATTCCTTTCCAAGTTGATGTCGCATTGGCCGGCTGGCCGATGCGATGCCGTTTGGCATGAAACGAACTCTAGGAACGCGCCCCCGCCAGTCGGCTGGCGACTTCATGACAATCCTGCAATCTTGGCGGTCCGGACGATCTGCCTCAGCCGCGCCGACGGACAATCCAGAGCATGAAAATCCTCGTGGTAGAAGACGAACGGCGCGCCGCTGAGTACCTGCGTCAGGGTCTGACCGAGAGCGGCTACACCGTCGATGTGGCGCAGAACGGCACCGACGGCCTGCACGCGGCGATGACGGGCGACCACGAACTGGTGATCCTCGACGTGATGCTGCCCGGCGTGGACGGTTTCGCCGTACTGTCAGCGCTGCGCACGGCCAAGCAGATTCCGGTGCTGATGCTCACGGCCCGCAGCCAGACAGACGACAAGGTGCGTGGCTTCGATCTGGGTGCCGACGACTACTTGGTCAAGCCCTTCCAGTTCCCCGAACTGCTGGCTCGGGTGAGAGCACTGCTCAAGCGCGGCAAGACGGAGCACGTCGATCTGGTGCAGCGCATTGCCGACCTCGAGGTCGACCCGATTCGCCACCGCGCCGTTCGTGCCGGCCATCGCATCGAGCTCACGGCCAAGGAATTTGCGCTGCTCGCGTTGCTCGTGCAGCGTACGGGCGAAGTGTTGTCGCGCACCGAGATTGCCTCGCTGGTCTGGGACATCCATTTCGATTCCGAGACGAACGTCGTCGATGTGGCGATCCGGCGCTTGCGTGGAAAGGTGGATGGGCCTTTCGACATCAAGCTGATCCACACAGTGCGTGGTGTGGGCTATGTGCTCGAGCAGCGCACCAACGCATGAACACAATCTCCTGGCAAACGCGGCTCGCCGAGGCGTCGCTCGCTTCGCGCTTTGCGATGGCTGTTGGATTGTTCGGCCTGATCGTCGCGGGCGCAGCAGCAACTTTCGGCTACTGGGGCTTGGCGCGCCAGCTGGACGCCCGTCTGGATGCCGAGTTGGAGGGCAAGCGGAGCCTGCTCTTGCATATCCTGTCGGAGATTCCGAGCGTGGAGCAGATACCTGCCAATGGACATCGGTTCGGGGACTTGCTGATCGGACACAAGGACCTAAACCTGGCAGTCATCGACCCGCGTAACGACCGCCTGTTGGCGAGTTTTTCACCTGCTGCCGTCGAATCCGTGGCCCGAATGAAGGGGGCTGCGAGTTCCGCGCCCCTCTATTGGCAAGGCCCCGACAAAACACGCTACGTCTCCGTTGCTGGCCCCGCCACGGTGGGCAATGGGCAGATGGTTCGTATTGTGCTGTCGCTGGACCGAAGCGAGGATCAACAGCTCAAGAGGGGCGTTCTCGGCGCTACGCTGCTGACGCTGCCGGTGCTGCTGGTGCTCGTCGCGCTCGGCACCTGGATGGTGGCCCGAACGGGTCTGGCACCTTTGAACAGACTGACCGCGGTTGCCGCGCATGTCACGACGCACAGTCTCGCGCAGCGCATCGAACCACGAGGTCTTCCGGCGGAGCTCAGGGTGCTGGCTGTCGGCTTCAATGCGATGCTCGACCGCATCGACCAAGGCGTGCGGCGGTTGTCGGAGTTTTCGGCCGACCTCGCGCATGAGATGCGCACGCCCGTGGCCACCTTGCTTGGACGCACACAAGTGGCGCTATCGCAATCGCGTTCAATCGACGAGTTGCACGAAGTGTTGGCCGGCAATGTCGAGGAACTGGACAGGCTGACGCGATTGATCGCCGACATGCTGTTCCTGGCGCGCGCCGACCAGGGCGATGTGGTGTCGACGCGATCGCAGGTTGACCTTGCAGTGGAAGCCGCGAGGGTGGCTGAGTTCCTGTCCGTCGTTGCCGACGAGCGAGGCGTTCGGGTGGAAGTGACTGGCAGCGCACGTGTTCAAGGCGACCAAATCCTGGTGCAGCGCGCCATCACCAACCTGCTGACCAACGCGATACGACATGCTGAAGTCCCGAGCGTCGTGTCGGTGACCGTCCGAAGCAGCGCCACGCACGCCTTCGTCGATGTGTCGAACCGCGGGCCTGGCATTCCGGAGCGTCAGATCACGCGTGTTTTCGAGCGCTTTGTAAGGCTTGACGCTGCTCGTGCTCGCGGCGATGGGGCCGGCACCGGGCTCGGCTTGCCGATCGTCAAGTCAGTCATGAATGCCCATGGCGGGAGCGTCGAAGTGGTGAGCGAGCCAGACGGAGCGACCACCTTCTCGCTGGTGTTTCGGCATGACGCAGGCCCTGACAAAGGCTGACAGCCAGGCGCACTACTGGTTGCCATGACACCTGCCATCGACTGGTGCCGCCCCCAGCGGAAAGCAAGAATGCCTCGAAGCTCGCCGAGCCGGCGGAACTTCGAGGCTCAGAGACTGCACACCGGTCGGGCGGCGTGCCCGAAACTCAGCGTGATGGCGGGTAGCCTGCCTCGGTGAGCGCCGCGGCAATGGCCTTCTCCTCGCGGACGGTCTCGATGCGGACCGTGTGCGAGCCCAGATCCACATCCACCTTGGCCTGCGGATCGACTGACTGAACCGCCTGGGTCACCGTCTTGACACAGTGCCCACAGCTCATTGAATCGACCTGGAATTCCATTGCGCACTCCTTGTGACAGCGTTGAACGAGTCTTGACTGTGAAGCTTGCTATGGTGGGAAGGTCAAGCGGTCGCGGACGCATCCTCTGCCGCGGCATGGTCTTGCACGACCCGGCTTGACAATACCATCATGGGAAGGTCGATGCTTGGTGCCGTCTGAATCCGAGAGAAGCGACCTCGACATGAATGGCACAGCGAGCTTGGCAAACCCATCGATGACGAAGAGCCGGGAATGGACCGTGGCGGTCGAGGGCATGACCTGTGCGTCGTGCGCCGGCCGGGTCGAGCGTGCACTGGCGGCGGTTCCAGGTGTCGCTCAAGCCACCGTCAACCTGGCCACCGAAGCCGCGACCGTGCACGCCGCGGATTCGGTCGATGTTCACGCCTTGCGCGCCGCCGTCGAGGACGCCGGCTATTCGGTCAGTGAGCGGACGGCGTCGCTGCGCATCGAGGGCATGACCTGCGCCTCCTGCGTATCCCGCGTCGAGAAGGCGCTGCTGAAGGTTCCGGGGGTCACCTCGGCCGAAGTCAATCTCGCCACGGAAACGGCGCAGGTGACGTGGGTCACCAAGGATGGCGGACCGCAGGCGTTGTTGGCAGCCATAGAGCATGCTGGCTACACCGCACAGGTTGTCGTGGCAGGGAGAGACGACACCACGCAAGCGCGAACTGCGCCCGATTGGTGGCCGGTCGCCGTCGCCGCTGTCCTGTCTGCGCCGCTGGCGCTGCCGATGGTGGGCCTGCTGTTCGGCCGGCATTGGATGATCGACGGCTGGCTGCAAATGGCCTTGGCGACGCCCGTTCAGTTCTGGCTGGGCGCACGGTTCTATCGCGCGGGATGGAAGGCGTTGCACGCTCGCGCCGGGAACATGGACCTGCTCGTGGCCCTGGGCACCACGGCGGGCTATGGATTGAGCGTTTACGAGTTGCTCGCCAGTGGGCAAGACGGCATGCCGCACCTGTACTTCGAAGCGTCGGCCGTGGTAATCACGCTCGTGCTTCTGGGCAAGTGGCTCGAAGGGCGTGCCAAGCGTCAGACCACCGAAGCCATCCGCGCACTCAACGCCTTGCGGCCGGATACCGCGCGAGTGCGTCGCAACGGTCAGGACACGGATGTGCCGGTCGAGCGGGTGGCGGTCGGTGACCTCGTGGTGGTACGCCCCGGTGAACGGGTGCCCGTAGACGGACAAGTCGTCGACGGGGCGAGCCAGGTCGATGAATCGCTCATCACCGGAGAAAGCCTGCCCGTCGCGAAGCATCCGGGCGAGCAGGTGACAGGCGGTTCGGTTAACGCCGAAGGCCTGCTGTTGGTTCGAACAACCGCGGTAGGAGCGGAGTCGACGCTGTCGCGCATCGTGCGAATGGTGGAGTCGGCGCAGGCCAAGAAGGCGCCGATCCAACGCCTCGTCGACCGCGTGAGCGCCGTCTTCGTGCCGATCGTGATCGCCATCGCCTTCGTGACGCTGATGGGATGGGGGCTGGCCACGGGCAACTGGGAGACCGCCATTCTCAATGCGGTGGCGGTCCTCGTCATCGCCTGTCCTTGTGCGTTGGGGCTGGCAACGCCGACGGCCATCATGGCCGGCACCGGCGTGGCCGCGCGCCATGGCATCTTGATCAAGGACGCCGAGGCGCTGGAAGTCGCTCATGCCGTGCGTACCGTGGCGTTCGACAAGACCGGCACCCTGACCGAAGGCAAGCCCGAACTGCTCGCTTTGTGCGCCGTTGACGGCGACGAAGATGCGCTGCTGTCACTCACAGCCGCGCTGCAGTCGGGCAGCGAGCATCCCCTGGCCCGTGCCGTGCTGGAAGCCGCGAGCCGCCGAGGCGTTGCCATTGCGCCGGCCGCGGATCTGCGATCGGTCGCGGGCCGGGGCATGTCCGGCACTGTTGGGGCCCGGCACCTGCGCCTGGGCAGCATGCGATTCATGGAGGAGCTTCGGGTCGACCTCAGCGCACTCCGATTGCAGGCATTGGAACTGCAGCAAAGCGGACGAACAGTGTCGTGGTTGGCCGAGGTCGGCTCCGCGAGCCCGAGTGCAACCCTGCTCGGGTTGCTCGCCTTCGGCGATGCGACCAAGGCGTCAGCACCCTCCGCGGTCCGGGCGCTCCAAGCCCAGGGCGTCAGGACGGTGCTTGTCACGGGAGACAACCGCGGCAGCGCCGAGGCCGTCGCAGCGCGGCTTGGCATTGACGACATCCGCGCCGAGGTTCTGCCGCAGGACAAGGCGGCCATCGTGAACGAACTGAAGTCGGACGGGTCGCGCGTTGCGATGGTAGGCGACGGTATCAACGACGCGCCGGCCCTCGCCGCCGCCGATGTCGGTATCGCGATGTCCACCGGCACCGACGTGGCCATGCATGCAGCGGGCATCACCTTGATGCGAGGCAACCCGGCGCTCGTCGCCGATGCGATCGACATTTCGCGGCGAACCTACGCCAAGATTCGCCAGAACCTGTTCTGGGCCTTCGTCTACAACGTGGTCGGCATTCCGCTCGCGGCCTTCGGACTGCTGAGCCCGGTGATCGCCGGTGCCGCGATGGCCTTCAGCAGCGTCAGCGTGGTAACCAATGCGTTGATGCTGCGCCGCTGGAAAGGAAGCGAACAATGAGCGAAGCGATCGTGTCCCATGAGCCCTTCAACATCGGGGAAGCGGCCAGTCGCTCTGGCGTGTCGGCCAAGATGGTCCGCCACTATGAGTCGCTCGGGCTTCTGCCCAAGGTTGGGCGCACGGATTCCGGGTATCGGCAGTACACGGACAAGGAGGTGCACACGCTGCGCTTCGTGCGCCGGGCACGCGACCTGGGGTTCAGCATGGCGGAGATCGCCGAACTGCTCAGACTGTGGCAGGACCGGCGCCGGGCGAGTGCCAACGTCAAGCGCATTGCCCTGGCGCACGTGGACGACTTGAAGCGACGGATGGAGGAAATGGCGGCGATGAAGCGCACGCTGGAGCGCCTGGCCGCGTGCTGCCATGGCGATCAGCGGCCGGATTGCCCGATCCTCGACGAGCTGGCCGACTGACTTGCGCCTGCCATGGTCGGCGACCCGTCAGGTGCAAGGTTGCGGGGCTGCTGGAGCCTGCCTCGGCCTGCCCTGGTTGTTCGCTGTTGCCGCGCTTCCAACATGGCAGTTTTGTCATGTACCGGCTGCTTTGCTGTCGATGCCGGATTTCTAGAGTTCTCCCGTGGCGCAACGAATGCGCCGCCGGTGACGCCCCAGGCGAAGCCGAACCCTGCACAGAAGGAGAACACCATGAACCTGATTCACACCTTCAAAGGCTTCGCCGCACTCGGTCTCGCTGTCGTCTCCGCCGCGACTTTCGCGGCGGCTCCCGACACCTTCGCGAACGGCCAATCGTTCTACGGCCAGCCCGGCCGCGACTCGGCCGGTGCCCGTGTCGTCCAGGTCGGATCGGTCCAGACGCTCAATGTCCGCTACGGCGAGACCGTCGCGTTCAGCAGCGCGGGACAACAGTTCGTTTGGACCTTCGATGGACTCGACAACAGGCCCGTGGACCTCGCCAAGATCGCTCCGAGCGGCTTCGCTGCAAAGCCCCTGACCGTGTACGTTGGCAAGAACCCGATGAACCGGCGCTGACAAGCGCTGCCAGCCGAAATCGCCCATGGCAAATGCGCCGACGCGGCCGGTCGTAACCGGCTGAGCGCAAATATCGCCCACCCTTGCTCGGCAAGGGTGGCGCCGGCAGCATCGCGCCTCGTAGGAAATCCTTGGCGCCAGCGACTCATCTGCTGAATCAAGACTCGCTCAACCTGCGCGCGCATGAGGTATTCTCTGGTAACGATGAACATCTGCTTCGTACGAAATCCACTCGACCCGGTCGTTGCACTGACTGGCTGGGCGGATTGCGTTGGAGCGGCGGTTCGTTGTGCTCGGCGCACGTACGGGGCCGTGTCGCAAACTGGCGAGCGTCAGTTGCAAGGACGGCAGGAATGAGTCGGCGGTTCCTCAAGTCTGTTTGCCGGTGGCTCATCGGCGTGGTGCTGCTCGCGCAGTTGGCGGTTTCGGCCTACGCGTGTCCGGGCCTGGTTTCCGGTGTCGCGATGAACATGCCCGCGTCGACCGAAGCCGCCGCGTCTGGCGATGCCGGAGCGTCTGCCTCGATGAGCGTCTCGAACGGGGTCAACTGCGACGACATGGGCGGCGCAATGGATCAGGCGCATCCGAACCTGTGTGCCGAGCATTGCCACCAGGGGCAGCAGAGTGATCAAACGGCCACGCTGAACGTCCCTGCGGCCGTGTTCGCCGCGCTCTACTTCACCCTTCTGGCTCCCGAGCCAGCCGCCGCGCCGCACCCTGCGGCCGATGCAACGAGTGCACTGGTTGCGGCGTCACCGCCGCACGCCATCCTGCACTGCTGTTTCCGAATTTGATCCTCCAGACCACGCTGCGCTGACGACCCTGCGGGTCGCCTCGGCGCATCGGTCGTGCTCGTCCGCGCGTGGGCTCGTGCCCGTCGCTGGCTGCCGGGCCGACACGAAGCCGACGTTTCGTTGTCTGGAGATTCCATGTTCGCTGCTTCCGTTCCACACCTTCCGCGCCGGGGAGGGCCCGTGCTGGCCGCCCTGTGCTCGGCCCTTTGCCTGACATTCGTCAGCCTCGGTGCCCACGCGCAGGCCGGTCTCACACTCGATCAAGCCCTGCGGGCGGCGCAGGACCGGTCGCAGCAACTCGTCGCGCAGGACGCTGCCGCCGCCGCGTCGCGCGACATGGCCGTGGCCGCGGGGCAGCGGCCCGATCCGACGCTCAGGGTCGGCATCAACAACCTGCCGATCAACACGCAGGACCGCTTCAGCCTGACGCGCGACTTCATGACCATGCGCTCCGTCGGCGTGATGCAGGAGATCACCCGCCGCGACAAGCTCAAGGCGCGCGCTGCACGCTTCGACCGGGAGGCCGAGACCGCTGAGGCAGCTCGTGCGTTGGCATTGGCCAACCTGCGACGTGACACCGCTATGGCCTGGCTGGATCGCTACTACCAGGAGCAGATGCTCGTGGTGCTGCGCTCGCAACGCGGCGAGGCCAGCCTGCAGATCGAGGCTGCCGATGCGGCCTACCGGAGCGGGCGCGGCGCGCAGGCCGACGTGTTCGCCGCGCGCTCGGCCGTGGCGCTGATCGACGACCGCATCCGTCAGACCGAGCGACAAATCGCCACCGCGAAGACGCGCCTCGCGCGCTGGGTCGGCGACACCGCCGAGCAGCCGTTGGGTGCTCTGCCGTCGGTGGCAACGTTGCACTTCGACGCCGACGGCCTGGCTGGCCGGGTTGAGCACCACCCCGAGATCGCCGTGATGCGCAAGCAGGAGGAGATGGCGCGTGCGGATGCCGACATCGCGCAGAGCAACAAGCGCTCCGACTGGAGTGTGGAGCTGATGTACAGCCAGCGCGGGTCGGCCTATTCGAACATGGTGTCGGTCAACCTCTCGATCCCGTTGCAGCTGGATCAGAAGAACCGACAGGACCGCGATGTGGCCGCCAAGATCGCGTTGGCCGAGCAAATGCGAGCGCAGCGCGAAGAAGCCACGCGCGAGCACCTGGCCGAGACGCGAAGCTGGTTGCAGGAATGGCAGGGCAACCGCGAGCGGCTGGCGCAGTACGACGCCTCGCTGATCCCGCTCGCGATGGAGCGCACCCGCGCCGCGATGGCCGCCTACCGGGGCGGCAGCGGGCCCCTCAGCGCCGTGCTCGACGCCCGGCGCATGGAGATCGACACCCGCATGGACCGCCTGCGCCTGGAGATGGAAACCGCGGGTCGCTGGGCCCAGCTCGAATACCTGGTGCCGCCGGAGCACGACGCAGCGGTCCCCGCACGCCCGACAGGCTCGATCGACAAGCAGGAGCGCTGAACATGAACACCAAACCCCTCCTGATCGGCCTGGCGGCCATCGGCATCCTCGGCGCTGCGGGCTATGGCCTCTATGTCACCGGCATGCAGCGCGGCATGGGCATGAATGCGGCCTCCGCGTCTGCCAAGGTCGCCGCCGCCCCTGCGAAGGGCGCGTCGACCGCGTCCGGCACCGCCACCGAAGGAGTGCCGCAAAGCATCGCCCAGGGTGAAGATGCGACGCGGCGGCACATCACGTCCGGGATCAAGGCCGGCGATGTCGATCCGATCACCGGCAAGAAGGTCCTCTACTACCACGACCCCATGGTGCCGGGGAACAAGTTCGACAAGCCGGCCAAGTCGCCGTTCATGGACATGATGTTGGTGCCGGTCTATGCGGACAGCGACGGCGACGGTAGCAAGGTCACCGTGAGCCCGCGCATCCAGCAGAACCTGGGCGTGCGCACGGCACTGGTGACCGAAGGCACCTTGTCGCCGCAAGTGTCTGCCGTCGGCAGCATCGCCTTCAACGAACGCGACCAAGTCATTGTGCAGGCGCGCGCCACCGGCTACGTTGAACGGCTGCATGTTCGCGCAACGCTCGACCGCGTGGCGAAGGGCCAGGCGCTGGCCGAGCTGTACGTGCCGGACTGGATCGCGGCGCAGGAAGAGTTCCTGTCGGTGCGTCGCATGCAAGGCATCGACCTCGCGCCGCTCGTTGATGGAGCCCGCCAGCGCATGCGCCAGGTCGGCATGAGCGACGCGCAGATCGCGCTGGTGGACAGCAGTGGCCGCACGCAGCTGCGCATCACGCTGGTGTCGCCTATCGGCGGTGTCGTCACCGAGCTGATGGCCCGCGAGGGGATGACTGTGGCGCCTGGCGCCACGCTGTTCCGCATCAACGGTCTGTCCACCGTGTGGGCGAATGCCGAGGTGCCTGAGAGCCAGTCGGCGCTGTTGCGGCCCAGTGTGAAGGTCCAGGCGACGAGCCCGGCCGTCCCGGGCACGAAGTTCGATGGGAAGGTGCAGGCCATCCTGCCCGATGTCAACCAAACGACGCGCACGCTGAAAGCACGCGTCGAACTCGCAAACGCCAACGGCGCGCTCGCGCCGGGCATGTTCGTGCAGATGCAGTTCATGGACAAGCGCAGCGACAAGGCGTTGCTCGTGCCTACGGAAGCCCTCATCCAGACCGGCAAGCGCACGGTGGCGATGCTGGCGGAAGACAACGGCCGCTTCCGCCCAGTCGATGTCGAAATCGGCATCGAGAGCGGCGGGCAGACCGAGGTCAAGCGCGGGTTGCAACTCGGGCAGCGCGTCGTAGTGTCGTCGCAGTTCCTCATCGACTCCGAGGCCAGCCTCAAAGGTGTCGAGGCGCGGCTGAACGTCGAGCCCAAGCCGACGGCCGCCAACACGGCGCCCCGGCACACCGGCACCGCGAAGATCGAAGCGATCGGCCGCGACGCGATGACCTTGTCACACGGCCCCATCGCGTCGATGAAGTGGGGCGCAATGACGATGGACTTTAAGCTGCCGAAGGGCGGTGTTCCGAGAGGCCTGGAGGCTGGCGACCGGATCGACTTCGAGTTCTACATGGACGCGGAGGGCCTGCCGCAGCTCACCAGCACGACGCTGCTGCCGCCGGAGCCAAAGGCTTCGGGCGTTGCGGCCTCGGGGAGCAAGCCATGATCGCCAGGCTGATCCGCTGGTCGATCGCCAACCGCTTCCTGGTACTGCTGGCCACGCTGATGCTCAGCGCCTGGGGCGTGTATTCGTTGCAGCGCACGCCGCTCGATGCGCTGCCGGACCTCTCCGACGTGCAGGTGATCATCCGCACGACCTATCCCGGGCAGGCGCCGCGCATCGTCGAGAACCAGATCACCTACCCGTTGACGACGACGATGCTGTCGGTGCCGGGGGCGAAGACGGTGCGCGGGTATTCGTTCTTCGGCGACAGCTTCGTCTACGTGCTGTTCGAGGACGGCACCGACCTGTACTGGGCACGCTCGCGCGTGCTGGAGTACCTGAACCAGGTGCAGTCGAAGTTGCCACCCGGCGCGAAGGCATCGCTGGGGCCGGACGCGACAGGCGTCGGCTGGATTTACCAGTATTCGCTGGTGGACCGCAGCGGCACCCAGGATGCAGGCCAGTTGCGCGCCTTGCAGGACTGGTTCCTGAAGTTCGAGCTGAAGACCGTGCCGAACGTTGCTGAGGTCGCCTCGGTCGGCGGCATGGTGCGGCAGTACCAGGTTCTTCTCGACCCCGACAAGCTGGCTGCCTATGGCATCCCGCATACCAAGGTGGTCGAGGCGCTCCAGAAGTCGAACCAGGAAGCCGGCGGCTCGGTCCTCGAACTCGGTGAGGCCGAGTACGTGGTGCGCGCCTCGGGTTACCTGCAATCGCTCGATGACTTCCGCAAGGTGCCGCTGGTGAGCACCGCTGCGGGTGTGTCGGTGCGGCTGGGCGACGTGGCCCGCGTCCAGGTCGGGCCCGAGATGCGGCGCGGTATAGGCGAACTCGATGGTGAGGGCGAAGCGGCCGGCGGTGTGATCGTGATGCGCTCGGGCAAGAACGCGCTGGAAACGATTGCCGCGGTCAAGGAGAAGTTGAAGTCGCTCCAGTCCAGTCTGCCCAAGGGCGTGGAGATCGTGCCGGTCTACGACCGCTCGGGTCTGATCGAGCGTGCGGTGGAGAACCTCGGGCACAAGCTGCTCGAAGAGTTCATCGTCGTCGCGCTAGTGTGCTTCATCTTCCTGTTCCACCTGCGCTCGGCCTTCGTGGCCATCGTCTCGCTGCCGCTGGGCATCCTGGCTGCGTTCATCGTGATGCACTACCAGGGCGTCAACGCGAACATCATGTCGCTGGGTGGCATCGCGATCGCGATCGGCGCCATGGTCGACGCGGCAGTCGTGATGATCGAGAACGCGCACAAGCACCTGGAGCGCTGGAGCCATGACCATCCGGATCAGAAGCTCGAAGGCGAAGCGCGCTGGCGAGTGATCGGCGATTCGGCGGCAGAGGTCGGGCCGGCGCTGTTCTTCTCGCTGCTCATCATCACACTGTCGTTCATCCCGGTCTTCACACTGGAGGCGCAGGAGGGGCGGCTGTTCTCGCCGTTGGCCTTCACGAAGACCTACGCGATGGCCGCGGCGGCCGGGCTGTCGGCGACGCTGATCCCGGTGCTGATGGGCTACCTGATCCGGGGCCGAATTCCTGACGAGAAGACGAACCCTCTCAATCGCTTCCTGATCGCCGCCTACCGTCCTTTGCTCAATGCCGTCTTGCGCGCACCCAGGACGACCTTGGTGGTTGCCGCCGTGGCTCTAGTGCTGAGTCTGTGGCCGCTGCAGCACATCGGTGGCGAGTTCATGCCAAGGCTGGATGAAGGGGACCTGCTCTACATGCCGTCCGCCCTGCCGGGGTTGTCAGCCGGGAAGGCGGCTGAGTTGCTCCAGCAGACCGACCGCCTGATCAAGACGGTGCCCGAGGTCGCGAGCGTCTATGGCAAGGCCGGCCGCGCCGAGACGGCGACCGATCCCGCGCCGATGGAGATGTTCGAGACCACGATCCAGTTCAAGCCCAAGAGCCAGTGGCGACCGGGCCTCACGCAGGAGAAGCTGGTCGAAGAACTTGACCGCATCGTGAAGGTGCCGGGTGTGGCCAACATCTGGGTGCCGCCGATCCGCAATCGGATCGACATGCTGGCCACTGGCATCAAGAGCCCAGTCGGTGTGAAGGTGGCGGGCACGGACCTGGCCGTGATCGACCGCGTGACCGGCGAGATCGAGAAAGCGTTGAAGGACGTGCCGGGCGTCAGCAGTGCGCTGGCTGAACGGCTGACCGGTGGCCGCTATGTGGACGTGACGATCAACCGCGACGCGGCGGCACGCTTCGGCATGAACATCGCCGATGTGCAGTCTGTCATCAGCTCGGCGGTGGGCGGTGACAACGTCGGAGAGACGGTGGAAGGCCTGCAGCGCTTCCCGATCAACCTGCGCTATCCGCGAGAAACGCGCGATTCTCTGGAGAAGCTGCGCGTGCTGCCCATCGTCACCGAGAAGGGTGCGCGGCTGGTGCTCTCCGATGTGGCCGACATCCGCATCACCGACGGGCCGCCGATGCTGCGCAGCGAGAACGCGCGCCTCTCCGGCTGGGTGTACGTGGACATCCGGGGTCGCGACCTGCGCTCGGCGGTGAAGGACATGCAGCGCGCGGTCGCCGAGAAGGTGGTCCTGCCGGCGGGCTACTCGATCTCGTGGTCGGGTCAGTTCGAGTTCCTGGAGCGCGCGACCGCGAAGCTGAAGGTGGTGGTGCCATTCACGCTGCTGATCATTTTCGTGCTGCTGTACCTGACCTTCAAGCGCTTCGACGAGGCGCTGCTGATCATGGCGACGCTGCCGTTCGCGTTGGTCGGCGGCATCTGGCTCTTGTACCTGCTGAGCTACAACCTGTCGGTGGCGGGGGCGGTCGGCTTCATCGCACTGGCGGGTGTCTCGGCCGAGTTCGGCGTGATCATGCTGCTGTATCTGAAGCAGGCCTGGGAGGTCCGCGTCGACGAAGGCAAGACCAGTACCGCCGACCTGCTGGAGGCGATCCGAGAAGGTGCGGTGTTGCGCGTGCGCCCGAAGGCAATGACGGTCGCGGTGATCCTGGCCGGCCTGTTCCCGATCATGTGGGGCACGGGCACGGGATCGGAGGTGATGCAGCGCATCGCCGCGCCGATGGTCGGCGGCATGATCACCGCGCCCCTGCTGTCGATGTTCGTGATTCCAGCGGCGTACCTACTGATGCGACGTAAGCGTGAGCCCGCGACATGGCGCTTGGCGATCTGGCGGAGGCAGCGTGCAGCGGTCTGACCACTTCCGCCGCTGGTGTCTCGCGTTGGGCGCGGTGGTGTTCCTGTGCGTGGCCCTCGGTTCGGGTGTCCGGGCGGCGGCCCCGCCCATGCAGGAGATGGCTGCAGCAGCGCCGATGCCCGCCGCGGCGCAGTCCATGCCAGTGGCATCGAACTGCATGCCCTGCGCACTTTGCTACGTTGCGCCTGCGCCGAGTGCGCAGACCACCACCGGCGAAGGCAAGGAACCGGAGTCGGCGACTTGGTGGCCCCTTGACCCGGCGATCCCGTCGACGGTTCGATTTCTGGCCGGCGAAGACAGCCGGGTTCCAGTCCCGATACGAATAGCGTTCTGCCGGTGGCTGGATTGATCCGAGGGCGCGAGCCTCATCGCATGCTCGATCGACCTCGATCAATTTTAGGAGTTCATCATGAACAGACCACTCATCATTCTCATCAACGCCTTGGCGCTGGGCGCGGCGCTGCCGGCGTTTGCCGGCCCGGACTGGCAGGCCATCGAACAGGCGCGCAAGGCGAAACAAGCGACTCAGATGGCCCGCGATGGCAACCCCATGCCCGCCAAAGGCGCCGAAGCCATGACGTGTCCGCCGGACGCTCTGGTGCTGCCGCTGGACCACGGGCCGCGTGCGCAATCCACGCCGTACCTCAACGCCAAGCGCAAGGATCGGTATGAGGCAGAGCAGAAAGCCTGCAAGGAAGCGGCAGCCAAAGGGGCCGTCCAATGAGCCCGCGTCGGCGTCGCCTGACCTCTGCGATGGCACTCGCTGTTGGCGGCATCCCCGTGCTGACCAGGGCAGCGCCAACGCCCCTCGAGGTCTGGAAGGGGCCAGGTTGCGATTGCTGCAGGGACTGGGTCAGTACTTGGGGGTCAAGGGCTTCCAAGTGACGACCCACGACTCGGGCAACACCGAGGCCCGTGCCCGCTTGGGCATGCCGCTGAAGTACGGCGCCTGCCATACCGGGCAGGTCGCGGGCTACGCCTTCGACGGCCATGAGCCGGCGCGCGAGGTGCTGCGCCTGCTCAAGGAAAGGCCCGCAGCCGTTGGTCTTGCCGTGCCCGGCATGCCAGGTGGCTCGCCGGGCATGGACTGGCCTGCCTTCGATGGACAGCGCCAGTATTTACCAGCCCTACCGCTAGAACGCAGGTAGCGCTCATCAACTCCCCTCAAAGGGAAATCGACATGAAGAAAGCTGCACTCCCTTCGCTGGTTCTAGGCCACCGTCCATGATCGCAACCTGCGCGAAGTTGCGATGAACCGATGAACGTCTAAACCGATGACTCTCATAGGCGATCTCCTGCAGTGCATAAGTCACGGCGGAAGCTCGCGGGCAACACGACAACTACGGATCCGCGCTCGCAGCGCAACCGGGCGAATCGAAGGGGCAGCCAGATAACAACCCGAGCTCGCAGCTCATTGTCAAATGCCGGCCTACCCGCAAACACATGCTCCCGTCGCCCCTATCCCGGTGTGCGGACGATACTCCGCTGGAGGAACCGCCCGCGCGCCGAGGAGGCGCGAGGCCCAAGCATGCCGGGTAACAACCACCTCGAACGGCAAATCAAGCCTTGGGCAATGGGTCGCAAGGCATGGTTGTTCTGCGGCAGCGAACTGGCCGGTCAGCGTGCGGCGATCGTGATGAGCTTGGTGCAGTCGGCCAAGCTCAATGGCCACGATCCCTGGGCCTACCTGCGCGACGTACTGGCACGACTGCCGACGCAGCTCAACAGCCGCATCGACGAGTTGTTGCCTCATCGGTGGACGCCAGCGGCCAACTGAATAAGGCGGCCCCGCCAGCGTCAAGATGGAACGCCGGGACGCTCACCCTGAGATGGCGGCACGCGCCATCGAAGCCTCGGGCGGCTGCGAGCAAGGCTACGCTGCGCGGACAACCTCGGCCAACGTATCGGATGCTACGGTTGGCGTTGGCGTTGGCGTTGGCGTTGGCGTTGGCTCCGCTGGAGATAGATTGATCCTCGGCTCTTCCGCGCCATCCGCGTAGGCTGGAAGATCCGATGCCGCCCCTTCCGACGAAGCTCGTGCCTGCGATCGATCGCCACCGTCGACTCTCTTCGCATCCTCTTCGTTCATCCGACGACGCACGCCTGACGAAAAGTTGCGGACCGTGGAGGACAACGACAACACTATGCGCTTGCAGTTCGAACGCTGGTGCTCTGCGGCCTTCTCGTTGATCACTTCCTCGATTTCCAGCGTCTGGATGAGAGGCATAGCCTGGTCAAGCTTGTGGATGAGCTCGAAGTACCGCCGGCCCAGCGCCGAGGTGATGCCGATCTCGATCTCCAGCGGCACGGTGTCGTAGGTGGCGATCACCTCAATGCTGTTCTGCTTCAACAGCAGTTCGGCGCTGTCGATCACCTTGTCGACCTCCTTGGCCGCTACCTCGAGCTTGGCTCTCACGGCCTGCTCGATCTGCTCGATCGACTCGCGTGGCAGCTTCGTCCGCCCCAGCGTCGACACGAAGTACATGCCGGCCTGGAAGGTGTAGAAGCAGCGCGCAAAAATGCGCTTGCCCTCTCCGCTGGCCAGCGAGGTCCTGCGTTTCAGCGAGGCTGCCTCGACCCGTCGGAAGTCGGCGCGGTACTCGTCTTTCGACAGGATGCGCCTGTTCGCCTCGCCGCTGTCCATCACTGCCAGTGTGCTCTCGCTCATGCGTGTCTCCGTGTGCCGTAACACCCGGCTCGATCTTGACCGACCCACGAGACAGGCAACAACCGGAAATCCGGCCCTTGGCGGCTTAGGTAGGCGGGGGCGCGATCACGACTGCAGCACCTAGCCACCTCCGACGTCGACGACGCGGCAGGGCCAACCCCAGGTTGCCCTTTCGAGACTGAGGGGCTTCATAGCCGCCGAAGTTGCCCGGAATGGAGTGGGCGCCGGGTTGTCCGATGCGCCCGATCAAGAGGCCGGTGTGGCGTGTCGAGATGCCCGAGACGGCGATGCCAGCGTCATCCGCTCTCAGTCTCCGAGGATCGGTGCCGCGTATGCCATGGTCGGCGATTCGGCCTTGCCGCCGATCATCAACATGGTTCTGGCCCAACGGACAGCGCAAGACACGACTTTGGGAGGAACTGCTTGAGCGCGCTGATCAGGCGCTGTACACCGCCACGGCCAACGGGCGCTGTCACACTGGGGCGAGCCCACCGCTGTACCCGAGAAGCGAGTCACCGCCACTCTGAGCGAAGCATGACAAGCAGGAAATCCCGAGATCAACGGCAGTGATTGAGGGGCGGGCAGCGCCTTCCCGCAGTGCGCCCCGACACAGTGCGCCCCGCATTTGACAAGCGTCAGAGAAGCAAGTACCTTTGCCATCGATGCCGCAGCTGGCCCGGCATTCCAACTCTCGGCAAGCCCACCCTCTGCTCGACGTCGTCGTGCAGCCCCACGGGGCTCATCCACACCTCTCCGATCTGACCTTTCGAGGCGCCGCCCCATGTGCGGACGCGCGTCGAAAGGTTTCCTGATCGGTCAGCTGGTGCCGGTCGCGCGCAGTCACGCGCGCTGAACTCCCAACCAGTCCAAGAACGTCGGTTCGCACCGACAACCCTTCCAACCCCGCGGGGCAATTGCACCCGCGCCGGGCCTCGCATTGCCTCCGCTCATCCGATGGAGGCACACCATGCCGACACCCAGTGCGGCTTGCGCGCCGTTCGCGCGAGATCCGCTGACCCGAGCGTTCTTTGACCTTCCGGAAGATCACTGCGACCAGGACGATCCCCTGCCCGTCGCGCTGCAGGAACTTCCCCCCGAGGCCCAACGGGCCGTCCGCAACTTTCTCGATGACTCGGCGCCCGCGCCGGAGTGGTCCGAGGAGGATGTGGTGCACCTGCACTGGCGCCTGCTCCTGGAACTGCGCCGCCTTCCCGATCCCGAGACCCCGCTCGAAGAGAAGCTCGACACGCTGGCCTGGGCCCTGACGGACCCTGCGCTCGACCACCGTCCGTTCTCGTTCGCCAACTGCCTGCGGGTGGTGGGCAGCAGCCCGATGTCGCCTACGGCGTACTTCGGCGCGCTGCAGGTCGAGGACGTGCGCAACTGGCTGCGCGCAAACGCCCGCAAGTGGGTTCGCGCCACGCTGGGCCGCTACCCCGATTGGGTCCAGGCGCTCATTCGCGAGCACCCGGACTGGGTGGCCAAGCAGTTGGCCCGCAATCCGCAGTGGATCAACGAGCAGATCAAGGCACACAGCGAGGCCGCGCAACCGGACCTCTTCGGTTCGGCACTGCCTCTGCTGCCCAGCTGAAAGGACCTGCATGCCACAAGCATCAATCAGCCCCAGCTGGGGATTGTTCGCGATCTTCATCCTGTGGGGCGTCGCCGGCGGGCTCGACCAACCGCTGCAGGCCTCCGAGGCCATCGCGGACATCGAGCCGATGCAGGCGATGCCTCCGATCCGGCTGCATTGCCAGCCCGCCGCGGCCTTCCCTGATGAAGGCACGTCGACGGGCAAGACGCGTCCCGCTGGCCCGCCCCGGATGCTGCTCACTGCAGCCCCGGCTCGCGCAGGCGAGGCGCTCGCCGTCCCATCCACCGCTCTGTTCTGCCTCGTCATCGACCAATGAGGAGAGATCACATGAACCCTCAAACCACCCTACGTGGCGCCGAACTCCGCACGCTGGTGCCGGTGCACACCCTGACCGACCTCGACTGGCTCGTGAAGGAAAGCGAACTGCTGACCGGCGAGCCGGGCCGCGAGTTCGTGGTGGCCGGCGCCGATCGGCCCGCCTTCCACGTCCAGCTGGACCACGGTGGCTACCAGATCCGCCGTACCGACCACGGCGACACGCAGACCGCGCACCGCGCCACGGTGCCGGACCTGTTCAAGCATGCGCTGGGCAGCGCCCTCGTGTGCGGCCTTCTCTACACCACTGCGCTGCAGTAGCAGCGCGGTCTCTGAAAGGAGCACCCCATGCTCCAACCACAAATTCTCGGCACCGTCAGCACACCGTACGGCGATGCACGGATCGTGATCGGCCGCTACCCCAAGGGCGGCGCGATCGCGGTGCAACTGCTGCTCGGCGACGACCCCGACGATGGCTGGACCCTGTCGACGAACCTGGCCTCCTACGGCGCCCGCGTCGCCACCGACGAGTTCACCGTCAAGTCCTGGTCCAAGAACGAGCCGGTGATCGAGCCGATGCTGGCCACCGGCCTGTTCGAGGACACCGGCCGGCGCTGCCCGTCCGGCTTCGTGGAGGCGCCGGTCTGGCGCGTGAAGGATCCCGCCCACGTGCCGCCTGTTCCCGCAGGCGTCGCGCACGCTTGATCCTGACCCTGCCGGTGATCCGCTCACCGGCCCAAGGAACCGCCACCGGCGGTTCTTTCCAGAGCGCGCCTTGGCGTGCTCCGGAAAGAAGGATCTCCCCAGGTAGCTGACAGACCTGTTGCCTTCGGCAACGAAGCCAGCCCAAGAGTCCCAGTTGCAGCCCTCCCGGGCCGCACGACCTCAGCGCTGCCGCGGCCCTGCCGCGCGCTCCTCGCTGACCACCGCCTGGCGGCGGACGCCCTCTGCGTCCCCTCGCCTTTTCCGCCCGCCCAAGCCTTCGAGGCCGCCCAGCAGCACGCGTCCCCACGCGTCCTGTCGGCCCGGTCCTGGCCACGCGGGTATCCCAACCTGGAGTTGTCATGAAACTCAATGACCTTCCCTCTTCCATCGCCCAGCTCTCCCCGCAAGTCACCTCCGTCGATGTGCTGCTGGAGAAGTACGCCAAGGGCGACGAGACCACGATCGATGACGTGCAGCAGCGCGTCGCGCGGGCCCTGGCGCAAGCCGAGCCCGAAGACCGGCGCGATCACTGGCAGGAGCAGTTCCTGCATGCGATGCGCAGCGGCTTCGTCCCCGCCGGCCGGGTCAACTCCGCCGCCGGCACGGACATCCGCGCGACGCTGATCAACTGCTTCGTGCAGCCGGTCGGCGACAGCGTCTCCGACGACGTCGACGGCAAGCCCAGCATCTATACGGCGCTGGCCAAGGCCGCCGAGACCATGCGTCGCGGCGGCGGCGTCGGCTACGACTTCAGCCGCATCCGCCCGAAGGGCGCGATGGTCAAGGGCACCCACTCGAACGCGTCGGGTCCGGTGAGCTACATGCTCATCTTCGACCAGTCCTGCGCGACGGTGGAGTCGGCTGGTTCGCGGCGTGGCGCCCAGATGGGCATCCTGCGCTGCGATCACCCCGACGTGCTGGAGTTCGTGCACGCCAAGGACCAGAACGGCCTGCGCAACTTCAACATCTCCGTGGGCATGACCGACGCGTTCATGCGCGCGGTCGAAGCCGACGAGTCCTTCGAGCTCGTGCATGCGGCCGAACCTGCTGCATCACTGCTCGACGCCGGCGCGCACCAGCGTGCCGACGGGAAGTGGGTGTACCGCACGGTGCGCGCCCGCGAGCTGATGGACGAGATCGTGCGGTCGACCTACGACCACGCGGACCCCGGCGTCGTGTTCCTCGATCGCATGAACGAGGAGAACAACCTGCACTACGTCGAGGTCATCGAGGCCACCAACCCCTGCAGCGAGCAGAGCCTGCCCGACTACGGCTGCTGCTGCCTTGGCTCGATCGACCTGACCCGCTTCGTGCACGAGCCCTTCACGGCCGCCGCGCGCTTCGACTGGCCCGCCTTCGACGCCATCGTGCGCATTGCTGTGCGCATGCTGGACAACGTGCTGGAAGTGACCTTCTGGCCGCTGCCGGAGCAGCAGCGCGAAGCGATGTTCAAGCGTCGCATCGGCCTGGGCTTCCTGGGCCTCGGCAGCGCGCTGGTGATGCTGGGCGTGCGCTACAACTCGGCAGACGGCGTCGCCTTCGGGGCCAGGGTGGCCCAGGCGATGCGGGACACGGCCTACTGGGCCTCGATCGACTTGGGCGAGGAGAAAGGCGCTTTCCCGGCGCTGGACGCCCCGCGCTACCTGGAAAGCGGCTTCGCGAAGCGGCTGCCGACCGACATCCGGTTGGCCATCGCCCAGCGCGGCCTGCGCAACAGCCACCTGCTGTCGATCGCGCCCACCGGCACGATCAGCCTGGCCTTCGCGGACAACGCGAGCAACGGCATCGAGCCGGCGTTCGCGTGGACCTACAGCCGCAAGAAGCGCATGCCCGACGACTCCTTCCAGGAGTACCTCGTCGAGGATCATGCCTACCGGCTGTACCGCGAGCGCGGCGGCGACGTGGCAAGCCTCCCGGCCAGCTTCGTGTCGGCGCTGGAGATGTCGGCGGACGAACACTTGCAGATGCTGGTGCACGTGCAGCCCTTCATCGACTCGTCGATCTCCAAGACGGTGAACGTGCCCGAGGACTACCCCTTCGAGGCGTTCAGGGAGCTGTACCTCAAGGCGTGGAAGGCCGGGCTCAAGGGCCTGGCGACCTACCGGCCCAACAGCGTGACCGGCGCGGTGCTCTCCGTGGCGCCGTCGGCCAAGCCGGCAATGCCAGGCACCGACGAGGACCCGTTGCGCAAGCAGATCGAGAGCCGCCCCGGCGGTGAGCTGCAGGGCGTGACGTCCAAGGTCGAGTACTGGACCGGCGAAGGCAAGAAGTCCGTGTACCTCACGGTCAACTTCATGCGAGTGCGCGGAACGGTCAACGGCCGCGAGGTCGTGATCGAGCGCCCGGTGGAGTTCTTCGTGCCCGCCGGCCAACGTGACGAAGGCCAGCAATGGATCTCTTCGAACATGCGCCTGCTTTCGATGGTGGCCCGCTCCGGCGGATCGCTCGCGAAGGCGCTGGCCAACATGCGCGAGGTGGTCTGGGACAAGGGGCCGGTTCGCCACGGTGCGGTCGCCAAGGCCGAAGGCGGCCAGGTGCCGCGCATCCATGACTCCGAGGTCGCGGCCATCGGCCACGCACTGCAGGAGATCCTGGCGCGCCGCGGCTTCCTGGACGAACTGGGTGCGCAGGTGCCGACCGAGAAGCTGGCCCACAGGACCCAGGAAGGCACCGCCGTTGCGCCCGTCGAGATGGACGCCACCAGCGGCCTGCCGGTCGCCAGCGGCGGCAAGCCCTGCCCCGAGTGCGGCGCGCATGCGCTGCACAAGGTCGATGGCTGCCAACGCTGCCTGCACTGCCACCACACCGGCAGCTGCGGCTGAACAGGACCCGAGGCCCGGCGTGGCGCGCGATATCCATGCGCGTCGCGTCGGGGCTCCAACCCGCGTGGAGGACACCATGAACGAAGAGTTCGAAGCGCGCGTCCGGGACCTCAAGACCCGCGCGCATCACCACTGGACGCCCATCCTCAAGGCCCTGGGCGTCGACGAACGCATCCTCAACGGCAAGAACCAGCCCTGCCCTTTGCCAGGCTGCGGCGGCACCGACCGTTTCCAGTACACCGACAAGTTCGGCGAGGGCAACTACCACTGCCGCACCTGCGGCGCCGGTGGCGGCCTGAAGCTGGCGCAGGCGGTGCTGGGCCTGCGGTTCGGCGAACTGCTCGACGCCATCGAGCGTCAGCTCGGCGTCGTGCGGGCCCTGCCCGTTGGCGCGTCGGGGCCCTCTCCCGAGCGCATGAAGCGGCTTTGCCAGAGGATCTGGAATGAAGCCAAGCCCGTCACGATGGGTGACGAGGTGGATCGCTACCTGCGCAATCGGGGTATTGCGCTCTCCACCTTCCCGCGCGCACTGCGCTTTCATCCGGCCCTGGGCTACTACGAGAAGGCGCCGGGCCAGCAGCGTGCCAAGAAGATCGCCGAGTACCCCGCCATGCTCGCCTGCGTGCAGGGACCGGACGGCCACGCCATCACGCTCCACCGTACCTACCTGTCCGATGGGCGCAAGGCGCTGGGTGAGCAGAGCAAGAAGGTGCTGTCCTCCGGGATCAACGGTGCGACGGTGCGGCTCGACGAGCCGGCCGACGAGTTGGCGATCACCGAAGGCATCGAGACCGGCCTGGCCGTGCGGCTAAGCACCGGCAAGCAGGTCTGGGCCGCGCTCAGTTGCGGCAACCTGGAGAAGCTCTGGCTGCCGCCCATGGTCAAGCGAGTCTGCATCTACGCCGACAACGACGCGGATGCGGAGTTCGCCGGCCAGGCCTCGGCCTTCGCTTTGGCGCAGCGGCTCGTCCGTGAAGCCAAGGGCGACGGCCTGGATCGCAAGGTCCAGGTCTTCGTGCCGCGGCAGGCCGGCTCCGACTGGGCCGACATCTGGTTCGCGCGCATCGCCAACGAGGCGAAGGCGGCGTAGCCGTTTGGCGGGTGGCAGCAATGCCATCCCGCCTCTTTCAGTGGACCTGCACCGGCGGGCCCAGCGAAAGAGGTTTCCTCTGGTAGCTACCGAACCAGGCCGCATCGCGGCGAAGGCAGCCCTTGAATCCACAGCGAGACGTTGACCCGTCCCGCCACATCCCAGCCCAGGCCCGTCCTGGGCACCCACCCTGCGGGGACGCGCTCCCCACAGGGGGAGGTCCGTCCCCGCTTTCTCATTGGAGATTGCCATGAAGTACGGACGTTCCCTCATCGACCTGGCCAACGAACTCGAACGCCAGCTCGCGACCAAGGTCGACATGATCGTGCCCACGCAGCTCATGCATCACCAGACCGCCCCGAACGGCTGCACCAGCATCCAGATCGAGGCACCGGATGGCGCGAAGTCCTTCCCCACCACGGAGCTCTTCCGCCGCCAGATCGCCGACAAGCTGAAGATCCCGTTCGCCTACTTCGAACGGATGCGCACGGATCAGCCGGGACTGCTCGACCGCAACGTCGACACCTGGCTGCACCAGGAACCCGAGCAGCGCATGGTGCGCACGCTCGACGGGCAGGCCCGCGCCTTCCTGTCGGACCGCTACCGCCGGCTCGACAACTACGACCTGCTGCAGCACGTCTTCCCGATCCTGAGGCAACTGCCTGGCGCGCGCTTCGACTCCGTCGAGCTCACCGCCAGCCGGATGTACCTCAAGGTCATCACGCCCGAGCTGAAGTTCGAGATCCAGCCGGGCGACGTGGTGCAGGCCGGTGTCGTGGTCAGCAACTCGGAGATCGGCCAAGGCACCCTGTCGGTCCAGCCACTGGTGTTCCGCCTGAAGTGCAGCAACGGCCTGATCGCCGCCGACCGTGCCATGCGCAAGACGCACGTGGGCCGGCTCAGCGAAGCCTCCACCGAGGAAGTAACGATCTTCCGCGACGACACGCTGGCTGCCGACGACAAGGCCTTCTTCCTGAAGGTCCGCGACGTGGTGGAGGCGGCGGTCTCGGAAGCCACGTTCACGCTGGTGGCCGAGAAGATGCGCCGCACGCTGGGCATCCCGCTCATGGGTGACCCGGTGAAGGCGGTGGAAGTGCTGGCCACCCGCTACCTGTTCAACGAGCAGGAGCGTGCGGGTGTGCTGCGCTCGCTGATCACCGAAGCCGACCTGTCGGGCTACGGCCTGGTCAATGCCGTCACCGGCTATGCCCAGGAGGTTCAGGACTATGACCGCTCGACCGAGCTCGAGGCGATCGCCGGACGGATGATCGACCAGAGCCGCTCGGAGTGGCAGGCGGTCGTCGAGGCCGCCTAGCCGCCAAGCTCCGGCCGCCGCTTTGCAGCGATGGCTGGAATGAATTCAAGGGCACCAACCGGAAACGGAAGGTGCCCTTTTTTGTTGCTTTCGCATCCAGTTGCAACAGGGGCATTTGTCTTTTTTTGATAAAAACTTGTCACCGATAAGGGACATGCAGGGGATCAGCACCCTGTCAAACCTTCATCTGGATCTATCGCGAGACGTACACTCGAAGCAGCCTCTCCCCGAGTTCAGCGCCGGAAGAAGAAGTCCACACCATGGAACAAGATTCTGCGACCGACAAGTCCACGCCGGCCATCACCCAGGCGATCACGGCCCTCCTGGATCGGCGCAGCGTGCCAGAGCGCAAGCGGCTGGTCACGCTGGAGGCCGCCGCGGGGATTGCCTACCAGCAGGTGCGCCGACGCATGATGGGCGAGACGCCCTGGAGCGCCGAGGAAATCAAGCGTGTCGCGGCGCATTTCGGCGAGCCGCTCTTCTCCCTGCTTGGAGCGCTCGTCGAAGAGCAGCCGGGGCAGCCAGGGGTCCTGATCGTCGGCAGTTGTCGCACACCATGCACCATCTGGCCGGGCGCCAAGGCGGCCCAGGGCATCGGCCCATACGTCGCGCTGCCTGGTGAGGACGCGGGTGACAGTTGGACCGTACTCCCGCCTTCCGATGCCGCGGGCCGAGACGCGTTCGAGATACGGCGTCTTGTCTTCGAGATGGAACAGCCGCGCCGAGTTGCCGTGGTCGACGACGACGACGATCTGGGCCGGGCCATCGTTCAGTTCTTGCGCCAAAAGGGGCTCGACGCCATCTCCTACACAACGGCCGAACATTTGCGCACCGCGTTGGAGACCACGACATTCGACGGCTACATCCTCGACTGGGTCCTGGGAGAGGATCGCGCCGGGGCGCTGCTGCCCCTGATTCGCGAGAAGAATCCCAGCGGTCCCGTGATCATCCTGACGGGTCAGATCGACGGCGAGGCGCAGGAATCCGAGCTGGCATCGGCGATGGCCGAGTTCCGCGTGCAGCTGTACGAAAAACCCTCCCGGGCGCTCAGTCTTTTCAACGCTCTGGAACTGGGCTTCGAAGCGCTGCCAAGGTCGTAGCCGGAGGCGCCGCATCCGACCAAGAGATCGAACACGATTCTCATAGAGCCCGACAGCCCCCTCCCGCCCCTCTGGCGAACCGATTTCTGTCTAGTTTTGAAAACTTACCTGCTCTAGTTTTTATCGCTGCGCAATAGTCTCATTTGACACTGTGCGACTTTTTTGAGTACGCTGCGTGCCAGTCGCCGCCGCCCGTCGAGGGCGCTCCGACCGCCCAGCCGACCGCGGCTGTGGGGATCCGCCATCCGGCAGACCGGGAGCAGCAGCAATGAACGACACCCCACCGCTGAACGCAGTTCAGCTCCTCAACTTCTCGTTCCTCTCGTATGTCCGTGACGCCGCGCGCAGCGACTTGGCCAGCGCGTGCTGCAGTTCCGGGCTCAGTCCCCGGCAGGCGCGCTCCATCGGCGCCCTCACGCCCGAGGACGTCATGCAGATCGTCGCCAGCACTGGCAACGTCCTGCTCTTCGCGCCTCGCGACGACATCGACACACTGCTCGCGGCACCGCGCACCGTGATTCCCATCCTGGCCAGCGCGCGCGTGCGCGGCGCCGCCCGAGCTGTGGCCGAGCATCCAGCGTCCTGATGAGGCCGGCTGGAGGTCCACATGGCCTACGCCGACACCCGCATCCGGTCCCTGGAAACCGCCCAGCTGTGCGCGACGCTGGGCGCCTGCCCACGCACCATCGGCTGGGTCACCGGGCTGCCTAGCCGGTGATGCCCCGCGAGGTGGTGTAAGTTTTTAGGCGAGGCGGCCCGTAGAGGGTGGCCATCGTGGTCCCGGATAAGGTTGAGGTGCGACCCACCA